>NZ_JBBMER010000009.1:0-110613 GCF_040096455.1 Lachnospira rogosae (ex Hitch et al. 2025) | reverse complement strand
GTCTTTCTGTTCAGTTATCAAAGTTCATTGCTTTCAAACTCAGTATTTATCTGTGTTTGAGAAGCTTTTGTGTCGCTGTCGTATCGCGGCGACTTGATTATAATAGCACCACCCATCACATATGTCAACAACTTTTTTCAATTTTTTTTAATTTTTTTGAGATTTTTGTTGATTTAGCAAAGCTAATTCTTTGCAAAGCCGCGTATTTACTAGCTTTGCAGCATTTTAATATTTTCCTTGATTTTGGAGATTTTTTTATTTTTTACCTCAATTTAATCTGTTTTTCTTATATTTATGGCTTAAAATATCCTTTTCTTTTTTGCAATAAATTGAAATCTTTCCCAATTTATAATGCATTTAAGCATTATTCGTGTCCCTGTCACTCCTGTTTCTGGTTAATTATATCCATTTTTCTTATATATAATGAGCCTGCTACTATGCAGAAGATTGTTATTGCCGCCATAATAATTACTCCCAATAATATGTTATATCCTTCTGGGCTGTATATTCCATTTCTTAAAGCCATACAATATATGGATATAATGAATGGATTATCTGAAAATGCACCTATAATAAGATATGACATCACAATAACATATCCAATGACTGGTGATATAATAAGTCCGACTGTAATCTGGATAATGCAGAAGGTTATTGTCATAAGCAGGCTCATAGCCATAAGACTTATCACCAGACCTGTCAGATTAGTGTTCTGTATAATAATCTGTTTATCCATAGAAATAGCCGAATAGCATACTTCTGGTGTCGGTGCAAGCTTAACGCCTCCTGTGCATATTCCAGCCACTATTATTACAGCATACAATATTGCATAACTTAGCACTGCTGTTAATATGCCCCATATACATTTGCTTATCCACCAGTTAAACCTACTTCCTGTTCTGACGATAATATTCTTTCCAAAGCCATACAGGTCTTTGATGACATAATTGCCGACAATATAAGCTACAAATATATTAGGAAGCATATACACAGAGGATATGTCTACGGTTTTAATCACACCACTATCATATTTCTTAACACCCCTTAACACCCATAAAATCATATCTCCACACGTATACGAGTCAATATGTCTGCTAAAGCTGCATATCATAATAAAATATATTACACATACTGCATATATTATTCCAAGCATTGCAAATCTTTTCCATTGCTGTACAATGCCCTCTCTTATGTCGCTTTTTATCTGCCACCACAACATCCACACTCTCTCCCTTATCTTTTCTGCAAAGTTATAAGTTTTCTGCACAATCTATGTCCCTAAGAATTCCTTTTTCTTAAATCTTACTGCCACGTTCACAAGGACAAATATTATTACCATAACTATCAGCGGATATATTATATTTACACCTAAGTTTAAGCCAACCTTGTATGTATAGCTTGATACCTGATAACTGCCAAATATTAAGCCATGGCTTTCAAAGCTTCTGTCTATAGTAATTAATATTATTGCAGATATATATCCTGCCCATTCTTTATTGGTGCACCACCATACTCCGATCATTACAATTCCCGTTATTAAAAAGCACTGAAATGTCTCTATTACATATGCCACCAGCAGCATAACAAATGATGGCTGTTCTTCACATACTTTTCCAAGCCATTTTGCACAGCGACTATATTGTTCTCCCCAATTATAAAATGTATTTGTCCGCAATAAACCTACAATCGTGGTTAAAGCAAAGACATATACCGTAAAAAACGTACACAAAATGAGTAAATCTATCACGCATCTTTTCCATACATCATTAACTGTGCGTTCCCTGACAACCTGCATTATTCTCTGGTTATGCCTTTCGACAAATAATGTATAAAACAGCAGCAATGGAACACCAAATGTATCCACCACATGCAAAATACCTATTATATAGACATCATATAAGCACGGCACTCCTCCGCCGCTCCCAAGCTGCCCATTAAAATTAATAACAGCAGCAATTGTCATTGCACCTAATATAATAGCTGTAAACCTTGACTCATTTACCCGCAATAAATCAACTAATCTTTTCATCATACCACCTGTTATTGCAATTCTTCACGTTCCATTATTCCTGTCTTATATCCAGTTTAATAAGACTCTTAATCTTCTCAAAGTAGCCTCTGTCCTTGTTTTGATTATTACTTTCGTACATAAATGAAGTTGAAAAATATATATTGTCATATGAAATATCATCTCCATACACCAGATCTCCATATACACCCTTTCCTATATCCTTATCATAACGATATGTATACTGTTCAACCCACTTATCTTCTTCAAAATATATTAACACTTCTTCTTTTTCCTCGCCCGGCTGTAATGTAATTTTAGAAGCCGATTTCAAAGTAAATGCATCTGGTGCATTTGCACAAATAGGTCCTCCATCATTTGTCCCTTTCAAGCGTCTGTATTTCATCACAGAATTCTCCTTTTTTATGCTATACAGACTCAGGCTGTGTATAGGCAATGTGTATTCACTATTATTCTCATTTTTTATACTAAGCTTTACAAAAAGCGCTTTCCTCTCAACCCCACGTTCACTGTCTAATATATTCCCCTGTTCATCTATATAATCATCTGTTTCTACATAAAGCAGGAAATTTCTTATATTATCATATGCCGCCTGTGATGTAAGCTGTCTTAAATCACTAAAATCATCTGTAATAAGGGCATCTGTAACTGTAAATGATAACGTATCATTTCTACTACCAATTGTAACCTTAGCCGTCTCCCCAGTCTGTACCAGTTCCGGCATATAATTTTTATTGCACTCCTTATAATCTTCTGTATATACGCGTGGTGAATTGTCAGAAACCATATCTGATTGTCCAGATGATTCACTGCCATTTGATTTTGATGATGCATTTTCCATCATCTGATATATATCATCAGTACTTTGGCTGCTACAGCCTGATACCAGCATTAATACACATAAAATAGCAAATATTATACTTTTTCTTTTCATAAATAAACTCCTCTTTACAATCCCTTAATATCATCAAGAACTATAATTTCGTGTACAGGATAATTAGACAGTACAATACGAATCTGTGACTTTTTCAACATCCATCTTCTATCATCCCGCAACACTCCTTGTGACATTATAAAATGCAATACAATTTCCCTTTGTTCTTGTGCTTTAAGCTTTATGCTTGTCAATTCTCCATTTTCCATCACTTCTCCATATATTAATACGCCAACAGGATATATCTCCAATCCAAGATGCTCTAAAAGTGTTTTTGATAATTTGATTTCCTTATCTGTTTCATTCTTAACATCAATCTTCGCTATAAAATAATAAGTATTACTATTATTCCCGTTATCATGGAGAAGTTCTGATCCATATTGGCTGTTCGCTTCTTCCTGCGGCATATATTCTACAGAATTAACTTTTATGCTCGTATCGCCCGCCCTTACCCATTCTCCAATTGAATGTACCTGCTGCTCTGGCTTTGGAAATCTTTTATTGACATCTATGTAACCTACAAGCCACACACCAGATACTACTAATATCAGGCAGGCTATAACAACACGCTTTATAATTCTCTTTTTAGAGTGCATCATTCTTCACCCCTCTCCACACATATATAACAAGATCAAACAACAAAACCACGCATATAAATATCACATAACTCTGCCAGTAATTTATTGCCACCTGATCAATCCTGAACAATCTCCATGGAGCCGCCCCTTTTATATATCTATATTTAACAGGAATCCATGTTGAAACTGCATTAATGAATTCACATAATACACTTGGAAACAACAGTACAATAAATGCATTATTAACATACAGCGATACAACGAGAGACATTGTTGCCATCAGTCCTGCACATATAAACTGGAGAATAAAATATAACAAATAATATATATACGGATGTGAGAATAATATATATGACCATATTCCATTGCCATTACAGGGAACAGTATGACTAATTGCTATAAAAGATGGCATCACTGCTGATGTAGCAATCAGATCCAGTACTAACGGAGCAACTGCCGCCGTTCCACCTGTAAGAAACACTGCAATATATTTGGCTGATATGTAATTAATCTTTTTGGTTCTTGTATAATAATTCTTTACAATCCCCTTTTTATAATCTGTATAATATGTAACGGCATAAGGCACAACAGCAAGTAACGGAATAAGCCTGACATACAATGTGTAATGCCAGCCTTCACCCATTGCCATCCACATATTATTAACATTGGCTACTGTTTCAAGATTACCTGTTTTATAAAAATGTAATGGATCGAGTGCCGTTGGTAATACCTTCTGAAAAAAATGTAATGCACTTATAACTATACCTATCAGGAGCGACACTTTTAAACCTGCACTTTTAAACGCCCTCTCCAGCTCTATTTTTAACATCTGCTTCATAATATCCTCCATTCCTGTGTTAAGCCCAGCCGCATAAAAAAATCCAGCACATAGATTCTAATCTCTATGCACTGGATTATATCATACGCATTTTGCGATATTCGGTTAATGTAAAAAGTTGTATTCATTAATGTAACTTTTTGCACATCAAATGCTTATCTTGGTCTGATACACATTTTCAGACACATTTTCCTTATAACTTCCTCCATATTTCTTAACAATACGGCGCACATTATTAATGCCCCTGCCGTGATCTATGTAATATATGGCTGGCTTCTTTTCTGTATCTTTCAGGTAATTATTCTCTATTATTATTATAAGCTTTCCTATGCTCTCTGTTATAATTATATGTATATAACCACCTGTATTAATATTATTCACAGCTTTAATGCTGTTGTCTAACAGATTACCTATTATAACTCCTAAATCTCCCATATCCACACTAATCTGCTCTGGAACTTCCGCCTCACATTCCACCGAAATGTTATCAGCAACACCACTGAGCTTGTATGTCAGAATGTTATTGATGACAAGATTATTACAGTATATTTTCCCCTTAACCATATCGACACTTCCTATCATTCCGTCTAAATAATCAAGTGCCGCACTGCTGTCATTCTGTACTATAACACTCCTTAAGGAACTAAGCCTGTTCTTGATATCGTGCCTTATATCCCTTAATTCTTCCTGTCCTGATTTGATATTATCGTATATTTCCCTGTTAGTCTGCCGCTCACGTTCAAGCATAATAATCTCATAACTATGACGGCTGTTCTGTTCAATCATATTAATAAGCATCGCTATTATGTTAGTTATGCACCATAGAATAATAAGAACTGACAGCACAATTGGTCTTGTGTCAACATATTTATATGCCATTTTGCTTACCATAATACATGCCACAGTTATGCCAAGTGATGTCACAGCTATAGCTGTCCCTGCAAGCCTTCCAAGCTTTATGCCTATATATTTATCATATACATCAACAAGTATTACAATCAGTATTCTTACCATAATAATACAGCTAATTTCTCTACTAATGTCTGAACTGTACTTTTCAATTCTCGTAAGAGAACAGTTCTCCAATATCAGACGAACCAGAATATTAACAGTAACCGACATACTTATATGATATGCCGTACTGGCTGTTACCGTGTATACATCAAAAGCACTATACTTAAAACCTGCAAGCATAATAACAAGAAGAAGTATATACATCGTATAGCTGTTGTTAATCAGAAAACTGTACATACATAATATATCAACTGCCGCCAGAAGAATATTATATACATAATAAACAGCTATTTTAAAATAACTTAACAGCCGTACATTAAGCCCATATGAACTATCTGCTGGTTTCAAATGTTCCACATATATATAATTCTTCTGATACCCAATATATATAATATAGTCTATTATACCTGCCAGCATACACAATAAAAACATATGATTATCTAACATATCTTAAGTGCACCTCTTAATATTAAACTACCAGAGCCTTCTGCTTTTGCCTCTCTCTGATGTTATATAGCTCGTATAATCTGTCATAAAATCGTTATATCTTCCACGTCCCAAGTCCAGTCTTATCTCTTTGCCATCTACGCCTCTCCTGCACCAGACATTGGATTTATCAACCCTGCTTACATATCTGTAATTAACAATACAGCCACTTCTTGTCTTTCCAAATATCAGCTCTGGAAGTTCATTATATACATCATTAATCTTTCCATAGAACTGATATTCCATATTAGTGGTTATAAGGTTAATTATTCTTTTGGACGACTCCATATACACGATATCGTCATAGTATGTGCTGACTAACTCTCTGTTACATCTGAATATAAGCTTGTCATCTCTTGAATTAATAACCTCTTCAAGCTGTGTTACAATCTTGTCCACCTTCTGCATTGTAACAGGCTTCACAATATAATTAAAAGCGTGTACATCAAATGCTTCCGCCATATAATCTGTATGGCTTGTCGTGAACACTACTATTGAATTAATATCTGACTGTTTAATATTCTTTGCCAGCTCTACACCATTATCCGCCCCAAGTTCAATATCAAGAAAATAAGCATCATAATGCTTATTGTTAAGTTCTCGTTTTATGTCATCTACGCCAAAATATACATCTACTTCTGCTTCACATTCTGTTTCCCTCAATCTGTCATCAAGAAGATGTTCCAATGTTCCCGCCTGTATCTTATCATCTTCACATATAGCTATACGCATATTATTCCTCTGTCTATGATATTATCATCTTCATTATAATATTATTATCGTATATAAATTCCAAAAAGCTGCTGCTATGAATCTGTGCAAGTATATCCGAAGCCCATACATTATTGCCAAATGCTGTAACTATTGCAAATACTACCCACACTATAATAAGTCCTTCAACTATACCTGCTATTGTTCCGCACAATTTGTCAGCCTGATGAATAACCGGAAGCCTGCTTATTACGCCTGTCACTCCCATAAACACCTTAAGAATTATGTATAATATAACAAATACTATGCAGTAGCATATTGCATTAATTATGATAGCACTAAGCTGTGCTGCAAATATCTGTGCCGCCATCTCTTTTATTGTAACCTCAGCCGATGTTCCAGCTGAGTCTAGTATTTTCATAGCTGCTGACTCTGTTATATTGTCAGAAAGGCTCTGTGGAAGCTTCATATATTCACTTATGGCATCAACCTTTGATTGTATCGCATCCTTGTATACAACAGTACTGCTGTCTATAACCTGTGAATCATCTTCTCCATATTTCCTGCCGTCTTTTATGATATTTTCATATATACTCTGTGTAATACGCTCGTCCATATCCGTATCATTCTTTACTTTTTCACTTACTATTGGTGATGCAAATGTTGTGACAGCTATTGTTATAATCATAGCAACGAGTGATGCCGCCATTCTTATTGCACCTTTTTTCATTCCATTAAAAGCCGCTATACATAAAATAGCCGCAACGCATATTAGTACCATATCATCTCCTGTTAAATATTATAAAATTACCATTATATTTCATATAATTCATTATCCGTCATTGAGTCATTCCAGACATTATTTATTATCTAAATTGTAGTTACTTGAGTTTAATATTCTGGATATACTTGGTGTTAATTAATATATATTCACCTCTTGTACCTGTTGGAAGTACCTTACTAGCCGGCATATCAAAGCTCATATTAGCAACATTCTTTCCTTTAAGATTGAATACAGAAAATGAAGTCGAATTATTCATAACTACACTTGAACCATCAAACTGTATATTATCAACCTGTGTTCCGAATTCAGCTTCACACACCTTTGAACCAGAAAAATTGTATACAACCATTTTGTATAATTCTCCTGAGTCTGAGTTATCCAGCACAAGGCCAATATAATCTGTGCCAAAGAATACCCTGTCTATTGTATTATCTATCTGTATTTCCTTTTCAAGACTTGGATATTCCTTTATCTTATATATGCTTATTACATTTTCTCCAACTGCTACCGCTATATTATTGCTTAAGAACTGGACATCTCCAACAAGCACGTCATTATAATGATTGAAACCACCAACAACTCGCTCAGTTTCATTCTGTCCCACCTCCGAAAAGTTGTAGAACACCACATTAGTCTTAATCTCTTCACCGCTTACATATACATATGAGGCGATAAGCTTGGCTGAGTCGTTGGAAATACTTATATCAAGCGGATATCCATCTCCTGCAAGTGTTGTCTTTACACTGTAGATTTTATTGCCTTCCTTGTCATACATATTGATGTAGTTAGCTTCATTATCTTCAAGCACTGCCGCAACTGCTCCATTAGCTGCAACCTCAATCTGCGATATGACAAGTGAAGTATCTACTTTTCCTATATTGCCATTTTTATTAAAAATATATATCGTATTGCCGTTAATATCTCCTATTGCAACACAGTCCTCACATATCTTAACCTGCGGCTTCTGCATAGAATATGTCTGGTTCCACAGTGCCTTGCCCTTGGCCGTATAATATGCTGCACCATCATTACTGTATCTTATATAACCATCACCATATGCTATATAGCCAGAAGACTCAATATCTTCCCTGTTAAGAGAACCTGTAACTGAATACGAGGTAAATACATATCCATCAATAAGCCTCATAACAAGCACTACCGCAATTGCGATTACAATCACGCCAATAGCAGCTATTATTACCATATGTCTTCTATGCTTCTTTATTCTGTGTTTGACAATCTCATCATCTTCCGTTTCGTGCGTCGCCGCCTCCGAAACATTATTCATCTGTATTACTTTTCTTGCCGGAGCGTTCTTATCTCCATTAAATCTTGAACTTCCTGAAATTATATCAGCCATCTGTTGTCCCCTTTATTATAATCAAGGCTTAAAAGCTGATTTTATTATACATTATCCCCATAAATATTCAAGGAAGTTTTATTTCTTGTCCTACATATAGAACATTGGCATCATCTAATTCATTATACTTAAGAACCTCTGTATATTTAGTTGTAGTTCCATAATGCTTCTTGCATATGCTCATAAGCGTATCCCCTGTCTTTACCGTATATACATAAGCTGTATAAGCCGCCGTATCATCACCAGACGAAACACCCTGTGCTGTCTTAGGGGCCGTGCTGCTGTCAGAGCTGTTCTCATCACCCACGCCATTCGCATCGTCTGAGTTATTCAAACTTTCCGAACTATTCGCACTACCGGAGTTTCTTTCTGTGCCGCTGGAATTACTGCCTGCATTACTGTAGTTATCCGCATTTTTCATATTATCTTCGTTCTGTGATGTGTCTGTATCGCCTTTAGTTGGATACACATCTCCTGACAACTTGTTCACTGTAACCGTGTCATCCTGATTGTCTGACTGGTCTGTATCATTTCCCGACATCTGATTCATAAGAGTATTAATCGACTTGTCGAACTGCTTCATCTTCTCATAGCTGTTCATAAGATTAATTCCAATAACAATTATGACCACAACAAGAAATGTACTCATAACATACATAAATGAATTACTTTTCTTCTGTTCGTGCAGCTCATCTTTTTCTTTGATTACATTTCTTATTGTCTGCATAACCTTATCAGTCCTGGAATCCTCACAGGATTTCTTTCCATTGCGTTCAAGCATATATTCCTGCATTTCATAATTCCGCTCATAGAAACACACATACCCTTTCTGTTTTCTAAGACTTCCATTTTCATACAGGTAAAAATGCTCCTCTTTACAGGCCGTATCCACAAGATATAATGTCTTCATCATACCCGCAAAATTATCAAGATGGATTTTCTTAAGCCTTGCCATTCTCTCACTTGTTAAATCTGGCACAACTGCAAACCAGCCCACAACCGACAGATTTGGAAAATATTTCTCTGTATCTGAATATATTCTGTTCCATACATTTTCATCAAAATGTATTCTCTCCCCCTTATCCTCTACAACAGATTTAATTACCCCTTTTACAAATACGCATTTTTCCTCACTGTCCTTCTGCAGCTCGCCTAACAACACGCCAGCCTGCTCTATCATTGGATTATTATATGCAATAGAATTGATGTATGTAAACGCATAATCTTCTATGTATATTTTCTTATCAGAGCTTACATCACCTATCTGCTTTATATTCTTTGGTCTTCTTATGCTTGTCACACCTTCTTTTACATGGTGCGAATTCTTATCCGACTCATCTTTATTACATATAATCTCAATCATACCCTCCTCATTCCTGCGCTGATATTAAGCAATAGACACACAACAATACATTCTGACAGCGCACATATGTATTGCCGCATTAGGTATGTCCACTTTTGATATTTGCATAATAGCACCATAAACTTAAGAATTTTATCATAATATGTCGGCTGTATAATTTAATTTTATTTTTTGTAATATTTTTTGATGCCACTAAATATATTATCTTAAAAATATATTGCAAATTGTGCGAAGAAGTGAGGTCTTATGAATTATTATTTTGATTCTTCCAGCGAAAAAGCTGCTTTATTATTAAGCATACGACTTAAGTCAATAATAAACACTAAGAAGAAGCCTAATCAGGAAATCATAATTCTATGTATTGGCAGTGACCGCTCAACCGGCGACAGTCTTGGACCTCTTATTGGGTACAAGCTAAAGAAGGCACCTCAATGTGGATTCTACATATATGGAGATCTAATGCATCCTGTACACGCAGGCAATCTTCAACTATATATAGACAAAATCAATGAAACCTTTGTTGATCCTTTTATTATTGCGATTGATGCTTCTCTTGGACGTGAAGAACATATCGGACTTATCACTTTAGGAGAAGGTCCTTTAAAACCTGGACTCGGGGTCAAAAAAAAGCTGCCTGAAGTCGGAGCTGTTCACATTACCGGAATCGTTAATTCTTCCAGTAATTCTAATCACTCCATACTTCAGACAACCCGTCTTTACCTTATAATCCAGCTTGCTGATGTAATATTTAACGCACTCAATGCACTGCTTATATCGGGCAATATATTAATTATTACCCCAAAAACTATAGCCTGATGGTTATTTCCTATTCTTGTATACAGCCATTGCCTGCGAAATAGTCTGTGCTTCTCCTGAACTGATAATATTATCAAGTTCTGTTAAGCGCTGGACATTAACAAATTCTTTACCAAGATAAGCTTCATAATTAGATGATATATATATTCTCTGCTGTTTGATGAGGTCATCTAACTTCATATATTCATCTTTCTTCTTGGCAAGTTCTTCTCTCATAAGATTAAGCTTATCTAAGTATCTGCCCTCTACCTCTTTAACAAGGTCCGGCTTTACAGTTTCTTCAAATTCCCTTAAAGCATTCTGCTTCTCTTCCTCGGTCTTTTTAATATTATCACCGATAGAATTAATTCTGTTATCAAAGCTTTCAAGCCCATACATAGCTTCGTCTTTATCTTTCTTGATTGAATGTTGTGTCTTTTTGATTATTCTTTTATTATCCCTTATCTTATACCTGGTATCCCTTGCCGCCATAATAGTATCCTTATGTGCAAGTATAAGGTTAATATATACGCTTCTTCCAATTATAAGAAGTAATATTCCCATCACGCCAGCATATATAACCGGTACATATGCTGGTATGACTGGTAATAAATATAATGCCGCAGGTATTAATGCAAATACTATGAGCAGAAATAAAGTATACACTAATACATCTCTGACTTTTCTTGAAATATATAATGCCATAAAAAATGAATTATTAACAATACGAGGTATATTCTCCTGAATAAATGCTTCATTAATCTCATTCTGAAGGCTCTTATTCTCAGCTCTTAAAGATGCTGTCTCAGAAGCTATTCGCTCTTTAATCCCCTGCATCTTAGCTTTATCTCTGTCTGCCTGAACCTGCTTAATTGTGTCTTTATCCTGTGAAACCGCTTTATCATAACCTGCACATATAGAGTCCGTACTTTCACTTATTCTTGACGAAATCTCATCTTCCATAGCTTTAGTGGTGCTATCTATCTCCTTGGTTATATCCCTGATACTTACTGACATACGCTCAAGACGTTCTTTCTTTTCAGCGTGTTCATTAATATCGCCAAGAATCTGCTCTAAAACCTGCTGGTCACCATTGAGTATATTCTGTTCTGCCATTATCTGCCTCTATTTTATATTAATGGTTTCTGTAGTAGTTAATAAGACATCCGTCAAGAATTATCTCACGCTCATCATCTGTAAGCTCATCCATTTTAAGTTCAAATTCTTTCATATCTTTGTTAACTACATATGCTTTCATTGATGTAGCCTTATTCTTAACCGCATCAGCTATCTTAGGTATAAAGATATAATCTCCATTAGTAAATGGAAGTTCTCCCTTATCTATTATAAATGGAAGCATACCCCAGTTAATAAGGTTAGAACGGTATCTCTTAGTAGCGTACTCATTAGCTATATTAGCCCATCCGCCAAGAACCTTCTGACATGATGCTGCCTGCTCTCTTGCCGAACCATCACCTGGCTTAACTGCAAATATTGTGCTTCCAACACCAACATTTTCTTTGCTTACATCATAAGTTTCTTTAATCTTATGCATAATATCTCTTAACTCTGGAAGTGCTTCTCCCATACATTCGCCAGCTTCTCTTGCTTTCTCTGCCTTCTGTACTTCTTTAGCACGTCCAACATATGCTGGGTCTTTTCTTGAAAGAGCAAATTCTGCAAGTCCTAAAGGATTAGAACGGTATGATGATGTCTCTCCTGATGGGATAAGTTCATCTGTTGTTGTAACTGGGTCGTGAATTTCTGATACAACCTTAATGATTAAGTTCTCTGGGAGTGCTACCATCTCTGGCCAGTCCTTAATATTAGGTCCAAACTGTATTTCCTGTTCTGGGTCTGCTACACCCTTGCTGTCAAATACTCTGTTAGCATATATAGCACTATCAAAATGATATGTTGGTCCTGTGAATTCTACATCACAATCTGTAGCTGCTGTAAGGAAGCCCTTATTAGCTGCTGTAGCTGCAATAGATCTTGCATCCATAAGTGCAACTGATGATATCTGTCCATTCTGTAACTTAGAACCTTCTCTGTTAGGGAAGTTTCTTGTAGAATGTCTGATAGAAAATGCGTTGTTTGCAGGAGTATCACCAGCACCAAAGCAAGGTCCACAGAATGCAGTCTTAACAATTGCACCTGTCTCCATAAGGTCAGCAAGACGTCCATTTCTTGCAAGCTCCATATATATAGGTGTACTTGCTGGATATACGCTTAATGTGAACTCGTCTGCACCTATTGAATGGCCTCTTAATATGTCTGCTGCCGCACAGATATTCTCAAATCCACCACCTGCACAACCAGCGATAATTCCCTGATCTACATAAAGCCTGCCATCTTTAATCTTATTAGTAAGCTTGAAGTCTACCTGTCCGTCAAGACTTACAAGTGCCTTCTTCTCTACATCTCTTAAAATATCCTCAAGGTTAGCATTAAGTTCATCAATAGTATATGTATTACTTGGATGGAATGGCATTGCTATCATTGGCTTAATCTTACTAAGGTCAACATATACAACTCCGTCATAATATGCGACACTGCCAGGATTAAGTTCCTTGTAGCTCTCGCTTCTTCCGTGTATATCATAGAATTCCTTAATCTTTTCATCAGTTCTCCATATTGATGAAAGACAAGTTGTCTCTGTTGTCATAACATCAACGCCAATTCTGAAATCAGCACTTAAGTTAGACACACCTGGTCCAACGAATTCCATAACCTTATTCTTAACATATCCGTTAGCGAATACCTCACCTATAATTGCAAGTGCAACGTCCTGAGGACCTACGCCCTTCATTGGCTCACCTGTCATATAGATAGCTACAACACCCGGCATATTAATATCGTATGTCTTATTAAGAAGCTGTTTAACAAGCTCTGGTCCACCTTCACCCATTGCCATAGTACCAAGTGCACCATAACGTGTATGGCTGTCTGAACCAAGTATCATCTTGCCGCCTTCTGCAAGCATTTCTCTTGCAAACTGGTGAATAACGGCCTGATGTGGAGGTACATATATTCCGCCGTATTTCTTAGCACATGTAAGTCCAAACATATGATCATCTTCGTTAATTGTTCCACCTACTGCACATAAACTGTTGTGACAGTTAGTAAGTACATAAGGTATTGGGAACTTCTCAAGTCCTGATGCTCTTGCTGTCTGTATAATTCCTACGAATGTAATATCGTGTGAAGTCATCTTATCAAACTTTATCTTAAGCTTGTCCATATTATCTGATGTATTATGTGATTTAAGAATTCCATAGGCAATTGTATTCTTTGCCGCCTCTTCACTTGTGATATTACTGCCTGTCTTAGCAGCTACCTGTGCTAATGCTGTCTGGCTATCTTCAATAATTTCTGTTCCATTAATGAGATATGCCCCACCTTTGCTTAACTTAACCATTGATTATTGTTCCTCCTGAATATTATATATGTTATTAAACATCTAGCTATTAATTATATGCTTATATTTTATAAATAAGGTGTAACCTTATTCTTTATAGCATTAATAACATCTTCTTTAGCTTCTCCCGGCTTCCAGCCTACATTAACTGTATCATTCTTATATCTAGGAATGATGTGCATATGAAAATGGAATACCGTCTGGCCTGCTGCCTCGCCATTATTCTGTACTATATTAAGTCCTTCATAATCCAATGACTGTTTATATGCTTTGGCAATCCTTGTAGCAACCTTAAATACATGAGCTGCTGTATCTTCGTCCATAGAATATATGTCATCATAATGGTTCTTTGGAAGAATTAAAACGTGTCCATCTGATGCAGGACCTGCATCAAATATAACTTTTACAATATCATCCTCATATAATGAATTAGTTGGTATGTCTCCATTAGCCAGCTTGCAGAATATGCAATCATCTTTTTTCATAGAGCATATCTCCTCCCATTTATTATTTACTTATTTTATGTTTCAGTATATACTCGTATAATAACTTAAAGCAAGGTGGATTACAATATTATTTGCTTTAAAAGACAAAAAAGTACAGCCAAATGGCAGAATGGGGATTGTAATGCTAACTTTTAACGAATATACAACTATATCCAATAACTGTAGTGATAATAAACAGTTATCTGATGCAATTAACAGCGTATGCAGTGCCGCCCTTGAAGAAAGCTCTGTAATCTCTCACGAAATCAAGAACCAGGCAGCCTATTTAAAAACCTGCTACCAGCTTCTTTCAAGCCGCAATGATGAACTTCGCAGTAACAAATTCTGGAATAATATGGGTTCAACAATAGATGAACTTGTTAATTATCTTGAAAGAACATCTATCTACAGATACAGCTTCAAGCAAAGCGAAACGGTAAGCTGTACTCTATCTGATATCATTAACAACATTAATGAATATATCAAATCAAGATACAATGGTCTTATAGCCCTTGATACTTCTGATATCAGCCTGGAATGTAGTTCAGCTTCAATATATGCCAGCTCTCATTATCTTAATATTGCCTTAAAAGAAATCATTGATAATGCTTACGAAGCCGCCAGTGAGCGTAACTGTAACAATTGTATACTTATATTGTCCGCTATAATGTCACCTGACATTAAAGATCAGCTGATTCTTTCAATAGGCAGTAAGAAAACCAATAACGGCAGCTCTATTTACCAGCCTGATAATATCAGCTCCTGCATTAACAATGACATTAATGATAATAACTGTAACAGACCTGGACTTAAAAGTAAGCTCTGCAAGCCTTTCTACACAACACACAAGGGTCACACTGGTCTTGGTCTTTCAATTGTGAACCAGATATGCCTTTTAAGCGGCATTGACTGGAATATCATATCCGATAATGATATAGTAACTACAGTTTTCGCTTTTAATCTTCAAAATTAAATACTTCGTCTAACATTCTTAATGTTCTGAAATTACCTTTGGCTGTCATATCTCCAGTCATAAATGCCCTGTGGAATGTAATTCTCCCCTGAACTATGCGGTCAAAGGTTTCTTTAGACATTTTACCAATAACATCAGCTTCCATATCCTGACCAAACTCTACTGTAAGATTGCTTCCCTGAACATTAACTATAATATTCTTATCCTTATCGCTTATCATAAACATATACCTGCCATTATAATTAAGCTGTGGCTTAAAATGATTTCTGAATACGCTAAGATAATAATCATCTCCACCATTCTGTTCATCACTAAGAAGTTCTTTATATATGCTTGCAAGTGACTCTATATCCTCTTTCTGTGTCTTAACAAATTCATCATCAGATGCATACTTAGATAGCTGTTCACTCTCCTGAGGTGTGAAATTAACAACCTCTTTAATAACATTCTTTCTTATAGTCTGACTGCTTGAAGGAAGATTTCTTAAGCCCTTTGATATGGTTCTGTATATATTTTCAGCATATTTTTCGATTATCTCTTTATATTCGTTATTAAATTCAAAATCTGTTGTATCGTCTACATAAGCACTTAATGACTCGCCTACAACTCCACCTATTATCTCCCACGAATTGCTGAGTGCTGTAACAACTTCACGTTCTCCATATGCTCTTGACATAACCACCGGAAACATATACGTAGATGATGTTCTGCTCTTGTCTGCATATAGCCAGCAGGAGTCAAGAAGTGTCTGCATATAGCCTCCCATACCAACCCACTCAACTGTAGTAGCAAACACAACTCCGTCTGCCTCAACTACTGACTGCGAAAGAGTTGTAATTGTATTCTTTATCTCATAAAGATTATACCTTGTAACGTGAACATTAAGTTCCTCTAACACTTCCTGGATTCTGTTAATAACGACAATTGTCGGGTCATCTACAAGACCTCGTCCACCATAATATATGTTTACATTCATATAATTAATATCCTCCCAAATATACCTGTTATCAATTAAGCTTTCCGATAATTGTAACACAAGTATTAGATTTTGGCGACATTTACTGTACTGACTTTATACACTTACTTTATACTATACTTACTTTGAACTCATACGCCGCAAACTTTAATATATCTCCATTATTAATATTAACTCTTGTATGCACCTTCAGTCTCTCACCATTAATATAAGTACCATTAGTCGAATTCATATCCTCTACAAAGAAACCTTTATCGCCATACGAAAAACAGGCGTGAAGCTTACTTATAACCGGATTGTCTATGTATACATCAGAAGCTTCCCTGATGCTTCCAACTGTGCAGGGAAACTTACACAGACCAATGGTATTATTAACATTATCATATTCTCCATTATCAGGTCTTACATCAGGAAACAAATCATCTGTCAGACCTTGAAGGCAAAGCTTATTATTCTTATTATCTTCTTCTGCCAGTGATTTAAGATAGTCACTTAAAAGAATTGTATGCTCACATTCTTCTGCCCTATTATCTACATTTCCCTCATTATCTTTAATAACCTCTGCCGTTACAAGCTTATTATCAATCTCCTCGTTAAGGTCAAAACGATACGGAATTTCGTTGACATTTTCTGACTTCGCCTGCTTTAAATCTCCAACAAGCACACCCGCCTTATCTGCAATATAGAACAACACAATTCCAGCTATAAGTAATGCTGCCGATACAACTGTATCCAGCTTTACAACCGCATAACTACGAAACAAAAGACTTGCCGCTGAGTTATATAACAATAAAACTGCCACTGCCTTTAATATAAGCTGTGTCTTTTTGTCAATGCATTTATTATGCTCTTCAACACCAACTGGCTCCGGTCTTACCGCTGATAATATCTTCCCATTAGCATATGATCTTTTATCTTTAATATCTGTATGCGGCTCATCAGCACTGCTTCCCTTATTAATATTTCTTTGGGAACTAAAATCCGGTACACTATCCGATTTTCTTCGGAATTTAGAATTGACGGTGCTCTCATTATTATTTACACCCCTGCAATTTACCACACTATCAGCATTATTGAGAACCTTAGAGCCTGCCATTCCCTCTGTATTATTGATAATATTAGAATACTCACCACCCTCCGCCGTATTATCAGAACCACTTTTATCCACCGAATTACTTTCATCTTCATTATCTTCAAATAACTGCATAAGATTATATGGTGTGTAATCTCTTACAAGAATTCTCTGGTACGCTTCATAGAATTTTACAAGTCTTATTTTTTCAATTGAATGGTCAAATCTTTCTAATATATATTCATACAGGCTTCGCATTTTCCCATAAAAATCCGTATTATTATCCAGCAGGGAATACATAAAATACACTTTCTTATCTACTAAAGAAATATATATACATCCTGGGTCTAATATTACACGATCAAGATTAAGCATATATTCATTTACAACTCTTGCCATCTTAGATATGTTGCCAAGCAATGACTGCACATCAGACATATTAACCTTGCCATATTCAAGCAATGTGCTTAACTGCTGTTTTGAAGTTATATCATAATATATACATTTTCTTGAATTAATCTCGTTAATGGAAAATTGAAGAAAATAATCAGGCCTGTTTCGCATAAGCATTTTCATCTCATACTCAACCAGCTCATTGCTATCAGTTATATCAACCACCGCATAACTTATATTATTATTTCTTTCATATTTAATGCTTAAATCCTCACCACAATACTGGCTCATTATCCAACCACCTCCATAAGAGCATTTGTCTTTCGTATCAACCGGGCATTATCTATTTTATTTACATTTTCACTAATATTACATATATCTGACATACCTGCGTAACTTCCTATAACCGGAAAACTGGCACTACACACTATGCTTTCGTCCTGTTGATATACCCTGTCATCATATATATTTATATCCCGAAGGAACATAGTCCTGTCTGCCGCATACCTCTCTCCTCTTTTTATCAGCTCTTTCCTTGCAGTAATATCACTTTCCTTTTCATACTCTATCGATATCTGACTCACCATATTCCTTATGATTATCCTATCGTGCATATAAATCCCAACACTTATCAGTGCAATAATTATCATTGTAAATATCGGAACAATAATTGCATTTTCTACTACTTTCATACATCTCTCCATTTCTTAAACACTGACAACTGTTACTGTAATAAAGTTCTTAATATAGTTCCACCACCAATAACACAACACACTAATGACACCAACAAAAATGGTATATATGGCATAGACGTCCTTAGCTTCATTCTTCCTCCTGCTATCAACGTTCCCCCGGCGATAATTATTAGAAACATAGATAACAACACTGTCTGTATCGTTATATACATTCCTGTAAGCACAGTTATATATGCTATTACTATTGCATCAGCCTCACCTGTTATATGTGTGATCCGTGCAATAATATAAAGACCTGCTCCTATAATAACTGCCGGAATATAATAATCTCTAATCAATAAATGTAGTTCTAATTCACTTCCATCAATAACGTCTGCTAAATGCAGCATAATAATACCAGCTCCCATAACCACAATACTTATAATGTTAATCTTTCTTCTTTTTATATCTGCGTATGACATCGCCGCAAGCCATATAATCAAATATAATGTCTTTAACATCTGCTCCCCCCCTGTCTTATTCCTGACACTTTTCGCACAACCTGCGGTCACTGACACTGTCTTTACTGACTTTCTGAATATTTCTTTTAAGTTCTGTACAATTACGCGAGCTGTGGTATCTTGTCCCATATAATGTATAATAAATTGATGTTGTATCTTTTGTCTGTCCGCAATGTTCACACGAATAATATTTAGCACCCGAAGCATTCCTTAAAACATCCATACATGACCTGTCAGCCTCCAATATGTATCTTAACAAATATGTACATTCCTTATCAGTATGATATACTTCGCCCCCGGCTGTAATGTACACATATTCTTTATCTGACACATTTCCTGCAAAATTATCTTTATCCTCCCCAAGCCACGCATTTATCCTCTTTCTGTCGGTAACTCTTATTGTAGACAGACCAAATATATCAAAAGGATTTTTGATACTGTATGTAAGCTTTATATCTATAACTGAATTGTCATTTAATATCTTAGAACTCATAAACATAATTCCGGCATTACCACCCATTATGTTATGGTCAGCAGCATAATCTGTTCCTATCTCGTCTATAAGCAATCGTCTTATTGTCTCTGCCACCATTCCCTTTGGGACATTTCCACTATTTTCATAAACATATACATAGCCTGCACATTTTCTTAATGTCACATAAAAGGCATTGTTGATGTGGATTCGCACTGCTATAACCTGCATAATAAACATAATTGACATAACAGCATATATAAACAGAGGAATTACAATTGCTCCCTCCACACTTGCCGAAGCATTTAAGTTATGTGCCTTGCTACACTTTATGGTTCTTGATAATATTCTATTAATTACTGGCGTTATTAAATTCCTGTAGTTATGGATTGTCCGCATAATACTATGCACTCCATTTTCTTTTTTCTGCGGGTAAATCTTATCTTTCCTCCCTTCTTAAATATAATCAACCAACTTATTCTGTGTAGAAAGGCACATTTGCTAAATATAACTGTATGACAGCTTCTGCCTGTACACACTGCCTGTACCATTCATCTTAAAATGTGCAGCTCCGAAAGCTGCATATATGTAATTCTTCATTCTGAATCCGCTGTGCCCATACATAATCATTCTTAATTCCATTAATGCTGCAATGCGGTAATTTCTGTCCGATTTGTTCATAAACATAATTAACAGCTTTAAATATTCTTTATAACCAATACCATTATCCCTGCCATTTTCCTCAACTTTATTATTATTCACAGCCTCATATGATGTAATATTATTTATCAGGGATTGCAAATTCAGCTTTTCATCTACTAATGAACTTAGCTGTAATATCCAGTTATCCCTGTTCTTAATAAGAGCTATTGTTTCTCCTGCCAGCAATTTTCTTAACTCAACTATAGATTCAGCGTATGCCCATATCGAAACAATAATGTACTGCACAAGCCTGACTGCCAGATCACAGCCAGTAACTCCCACCAGTGCCGCCGCCAGCATATAAGCCTCTGACATCTTATCCTGTGAACTTATAAGATAAGATAGGTTAACACCCTCTCTTATAACAGCTAACTGATTAATTACCTTGTATACATTCTTTCTGTCATTATGTTCACCTCCAATAATATATTCCATTTCATAATCTAATAAAGCACTGCTTCCTGCTCTGTCATTATCACCCGGTGATGTGTCCGTATAACAGATAAAATGCTTCGCAACATATTCCGTGCTTAATACATTTTTCTTTAATGTATCTTCATTCCTGCTTGCTTCGATGCTTCTTTTTATTTCATCTTTATTTATAAAAGAAATGTCACGGCTCTTAATGTATTCATCTGCAAGCTCCTGTATTTCTATATATTTGTTAGAAATCCTGCCTTCTGTCACAGTCTCACAAATTCCTGACTTCAGGTATTCATACAACTGCCATACTGCATTTAACGAAGTATTAATCTGTTCTTTCTGTCTATCTTCATACTGCATATCACCATCATCAGACTGCTCTAACATATCAGCCAGATCCTTTTTTAAGTTTTCATTATCTTCCATAAACTGCTCAGAATATGCCTGTGCCTCACTTAAATTTTCACCACATCTAACATACTTACATTCATTATCAGCTTGAACAGACTCTTGTTCTTTATCATTCTGGACATTCTCCTGTTCTTCGCCACTTAGAATAGACTGTTGTTCTTTATCAAGCACATTGCTATACATTCCATATTCCATAGCCTTAACAATCTGCTCCTCGACACCATATCCCTCATTATCTGTCATATACGAAAACGTATTAAAAGCACAATCTGATAAGCTTATATTTGGTGAATAACTGCTTATATTTTCGTTAATATAACTGCACAGTTTATTATTGAGTATGTCCGATTTATTCAATGCAAATATATTAAAATCTTTAAGCAGCTGGTTATTATAACTTGCAAATACTGACTCCTCCGACAACCTGCAGCTCTGTTTAACAACCGTATAATACCCTGATTGCAGTGATGACTTAATGCACGTTGTAATCAGGGAAATCACAACCATTAATACCATTGCCGCCATAACTGTCAATTGTGCCGGCAATGATATATGTAAAATGTCCTTATTACACATATCACTGCTCATACCACAACCAGCATTATATATATTATGGACATCACAATTAACAGCATTATGTATATTATTGACACCATAACTAACAGCATTATTACCCCTACTGACAGCTATCATATTTTGTTAGCCTGGGAAGTCATCTTTGATAAAAGCTTATTGACTAATGATGTTATCTGGCTTTTAAATATTATTACAAGGCCAATCAGAACAACTGTAATAAGAACTATTTCCACAACACCCATTCCATCTTCTTCATTCCAGAATTTCTTAACTGACTTTATTATTACATTTTGTGCTATTCTATTTCCCATATTTATCCTCTTTTCTGCGTGCATTTCTTTCTAAAAATTATACATTTTCCTAAAAAGCATACATTTCCTCCCAAAAATTATACATTTTCCTACAAGGCATACATTTTCTCCCAAAAATTATACATTTTCCTACAAGGTATATATTTCTCCTTAAAGTTATGTATTGCTTCCTGAAAGATTAGTATCCTGCACGCAACGATACCAATCTTCATATAAATAGAACTTCTACCTGTTCTTGTAACTTATTCTTATGACCTGTCCTGCATTTTTACACCTGAAAGCTTATGACTGCTGGCACCATAACAATTATCATTACCACTATCAACAGCATAAACATAGGCATTAATAATCTTGTTGCTGCCTCCTCTCCTTTCTTAACTGCAAGGCTCTTTCTTTGTTCAAATGCATCATAGGATTCCTGATATAATAATTCTTTTAACTCTTTTGTTCCTTTCTTTATATTAGTCTGTAATAGTGATGCCAATTTCAGGTATTCTCTTGTCTGACATCTATGTCCGAATTCTTCATAAGCCTTATATTCACTTATACCTGACTTTATCTGGCAATCTGTTATATACATCTGCTCATACACAATTCTCTCATCTTTAGCACTTTTCTTTTTCCTCATATAATCTTCTATCATCTTCTCCCACGCCCTGCGTACTGTCATTCCTGCACCAAGCAGAAGCGTAAGCTTGGATATAACCTCTGAATAGTCATACTGTAACTGCTTCTGCCTAAGCTTTTGTTCCTCTTTAGCTTTGGTTTTCTTCTTGTAATAAATAAGCACTATAACAGCAATTACAATCATAGCTGCAAATAAAAGATTATTCTTACTTCCTGTCTGTGATTGCACATAGGCATATGTAACACTGGTGTTGTTTATTGCATCCGGCAGTTCTATAACAGCTTTATCCTCATTTTCCTTTAATGCGTTGTCTATAATTCTTTTAAGTGTCTGCTTATCTGTCGTTAGCATACTATGCGGATTTTCCCCTAATGATTTAACATTAATATCTATTACTCCGTTTCTTGTATAATCTTCATACGACATTACATAATTCAATGCTGTTTCTACACTTTCACCTGCACCAATATTTTCGTTATATACCGTTCCGTCATAATCTATAATCCGGTAATCTTCCGGATATATATGTATATTGACAATCCCATTACATAGGCTGTCAGGGAACTGAATTGACATAACAATATTATCCAGTGAATCATTATCTTTTTGCAAAATATCCAGCAATTCATCATATGCCCTGTCAAAGCAGGACATCGTTTCCTCATAAGTCATCTTTCTTGGACTAATAACTGTATCTATGCTTATAGTGGTTCCACTATTCTCATCTTTAACGTCAAGCGTTATCTGTTCAGGTTCTTCACCCGGCTCTGGTCTTTTTATTTCCATTTGTACACTCCACTTATCTTATATATTAAATCACTCCTCATATTATCCACCTGCCGTATCATATGTATCATATATTTATGTCTGTTATTTTCTGTGCCAGCATAACTGCGGCGGCATATATCAGAAGGCATATTGTCATAACTATAATTCCCATAACATTGCCATAAAGAACATCAATATATTTAGGAGATGTTAATCTAAGATATAATGTAATCACCAGCGGCATACATACCATAACTCTTTGCTCAAGCCTCTTTCCTGTAATTATTGTATCTATCTGCTGCTGGACTTCTGCCTTTTCGTGAATTATATGCGAGGTCTGCTTTATAATTCCTATTACATCACCTCCGCTCCTTTTCGCATATCTGAATATTTCAGCAAAATATTTTATGTCATCCAGATTGGTACTTGCTGCATAATCGTCTAATATATCTTCAAGATTTTCATTTCTTCTTATTCTGTTCACAATCATATTAAAATCTGCAACAATTACTGCATTTTGTCCATACAGCATAACCAGTTCCTGCAATGCCTCTGCAAATGAATTCTCAATTGAGTAACCCGTATTCAACGCAAATGAGACTGCCTGCATCCCATCTCTGAACTGTCTTATAAGCTCATTATCCTTCTGATACCTTTCATTAAACCTCTGCTTTTTAATATGATAAATAACATAAGGGCTGAATATTATTACTGGAATTAAACTATCATAAAATACATAAGAAACAGCAGTTACTATCAATACTGCCTGCAAAAGATAAATGTAATCATTCCTACCAGATAGATGTGCCCGTTTAATAAATTTATTAAGATTTACATTGCATTGTTCCTGTGTCTTTTGACCACTCAAGCTTTTCAGTATTCTTAAGGCTGTTATTCTGTCTTTTAAGTGTGCCAATAATCTTTCCATTTTTATCTTCGCCCTCCTCAACGTACTTATATAATGGAACAAGTTCAAATTCATTATTCTTATAACCACATACTTCTGTAATCTCCCATACCTTTCTTGTCTTATCCCTCATTCTTTTTAAATGGACAATTATGTCTATTGCAGAAGCAATCTGCCTGTCAATAGCTTCTGCTGGCATATCTATTCCCATAAGAACCATTGTCCTTAATCTTGTAAGCATATCCTTAGAACTATTACTGTGTCCTGTTGACAGGCTGCCATCGTGTCCTGTTCCCATTGCCTGTAACATATCAAGAGCCTCCTCACCTCTTGTTTCACCTACAATTATTCTGTCAGGTCTCATTCTTAGGCTTGACCTTATAAGATCTCTTATTGAGACTTCATTATCACATTCCATATTGGACTTTCTTACTTCAAGTCTTACAAGATTGCCAACCCCCTGGATCTGCAATTCAGCCGAATCTTCAATTGTAATAACTCGCTCATCTTTGGGAATAAAATTAGACAGTGCATTAAGAAATGTTGTTTTACCACTTCCTGTGCCACCAGAAACAAATATGTTGTAACGGCATTTTACAAGTAATTCAAGAAAATCTGCCGCTTCCTTAGTTATAGAACCTAACTCAATTAATCTGTCAATATCTATTGGCGTATCATAGAATTTTCTTATCGTTATGACTGGTCCATCTATGGCTATCGGCGATAATACCATATTCACTCTTGAACCATCAGCCAGCCTTGTATCTACAATAGGTATCGCTTCATTAATTGTCTTATTCGACATCGCCGCTATTCTCTGTGCTATATCTTCAAGCTTCTCTCTGCTTTCAAATTGTTTATTCCATTTAGTTATCCTGCCTTTCTTCTCAATAAATATATCTTTATACCCATTAATCATTATCTCTGTTATATCATCATCTTCCAGTAACTCCTGTAATATATCAAGACGTTTAATTGAATTATAAAGCTGCTGCCTTAAAAGTTCCCTATTATGGACAGATATAACCCTATGCTGTGAAATCTCATATATACATACATCTATTACCTTATACAAATCCTCATCGGACACGTCCAGATTAATATCAAGCTTTTCATAGACTTTTTGTTTTAATTCAAAGAATAATTCTTCCATAATGCCTGCTATTCATACTTACTCCCTATGCTATGCTTAACTTCTTCTATGTCATTTCTACACCATATCTAATAAAGAACTTACATAACCATACGCATCTGTATACATAATTCTTTTAAGAAAACCCTCATCCATTGTATCCTTCATCTTAAGATTAATTCTCATCATTCTGTCAACAATAGCTTCCTTCCCGCTTTCAATAAAATATCTTTTCAGATTATTAAATCTGCAATTCTCTATATAATCTCCACTGTCAGATATATATACATTACTGCATCTTCCCATAATGCTCCAAGGCTTGTTAATTCCCTCTGATATATTAACAACAATATAATCATATTTTAAATTATGTGCCAGCTCATCCAGCAGACCACTTATAAGCCTGTCATTAACATACGATATATCATCAGCACATACCACAGCCGGTATATAGTCAAATAACTCATTCGCCTTTATACATTCTCTAATCTGCTGTGTAAAATGCTCTCCTGCCTGCTTAAACATATAGAATACATCTGACAGATTACTACACCCGTCAGACATCATAATATGCTCAATGCCTGAGAATTCATCAAGATTGATAAAAAGTGTCCGTCCCTTTTTAGAATATGCCGCCGCAATAACCATTGCCAAAGTCACTCTTAAAGTCGAATTAAAGCCATACACTCCGATATATCTGGTAATATCCTCAACCCTCTGCGTTCTATCTGGTCTTTGTCTTGTAATTGACCCTAAAAGCTGGTAAGCTGGCTGGTATTTGCACACACCGATAAGCCCTTTCTCTTTCTTATCATTAATAATTCCTGCTTCTTTCTCATCTTCACACAGAACAATAACGCTGTTATCATCTGTCTTAATATCCTCATGATTAATGCCATATGTGTATTGTTCTTCATTAACCATTAACACATCTGTCTTATTAGCTAAAATGTATCTGTTAAACTCCTCCTCTTTGGTAAACACTTTAGCCCTGTAGGGAATATCCTTACTGTCGTTAATTATTCCCATAAGCCTTTTGGCATAACTCTCATCATCGTCATATATCACGCATATATTATCTTTTGCCAAATACACTTTCCTCCATACACTATATAATCTTAATTACAGTATCTACAGCTTTATGCTTTAATATTTAATACCACCATAATTGCCGCTCCAAGACACAAGGCATATGTATAATGAAATCTATGTATTGTATGTCTTCCCTGCTTTATTAAAACATTATCTCTTATACATACACCCTGTCTGCCTTTAATTACGCCAACATTCTCTAATACACCTGTTAATACACCGCATACCATAGCCGCACATATTAACCTCACAATATATGTAACACCAATCAGCAGTCCGCACACAGCAAGAAGCTTAACATCTCCTGCACCTACGCCGCCAAATATATACACCATATACATAATTGCAAAACCTGCCATACCGCCATATATATACCCTCTCACATCACCTCCATACATAAGGCTTCCCATATTAATAACAACACCAATAACCATTCCTGCAATTATAATTCTATTCGACACCTTAAAACGTCTGTAATCATCAATCACCGCCATCATTATGATAATAAACATAGCGGCGTATCTTATGTACTGCTCTGTCATATTCTCTTTAATTCTCCCATATCTTATCAGACAACTTTATATATAAATTGCCACCACAATACAGTTGTCTTAATTCTATTATTCTGTTTAATGTATAGAATTACCAATTACTGACTATACTTATAAAAAAAGAGGAAACGAGGTAATTCTATTGAAAATGTTCAGCAAGAAAAAAAATCCTGCTACATATGATGAAAAATATCTTGTTGAGGAAATTAATATGACAAAGGCTGCGCTTAGTGCCGCATATGCCAACTTTGATAACGCAACTGACCCAGACCTTATAGATTGTTATATATATCAATTGAATTCTGAGCAGAAACGCTATAAATACCTTCTTCAAAAGGCTAAAGAATCAGAAATATATGCACCCAACATATATCTTATGCAGGCATCTGATATACTCTAAATATGTGATGTATATTAAAAATATGGTGTACATTATATATACTATTTATTTAGTATATTGTCAATATGTTTTCTTATATTTTTTATATTTTTCTAATACAATTACTACATTTTACTATTTGACTTTTAAATACAGCTCGTTTACACTGTAGTTATCATTTATTTATATGCGGTTACACATTAATGTACTATAAAGAAAAGAGGGATACCTATGGATAATAATTTCAACAGCCAATCTGATAACAGTTCAGATTGGAAAGCTAATTCCAGACAGAAGAATAAAAGCAGGACTGGCAGCAAAAGCAAATTATCTGTATTGACAATTGTTCTGCTTGTTACTGCCATCGCTTCAATAATAGCCAATATTGTCCTGCTTGTTACCGACTCCAAGAGAACTGCTGATACTGTAGCAAGAATTGAGGACAAGGACATTGAAACTGCACGCAATACTGAGAAAGACGATATGCTTAACCTTATCCGAAGCAGATTTGAGAGCGGTTCATCTACACTCTCATTATTAAAAGAACTTTATCCTGACAACATAGTATATGTCAATAGAAGTGGTAATTATGTATTTGCCGATATTAACCCTAAGCTTGCCGCAAGCGAATATGATAAATCAGCCTTTGCCCGCAATGATAAGGGATTGATGACTTATTCAGGAACTAATGCCAAGACATATACAGGAATTGATTTATCAAAGCACAATTCTGATGTGGATTTTGCCAAGGTTAAAGCCGCCGGTGTGGATTTTGCTATGATTAGATGTGGCTACAGGGCTTATGGCTCAGGACTTCTTGTGGAAGATAGTTCATTTAATACTTACACAACTAATGCTATCAAGAATAATATAGATGTCGGTGTATACTTCTATTCACAGGCTCTTAACAAAGAGGAAGCTATCGAAGAAGCCAACTATGTACTTACTCTTGTAAAGCCTTATAATATTACATACCCAATCGCTATTGACGTAGAAGCTATAGAAAATGACAGCTTCCGTCAGGAAAATCTTTCGGCTAGTGAATTAACTGACGTAATAATCGCATTTTGCGACACAATTAAAGCTGCTGGATATACTCCATTAATCTACAGTAATCTTTTGTATTTTATGGATAATGTTGAACTTGAAAGACTTGAAGGTTATGATAAATGGTTCGCCGGTTATCAGACTGCCTCTCCATATTATCCCTACAAATACGCTATGTGGCAGTATACAAGCACAGGTTCAATAAATGGTGTATCAGGCAATGTAGACATCAATATTGCTATGAAAAATCTGAAAAAATAATAATTAACAATAACGCGCAAGAATGACACTCGCAGCTATGCCTGCCGCTGTTGCAATTAATGCACCAGCAAGTGTCCAGCGCGTTTTTTTAATGCGAGCCGCCATATAATATACTGACATTGTGTAAAATACTGTTTCTGTACACCCCATAAGTATAGATGTTATAAGTCCTGTATATGAGTCTGTTCCGTACTGCTTGAATATATCAAGGCTAAGTCCGGTTGCAGCTGACGAACTGAACAGCCTTACTATAATAAGCGGCACTATGCTTGCCGGTATTCCAAGCTTTCCACACACACCGCTTAAAAGTTCAGCTATAAAATCAAGAAATCCAGAAGCTCTTAATACTCCGACCGCAACCATAAGCCCAATCAGTGTAGGTGCTATTGAAACCACTGTCCTCATTCCATCCTCTGCACCATTTACAAAGTTATCGTAATTATCACTCTTTTTGTACATTCCATATCCAACAATAATCAATATGACAAGCGGCATTATATACGCTGAAATCTTAGTCATCATCGCTCCCTCCTTGTCATAACCCTGCAAAATATAACAGCCGCAAGCGTGCTTATAGTTGTTGCTATTATTGAGGGAAATAGTATTGCAGTCGGGTCAGGACTTTTGTACTGGCTTCTGTATGCTATTATATTTACTGGAATTAACTGAATTGAAGAAATGTTAATCACAAGAAATGTACACATATCACAGCTTGCTATATTCTTATTCTCATTAAGCACTGCCATCTCTTTCATAGCCTTTATTCCTGCCGGTGTAGCCGCCCAGCCAAGTCCAAGAAAATTAGATATCATATTGGTAACTATATAGCCAAATGCTTTGGAGCTGCTTGGAACCCCCGGAAACAGCCATTTTATAAGAGGCTCTATCATGTATCTGCACTTGTCTATAAGTCCTGATTTTTCTGCTATTTCCATAAGACCGCACCAGAATGACATAATACCGAACATAGTTATACATAATGTGACAGCTTCCTTGGCGGAGGCAAATGCCCCCTGCGTGACACTTTCTATATTACCTGTGATAAGGGCGTATACTATTCCTATGATAATCATAAAGCCCCATAACCAATTAAGCATAGAACCACCCCACATATGTTTGGGATAATTCTATGCTTAATAATTATGTATTATTCTAATTAGACTGAATAATTGTATGCTCTTTTTTGAATTTTAATATCATCTCTCTTGTAAGACTTATTCCATCATCTTCTAAGTCAAGGTCGTCTGCCTTAACCCAGGTTCCAAGTGATAATTCATCTTCCTGCAATGTGATTTTATCATCACCATCAAGCTCACAGAAAAACCCTGAAAGCAGTGAACCGCTAAGTCCCCAAGGCTGGCTCTTGTAATATTTAAGGTTCTTGACCTTAAGTCCTACTTCTTCCATTACCTCACGCCTGACTGTCTGCTCTATCGTCTCTCCAGCCTCATTAAAGCCCGCGACTAAAGCATAATTCTTATATGTTCTTCCTGCATACTTTGTAAGCAGTACTCTGTCGTTATCTGTAACTGCCACGATAACCGCAGGACTTATCTTTGGGAATACCATATTGCCACATACAGGACACTTTACCATACGCTCTTTATTATCGTGTATTGTAGGTCTGCCACATCTTCCACAATAATGATTGTCCCTGTACCAGCCATATAGATGATATGCTGTTATCGCAGCAAATGCTGTGGCTTTCGGTTTGGCTTTTCTAAATGAGTCTACCCCGACAAATGAAAATCCTTCCACCACTGATGTATACTCATTATGCACTTTGGAATCTGCCATTTCACCAGCATATTGTCCTCTTAATAATTCGCCTTTTCTCTGTGCAAGAAAATATTTCGTATCATCCACAGATAAAAGGTATGTAAATGAATAATTATCAACAGAATCTTTTGATATGCCTGTCTTTATCCCCTGTATGAACTGCTTGTACAGTGGATAAGTTAATGTATCTTCTTTAATATACTTCGCAAGAAGTGATGAACCCTCAAAGAAGAAAATTACATCATTATCCTGCGGACTACATTCTACATATTGGTTATCAAGTCTATTAGGAAATATATCCTGTATCATTGTTCTCTCCAGCCGTATTACTAATTGTTATATATGTCCGATTTATTCAAAAATGTATAATAGAACATTCCATTTTCTCTACACCTGCAATCCTAGAAATAAACCATCTCTTCCACTGGTGGCTCTGCATTTTCAACCTTTTCTACATAAAGAACAGGCCCTTTCTTCTTGTATGCCATCTGGAATTCATTCTTGATTGTTGCTGTAACCATTATCCACTGTCTATTCTCTAAAGAAGCAATGTTATTATAAAAGCTTATATAGCCAATAAACTGTGTATCCTCAGCACAGCAGGTCATAACCTTTCGTCCTGGTACAAAGTTCTTATCTTTGAAATATTTATTCTTTAATACCTGCCCCTTAAATCTTACTTTCTTGCCAACATATACATCTGGTCTTTCTGATACATCCATATACCATATTCCGTAATCAGCATCATCAACCTCGATAATATCCGCATTAACATCATAAGGAAGCTGTTCTGCAATCGACATCATCTCTCCCTTATCGTCCTCAAATACAATCTGAAGTGTGTTATTAAGTGCTCTCATACTTCTTCTGTAGCTTCCAAGATCCATACCTGACTTACATCTGTTAAATATAACCATATCTGTATACTTAACAGTCTCTGCAATTATTGATCTCATATTGTTCCACTGAAGATTGAATGCTGTAGCATCAATAAGTGTTATTGACTGGTATATCTCCCAGCCTCTTGGCTTAGCTGTTCCCATAAGAAGGGCTGGATCCCACATACCATTATACTCAACAATTACTATCCAAGGGTCATACTCTTTATCAAGTTCATTAAGCTTGGCTTCTGTTAATTCTTCTTTTTCAAGAACTACCATATCCACACCATTATCTTTTAAAAGCTTCTCGCTGTATTCTTCTTCGCCTTCCTCACATACGATAAGGAGCTTATTCTTTGCCTCTGCAAACTGTCCCATTGCTATAGTATCTGAGATAAATCTGGTCTTGCCACTATCTAACTGGCCATTTATTAAAAATATAGGAATCTGATACTCTTCCTGTGCCATTATATGTCCTCCATCTATTCTAACTATATATAACACTGGGGGCTTATGCCCCCAGTCTGTGATGTCTGCGGATTGTCCAGTACTTTAACTTCCGCAATTATACATTAAATAATTCTTTAAGAGCAGCTTCTTTTAATTCTGCTCCTATTACACATATTCTTCCTGTAAAATCAGGCTTACCTTCCCTGATTTCATATTCTTCTGGTACAAGGTCAAAGAACATCCACTTACCATCTGTGCAAGGAAGCATACCCTTAGCTCTTAAGATGTTACCATAATCATCTGTCTCAGAAAGCTTTCTTAATATCTCTGAAAGTTCTTCCTTGTCATACTTGTTAGGAGTTTCTACGCCCCAGCTTGTAAATACTTCATCGGCGTGGTGATGACCATGCTCGTGATGATGTCCACAGCCACACTCGCCATCGTGATGATGATGTTCATGCTCTTCATCGTGGTGGTCATGTCCGCAGCCACATTCATCATCGTGATGATGGTGATGTTCGTGTTCTTCATCGTGGTGGTCGTGTCCGCAGCCACACTCCCCATCGTGATGGTGATGTTCATGCTCTTCATCGTGGTGGTCGTGTCCGCAGCCACACTCCCCATCGTGATGATGGTGATGTTCGTGTTCCTCTGCCACCTTTGCTGCTGCCTCTGCAAGCATTTCAAGTTCAAGATTAGTAACATTTTCCATAGCATCAAGTATCTGCTTGCCATCAATATCATCCCAAGGAGTTGTTATAATATGAGCATCCTTATTAAGTGATCTGATAAGTTCAATATCTGTCTTTAACTTGGCTTCTGACACATTCTGTGTTCTACTAAGAATAATAGTTCCAGCGTGCTCAATCTGGTTGTTAAAGAACTCACCAAAGTTCTTCATATATACCTTTACCTTAGAAGCATCGGCTACTGTTGAAGCACTGTTTAAACGGATTTCATTCTCAATATGAAGATCCTTTACAGCCTTAATAACGTCTGAAAGCTTTCCAACACCTGATGGTTCGATAATAATTCTGTCTGGGTGGTACTTCTCAACAACTTCCTTTAAAGATGTTCCGAAATCACCAACTAAAGAACAGCATATGCAGCCTGAATTCATCTCTCTGATTTCAACGCCTGACTCCTTTAAGAAACCGCCATCAATACCTATCTCGCCAAATTCATTTTCTATAAGCACAACCTGCTCACCAGCAAGTCCTTCTTTTAAAAGCTTTGCAATAAGAGTAGTCTTACCTGCTCCCAAAAATCCTGATATAATATCTACTTTTGTCATATTATCCTCCATTCTGTCTATACATTTAACTAATAATTTACCTTACCTAATTTTTATTATACGCTTGTTGTCAATCCCCTCTTTCAAGTCTTAACTGTTCTGCGTATTCGCTTATCTTTCTGAGTCTGTGATTGACACCCGACTTGCCAACAGGCGGGTCTAACAATGCACCTATATCTTTAAGGTTCATATCCTCGTGTTCAAGCCTTACCTCGGCAACCTGTCTTAAGCTGTCCTTAAGGCTTCCAAGACCAACTGTATCCCTTATATATATTATGTCCTTAGTCTGCTTTACCGCAGCGGCAACCGTCTTGTTAAGGTTCGCAGTTTCGCAGTTAACCTTACGGTTCACGTCATTACGCATTTCTTTAAGAATCATAACATTGTAGAGATTCATCTGCGAAACATATGCTCCCATAAGATTAAGCACATCTGTTATATTACTGCCTTCCTTCATATATACTATATAATCATTCTTGCGGACTGTAATCTTAGCATCAAGCCCGAAGAATATAAGCATATCACACAGGCACTGTGCATCTTCTTCATAGTCGCATACTATTTCATAATGATAGAACTTATTAGGATCGCTTATAGAACCTGCCGCTATAAATGCACCTCTTATAAATGCTTTCTTACAGCAGTCCTTCTGCACTATTCTTGGGTCAACAAATACAGGTTCAATATTATCAAATGTTTCATCAGCCCATTTAAGTGTCTGCAATATTTTAGCGACATATTCCTGATTTTCTATTCTGATTGTTGTGTCACGACTGCTCTTTGAAACATATATTATATCGCCTGTATCAATATCAAATATCTGCTCTAATAATACTATAAACTTGTATCTTGCAATCTCGTTCTCAGTAGACATCTCTATCTGCATTCTTTTGCCCGATGCTCTCCTGATACGTCCTGACATTCCCATAATCGCAGCAAATTCAGCTATCTGGCAGTGTCTTGCCATATCAATTCTGGTGCTTAATTCTTCTTTAACATCTGAAGAAAACGACATTACTTATCTCCCTTTCTCTTAGCATCTTTGTCTATATCACGATGTTCAGCTTTACAGCCATATGGTGTACTTGCTATTCTTGCCGCCAGCTCATTGGCAAGTGTTACTGAACGGTGCTTTCCTCCTGTACAGCCAACAGCTATAACAAGGCTTGACTTGCCCTCTTTTACATAGTTAGGAAGAAGAAATTGTATAAGATCATCTACCTTATTAAGAAATTCTTTCGCCTCTGGTGCTTTCATTACAAATGACTGTATTGGTTTGTCATTGCCTGTAAGCGGCCTTAATTCTTCAACATAATATGGATTAGGCAGAAATCTTACATCAAATACAATATCTGCATCTACTGGTATTCCGTATTTAAAGCCAAATGACAGCACAGTTACAAATAAATTGTTATACTCCTTACGTTCAAGAATTATCTTCTGTAACTCCTGCTTTAATTCTCTTGTAAGAAGCGTACTTGTATCAACAATATAATCTGCCCTCTGCTTAAGGAACTTTAACTGTTCCCTCTCAAGCTCAATACCTCTGTCAACTCGTCCGTCCTTCGCAAGCGGATGTGTCCTTCTCGTTTCTTTATAACGCTTTACAAGCACTTCGTCACTAGATTCAAGGAATAATATTTTATAGTTATACTGGCGTTTTTTCATATAATCAAGTACGGACTCGAACTCTGCAAGAGAATGTCCGCTTCTTATATCAACGCCTAATGCTATATTATTATATCCGTTATCCTGTTCCTGACAGTCTGCCAGCTCCGCAAATTTAGGTATAAGCGATATAGGCATATTATCAACACAATAATATCCCTCATCTTCAAGCATATTTAATGCTGTTGATTTACCTGCACCTGACATTCCCGTTACAATAACTATCTTCATAAGTTCCTCCACGGCATTTAACTAAAATCTCCGAGCTTTATAACCTCCAGTTCAAGATCTACACCTGACTGCTGTTTAACTTTATCCTTAACCATATCAGTAAGCATACACACATCCTTTGCTGTTGCATTGCCTGTATTAACAACAAAACCAGAATGTTTCTCTGAAACCATTGCTCCGCCAACTGACACTCCTTTAAGTCCTGCATCTTCTATAAGCTTAGCTGCAAAGAAGCCTTGTGGACGTTTAAATGCACTTCCTGCACTAGGATATTCCAAAGGCTGCTTAGCTCTTCTCTTAACAGCAAGTTCCTTTATAAGTGCCTTGATTGTGTCAGTATCACCTTTCTGTAATCTGAACACAGCACTGACAACTATATAATCCATAGCCGCTATACAGCTTGTTCTATAACCTAACTCAAGTTCGTCCCTGCTAAGGCTTATAAGCCTGCCGCTTCGGTCGAGTACATCGGCACTAACTATTATGTCTTTAATCTCTCCACCATATGCACCTGCATTCATTCTAACTGCACCGCCTACGCTTCCCGGTATTCCCGTTGCGAATTCAAAGCCTGCAAGTCCCTTATCTGCCAGCTTGTTACCGAGTCTTGACAACATCATTCCTGACATAACCTTTACAGTAACATCATCAATATATTCTACCTCGTCAAATGTATCTGAAAGCTGTATTACAACTCCTCTTATTCCTTTATCTGATACTAAAAGGTTGCTTCCGTTACCTATAACGCAGTATTCGATGTCTGATTTATTCAAAAATTGAATTAATGATTGTAACTCCTCAATAGAAGATGGCTGTACATAATAATCTGCACAGCCTCCAATTCTAAATGTAGTATGAATATTCATAGGTTCACCAGTTCTTACCTGTGTGTCACCTACAATTAATTTAAGATTATCTAACAGCTCATTGTTATCCATAAGCTTCTTACTCTCCAATCTTTTATATTAACCTAATGCCAGCTTGGCAGCTCCATACATACCTGCATCATTACCAAGTTCAGCCCTGACTATCTTAGTATTCTTGCACGCATGAAATGCGTATTCTTTGTAATACTTAGCAACTCTTTCTATAAGATAATCACCTGCCGCTGATACTCCGCCACCAATACATATAACCTCTGTATCAGTCATAGCAGAAGCACAGGCAATGCCTTTTCCTAAATATCTGCATACATAATCAACAATCTTTATGGCACACGCATCTCCTGATTTGGCTTCATCAAATACTGCCTTAGCAGATATATAAGGAAGTGCCCTAAGTGCCGATGGCTCATCGGTTGCATTTAACATTCTTGTCGCTGTTCTGACTATGCCTGTTGCTGATGCCACCTGCTCAAGACAGCCCTTATTACCGCAGTTACAGTATTCTGTCTCCTCCTCTACTATAGGCAGATGTCCTATCTCTGCCGCAGCACCATTGTATCCGCATATTGGCTTACCGTCAATTATAACTCCGCCGCCAACACCTGTTCCTATTGTAACTAATACAACGCTTGAATATGCTTTCGCACTTCCCATCCAGTATTCACCAAGTGCCGCCATATTGGCATCATTGCCAACTTTAACTTCATAGCCTGTCATATCTTTAAAAGTCTGTGCAACGTTAAATACACCCCAGCCAAGATTGACACATTTGTTGACTGTTCCATCTTCTCTTACCGCACCCGGAACTCCTATTCCAACGCCTTTAATCTCATCACAGCTTCGTCCTGCCGCTTTCACAAGCTCTGGAATATGTTCTTTAATGTCTGATAAAATAAGACTTCCGCCCTCATCTTTCCTTGTTGGTATCTCATCCTTGTATACAAGCGTGCCATCTGTTGTGAACACGCCGCATTTGCAAGTTGTTCCACCTATATCAATGCCAAGAACTATATCCTTAAATAAACTCATCTTCATCATCACCCCTCATAAGGTTCTCTTGTACTCTTCTATATAACTCCTTAGCCGCATTGTAACCCATCTTCTTCTGTCTGTGGTTTACAGCCGCAGCCTCAACTATTACTGCAAGATTACGTCCTGGTCTTATTGGAAGCGAATGACACACTACTTTATTGCCAAGATATTCTGTGTATTCTTCTTCAAGTCCAAGTCTGTCATACTCCTTGTCCTTATTCCAGTCCTCAAGCTTGATAACCATATCAATCTCCTGAGTTTCCTTAACACTCTCTACACCGAAAAGTGTCTTTACATCAATAATACCAATACCTCTTAACTCTATGAAATACTTAGTAACTCCTGGTGCTGAACCAACTAATGTTTCATCACTTACTTTTCTAATCTCGACAGCATCATCTGTTACAAGACGGTGGCCTCTCTTTATAAGCTCAAGCGCTGCTTCACTCTTACCTATACCACTCTCACCTGTAATAAGCACACCTTCGCCATATACATCAACTAATACACCGTGTATTACTATGCAAGGTGCAAGCTGTACTTTAAGCCATCTTATAACTTCTGCTGAAAATGAAGATGTTGACTCAGCAGACTTTAATATTGGAATCTGATATTTCTTTGCAAGCTCTATAATCTCTGCCTCCGGCTCTAAATTCCTACAGAAGATAAGGCAGGGAATATTGCTTGATAACAACTGCATATATCTTTCATAACGCTCTGTTTCTGAAAGGCTCTTAAGATAAGCATATTCTACATTACCTATAATCTGTATTCTGTCATTATCGAACTGGTCATAAAATCCGGTGAGCTGTAACGCTGGCCTGTTAAATTCTGGAACGTGAATCCATATTCCCTTAACATCAATATCAGGTGTAAGATTAACAAGATTCATCTTCTCGATTACCTTGAATAAATTAACTCTTTCTTTTCCGTTCATATCTACTCCAATCCTGCGCAATTATGCCACATTTTATATTTCATTGCCTTACTTAAGACTATATATCTTCTGACTATCTATTATTAATAGTTTAACACAGTGCAATTAATATTGAAAGACATTAAAATAACACATCAATGAAAATATTTGTATATGTTCTGCGCTACATTTTCTGTAATTCCTTCTGCCTCCATAAGCTCACTTACATTGGCATTACGGATTTTGTCAATATCAAGAAAATGTTTCATCAACGCTTTTCTTCTTGCTGGTCCGATTCCTTCAATCTCATCAAGAACTGAGCTTACCTGCTTCTTGCTTCTTAATGACCTGTGGTATTCTATCGCAAATCTATGTGCCTCATCCTGAACCCTTGTTATAAGCTTAAAACCTTCACTATGCCTGTCTATTGGAATTTCTACATTATTATAGTAAAGTCCCCTTGTGTTATGGTTATCGTCCTTAACCATACCGCATACAGGAATATTAATATGAAGTTCATCAAGAACCTCCAGTGCAATGTTCACCTGTCCTCGTCCACCATCCATCATTATAAGGTCCGGGTACACAGCAAACCCCCTTGTCTCTTCCTCACCTGCACGCTCTCTCATTCCTCTTGTAAAACGTCTTGTAAGTACTTCTCTCATACTCTTATAATCATCAGGCCCTTTGACCGTCTTAATCTTGAACTTTCTATAATCATTTTTCTTAGGTCTTCCGTCCTCAAATACAACCATTGAACCAACTGACTCAACACCACTTGTATTAGATATATCATAAGCCTCTGCACGCCTTATCGAAACAAGCCCAAGCCAGTCTGCTATCTGCTTCATAGCACCTGTTGTCCTTTTCTCCTCAAGCTTAATCTTCTCTGCATCTTTAGTTAATACCATAAGTGCATTCTTATGGGCAAGTTCAACCATTTTCTCCTTATCGCCCTTCTTTGGCGTGATAATTGTAACTTTCCGCTTCTTCCTGCTTGAAAGCCAGTCGGCGATTGTACCAGCATCCTCAATCTCCTCCTGTGTCATTATCACATTGGGAATATATGGTGTTCCACCATAATACTGCTTCATAAATTCTGACAAAATGCCGCTTCTGCTGTCATTCGTTGCAACCTTCATATGGAAATGCTCACGTCCAAGAAGCTTGCCCTGTCTTATAAAGAATACCTGTACAACTGCATCTTCCGCGTCCATAGCGCACGCAATTACATCTCTGTCTGTTGCATCATCTGCTGTTATCTTCTGCTTCTGTGCGATCTGCTTAACGCTGATTAACAAATCCCTGTATCTAGCGGCTTCCTCATATTCCATACGCTCGGAACAATCCTGCATTTTATTCGTCAGCTCATTAATAATCTCAGAATAATTACCATTAAGGAAGCTTATTACTTTATCTATATTTTTTTTATATTCATCTTTGTTCACATAACCCTGACAAGGTGCATTGCACTGTCCGATATGGTAATTAAGGCATGGTCTGTCCTTGCCTATATCTTTAGGAAGTCTCCTGTTGCACGTTCTTACCTTGTAAAGCTTACAGAGCAGTTCAATTGTCTCCTTGACAGCACCTGCTGATGTGTACGGTCCAAAGAATTTGCCAGTTCCGTGCTTCATTGTTCTTGAGAATAACACTCTTGGAAATTCCTCTCCAATAGTAACCTTAATAAAAGGATAACTCTTGTCGTCCTTTAACATCGTGTTATATTTTGGTCTGTGTTCCTTTATAAGATTACATTCAAGCACCAGTGCTTCAAGCTCAGAATCTGTCACGATATACTCAAAATATGCAATATGTGAAACCATCTGGACAACTTTTGCCGAATGATTTTTATTACTCTGAAAATATTGTCTTACACGATTTTTTAATATCTTAGCCTTGCCGACATATATAATTGTGTCGTGTTTATCGTGCATAATATACACTCCCGGCTTATCTGGGAGCTTCTTTAATTCTTCTTCTAGATTAAACATATAAGCCTCTTTAATTCTATATAATAACTCCTGCCACTAATATTACAAAATGGATATACATATGATACCATAATATCACAAATGTATATCCATTTTACCTTTATTATTTTACATTTACTCAGCCTCTGCCAAGCTTCAATGCCTTATGATTAAGCTCTCTGTATTTCTCTGGGACTATCTCATCTATTGCTTTATCCCACACCTCATATGGAATGTCTTTGAAATAATCTGATAATCTTCCCATAAGTACAATATTAACCGCTTTGGCCGACCCTGCTTCTTCTGCTATTGATAAGAAATCTTTAGCATCGACCTTTGCACCTGCACTCTCAAGCTTTTCAATAATATTATCTGGATACTGCATAGCACCTGTAATTACCGGCATTGGGTCAACTTCCTGCGTGTTAGTTATTATCTGTCCGCCAATCTTTAAATATTCAATCCATCTTAACGCTTCAAGCTTCTCAAATGAAAGAATATAATCAGCCTCACCTTTATCAATAACTGGAGAATATACCTTATCTCCAAATCTTACATAAGTAACAACACTTCCGCCTCGCTGGCTCATTCCGTGTACCTCTGACACTTTAACATCATATCCCTGCTGCATAAGAACATAACCAAGCAGTTTACTTGCCAGAAGTGTTCCCTGTCCGCCAACACCAACAATCATAATATTCTTAACTGAATTACTCATACATATTCCTCATTTCCGACATTATCAGATGCCCTGCCTAATTTCACATCAAGCAAATCTAATTTGAACAAATCGGACATCTAATACTTTTTTCTATTCCATTAACACCTAATATACATCGCCTTACAACATTATATTGCCTCGAACTTACACATCTGTGAACATACTTTACAGCCTATGCAGAGTGTAGGGTCAATATGTGCTTTCTTATCTTTAACTGCAATTGCTGGACAGCCTATGCTCATACACTGTTTACAGCCAACACATTTGCTTTCATCTACACTGATTGGTGGTTTATGTACTGTTCCTTTAATCATAACGCAAGGTCTGCGGCTTATAATAATAGATGGTTCTTTAGCTGCAAGCTCCTCTGTAACAGCTTCCTCAACTGCCTTAAGGTCATATGGGTCTACAACCCTTACTCTGTTAAAGCCCAATGCCCTGCATAATGCTTCAAGATCAACCTTTCCTGCTGGTTCACCACGAAGGTTCTTTCCTGTAGTTGGATTTTGCTGGTGTCCTGTCATTCCTGTAATAGAATTATCAAGGATAATCACTGTCGAATTACTCATATTATAAGAAATGTCTGTTATACCTGTCATTCCTGAATGAATAAATGTTGAATCTCCGATAACACCTACGCTGTTACTCTCTGCTTCCTCACCTATAGCTTTATTAAAGCCGTGAAGTCCTGAACAGGAAGCTCCCATACAGACATTCAAATCCATTGCATTAAGCGGTGCAACTGCGCCCAATGTATAACAGCCAATATCACCATATACCATACATTTTTTCTTCTTTAAAATGTAGAATATTCCTCTATGTGGACAGCCTGCACACATAACTGGAGGACGTGCTGGAACATTTTCTTCTATAGTAATATGCTCTGGTTCTTTCATACCAAGACATTTTCTTACAAGGTTCTGGGAGAACTCGCCGCATATAGGAAATGTATCCTTACCAGCCACCTTAATTCCAAGCTGTTTGCAGTGATTTTCAATTATAGGGTCTAACTCTTCAAGAACAATAACCTTATCTACCTTCTGTGCAAAGTCTTTTATAAGCTTTTCTGGGAGTGGATTAATCATTCCAAGCTTTAATATGCTAACTTTATCACCTAATACTTCCCTTGCATACTGGTATGAAGTAGAGTCTGTGATAATTCCCACACTTGTATCCTCACCCATCTCAACTCTGTTAAGTTCTGTGCTTTCAGCATATTCTATCAATGCCTTAGTTCTCTCCTCAACCCTTATATGAGCATTTCTTGAGTTAAGTGTCATCATTACTTTAGCTGGGTCTTTTACATAAGGAACTCTATCTGGCTCAACTCTTTCCTCTGTATCAACTATGCTCTGTGAATGGGCTACTCTCGTGACCATTTTTAAAAGGACTGGTGTATTGAACTTTTCGGACATTTCAAATGCTTTCTTAACAAATACTCTCGACTCCTCTGAGTCTGATGGCTCAAGCATTGGAAGCTTCGCCGCAATTGCATAATGCCTTGAATCCTGCTCATTCTGTGATGAATGCATACCCGGGTCATCTGCAACACACACTACAAGTCCTGCATTAAGCCCCTGATAAGATATTGTAAATAATGGGTCTGCCGCAACATTTAAGCCTACGTGCTTCATAGCACACGCCGCTCTTACACCACCAAGTGTTGCTCCATGAGCCACCTCTAATGCAACCTTTTCATTAGGTGCCCATTCACAATATATCTCATTGTAAGCTGCTGCCTCCTCTGTAATCTCTGTACTAGGAGTTCCCGGATAACTTGATATAACCTTACAACCAGCTTCATATAACCCTCTGGCAACCGCTTTGTTGCCTAACATTAACTCTTTCATACCTTTTCCTTCCATCATCTATAATAATATCTGTATTGCATATTAATCTATAATCACAATTATGCTTTGTTCTCCATCGCAACAAGCTTATCTGCTCCATATATTTTACGAAGCTTTGGTTTCTCTATCTTACCTGTTGCATTTCTTGGTATATCCGCAAATATTATCTGCTTAGGTCTTTTATAACGTGGAAGCTCAAGACAGAACTTTTCGATTTCTTCCTCTGTACAACTGACTCCGTCTTTAATCTCTATAATTGCTGCTGTCTTCTCGCCTAGACGCCTGTCAGGAAGACCAATTACCGCCGCATCCTTTATCTTGTGAAATCTTCTTAAGAAATCCTCTATCTGCACAGGATATATATTCTCTCCACCTGATACAATAACATCTTTCTTCCTGTCCACAAGAAAATAAAAGCCATCTTTATCCTGCATAGCCATATCACCTGTATACAGCCAGCCGTCTTTTAATACTTCCTTTGTAGCAGCTTCATTTCTATAATAACAAGTCATAACTCCGGGTCCTTTAACACATAGCTCACCGACTTCACCCTGACAGACTTCATTATCATTCTCATCAACAATCTTACATTCCCAGCCATAACCCGGAATTCCAATTGCACCAACTTTATCTATATTCTCAACTCCAAGATGAACACAGCCCGGTCCAGTTGACTCTGACAAACCATAGTTAGTATCATATTGATGATTAGGAAAATATTTCCTCCACCTCTTAATAAGTGATGGTGGAACTGGCTGAGCACCTATATGCATAAGACGCCACTGCGATAAATTGTAATCTGATAACTTAATCTTTCCTGAATCCAATGCATCAAGAATATCCTGTGCCCAAGGCACTAACAGCCATACTATAGTGCAGTGTTCACTTGATACTGCTGACAATATCTGTTCCGGCTTCGTTCCTTTAAGAAGAACCGCCTTACTTCCTGCAACAAGGCTTCCCATCCAGTGGAACTTTGCTCCTGTATGATAAAGTGGTGGTATACATAAAAATGTATCATCTCTGCCAGTAGAATGGTGCTTCTGTTCCATAACAGCCGCCTGTGTAAGGCTTTGGTGCTTATGAAGTATTGCTTTAGGAAATCCTGTTGTTCCTGATGAAAAATATATCGCACCATAATCATCTTCCGTTATCTTAACATCTGGCTCTTTACTTGAACAATCAGCAACAAGCTCGTGATAGCTTTCTGCAAAGCTTGGACAGTTGTCTCCTACATATATAAGAAGTCTTCCTCTTAATAATCTCTCAGCATTAACCTCTATTCTTCCAATGAATGCAAAGCCAAATACAATGACATCTACCTGTGCAAGTTCAGCGCAATAGTATATCTCATCTGAGTCATATCTGAAATTAAATGGCACTGCTATTGCACCTGTCTTTAATACACCAAAATATATTGGCAGCCATTCCAGGCAGTTATACATAAGAATAGCAACCTTATCCCCTTTCTTAACTCCACGGCTTATAAGCATATTGGCAAACCTATTGGCTTTCTCATTAAATACGCTCCATGTAATCTCACGCCTATATGGCATATTGGCACTTGGCTGTATTAAATCAAATTCTTTCCAAGTTGTTCTCCTTGTATCTTTCTCATCTGGATTTAGTTCAACCAAGGCAACTTCATCGGGGTATAACTCGGCATTTCTTATTAAATATTCTGTTACTGGCATAGCATTTTCCCTTCCATTATTGAATAAATATATGTACTAGCTTTCTTTAAAATACTACATATGTTCTACGGCTAAAATTCATATTTTATTTGATAAATTATCTTAATAAATAATAGAATACCACATTTTACACAAATAAAAAAGAGTTGCAAGGCAACTCTTTAGTCAATTATACCATTTCATCACTTATAATCTTTCCGTCACATATATTAATAATTCTGTTAGTGCTGCTGGCGATATTGATATCGTGCGTAACAAGAACAACCGTTTTACCCTGATTATTAATTTCTCTTAAAATATTAATGACTTCTTGTCCGGTGCTCTGGTCTAATGCACCAGTCGGTTCATCAGCAAGAATAATATCTGCATTAGTTACAAGTGCGCGTGCTATTGCCACGCGCTGTTGCTGTCCTCCCGACATTTTCTTTGGCAATTTATCTTTTTCTTCCACAATATTCAACTTTTTCAATTGTTCATTAATTATTCTTTTTCTATCTTTTCGTCTTATATTGTTAGCCAGCAGCGGCAGCTCAATATTCTCATAAGCTGTATAATAATCCATTAATGCAAAATGTTGAAATACAAATCCTATATTCTTCTTTCTAAATCTATGTATGTCCAATTTATTCAATCGTGACACTTCTATGTCATCAACATAATAACTTCCGTCTGTAACACTATCCATACAGCCTATTATGTTAAGAAGTGTACTTTTACCACTCCCTGATGGTCCCATAATAGCTACAAACTCCCCATTATCTATAGTTAATGATACCTCATCTAACGCTTTTTTATTTTCAACCTTTGCATCATATATTTTTGTTATTTTATCTAATCTTATCATATGCCTGCCCCCTATATATATCTACAACTGGATATATCATCGCAATAACAAGTGTTATCAGAAATAAACCAACTGCTAATAATATTAATTTGACACTCCACAATCCCATACCCTGAATTGTTGAATACCTTATAAAGCTATATAACACATATCCTACAAAATACATTATTACAGTAATTATCATTAGCAGTAACAGATTAACTGCGATATCGGCTATCATTCTTATATTACTAAATCCAAATACACGTTTTATTGCAAGCTCTTTCTTTCTCTGTACCGTCCAGAATATTGATATAATTATGCTGTTAATAAGGCAAAAAGTATATACCATAACATTAGTTTTAATATTTTCTTTCTGAAGAGTTTCACTCACTGTGCTTTCGCCCGTATCTTTCTTGCTATATGACACTATATTACAGGTATTATCAACATTGACTACATTTGAATATACTTTATTATAAATTTCCATAATATCTTCCTTATTACTATATACTGTCAAAGATATATTAGACAGTGAACTAAATGACTGCTTAAGACTATCACTCATACAATCTATATTAAGTACAATCTTATAGTCCCAATAATCAGATACCGGACTTCCTATAACACCTACAACCTCATATTCCTCCTGACCAAGTGTTATATAATCCTTGCCATCCCTATTATATACATATCTGTATTTATCACGTCCTAATGCCACACAATTTCTGCCATTATCCGTTTCTTTATCGGGTATATGTCCTCTAATCATAGGATAAGGGGTTGACTCATTAACTGCCAAAAGCACTTCACAACGGTTCGTACTTCCAATTTGTGCCACTTCTACCGACATACGTCCTTGTGCTAACACATTTCCTACATCTACATTTACTGCCGCATATGATAATATATCTTTCTTTGCAAATGTATCTATATTCAGCTCTATCCTATTCTTAGCCAGAGCCTTAAGCCTGTCATTTTCTTTTGCATAAGCTTTATTAATCGTATTAAGCACTCCAAATATTGCTGTTAAAATAACAAGCTGACTTAATATGAAATATATCGAAACAAGCCTGTATCTGAATATTTTATTAAATATTTTTCTCATTCAAATGCCCCCTGAATATGCTGTTCAATAACTTCTCCACCGCTAATCTTATATTTTGAAAACCTCTGTCACTAACCTACTGATTTAACAGCTTTCACCATCAATCTGCACACCCGGTATTTTCTATAATTAATCTACTGGTTTGATAACTTCTGCCACTTTCATTCGTGATATTATAAACATAGGCACAATACCAGCTATAACAGTAACAATCACAAGTTCTGCCAGATACATTATTGGAACAGCGACACAATGACTAAACCAGTCACCATATTTAATCATATCCAGCTCTGAAATGTTATTCATAAATACTTTTCCAAATATATTTTTCTGACATATAAGCCATATAATTATTTCTGGAATTAACACTACAAAGACATTTTCCATATAATTAATTGCCATAATACTTCGCTTGCTAACTCCACAAGCAACCATAATTCCCATATGTTGTCTATTCAAAATACACGAAACTATTGCCGCAGAAGACATTGATATTAATGCAAGCAGAAACAGCAAAACTTCTGCACTAAATGAGCTGTCCGCTGTTATATTTCTTAATTCTTTTTCATTTGCTATTTCCTCTGCCTCATTAATCACACTTACTCCAAGATTACGCTCTGCCGCCCATTCAACAATGTCCATCTTAAGTTTATCTGCCACTGCCTCATCATCAACTATATAATATGGTGTATCCGGCATACCTCCTATATTATCAAAATATTCATAATTGGGAGTTATCACAACAATCGTATTATCAAGATTATATGAGTCTATATCACTAACACCGCCAAATAACTTTCCCTTTAAAGGCCACGATGCTCCCTTTTTTAAATAACCTGCAATCTCGCAACTTGATTTCTCATTTTCCTCATAATAATTAAATTGAATTCCTGTTTTATACTCATTCCTATAACTATAGCCCACATATGCCATATTCTCACTACCATTTTTTTTGCTTTTCAGATTATCGTTATCCAACAGCAGATTACCCATATTAGCAATATCTTTTTCTATAACAAGTGTCTTTACAAGTTCACCATTAAGTATCATTTTATTGTTATTAAATCTTCCACAAGCAACAACACCTTGATAATTACGAATATATTGTATAAGCTCATCACCTATCTGAGGAGTATATTCAGGACTCATTAGATTAAGATATTTTACATAGTTAACCTTATCCGGATTTACCGCAAACATCGAACTCATTGAATTAATTCTATACTGATTAGAAAAATATCTTGTTGCTATAACATCAGTCATATATATAGATATTGAACTCATAGCAAGAAGCAGTATAATCATTATCTTTTTTTGAAAAATATCATCAAGCATAAGCTTTAATATATATCTAATTCTCATATTTCTCACTCCCCTATGAACTGCCCTATATGTTCCTGTTTCCACACCTGATACTTTTCATTATCAGATATATTGTAGCAATTATCACCATTCATAAGGTAAGCAAACCCTGTTGTTTTAGATACTTTTAACACAAGTAAAAACTGACCACAATCATTCTCCTCTGCCATCTTCTTATAATCTATATAAAATATACTTGTATCTGTTATATATTTTTCTCCTAAATATACACAACTTACAAAATCTTCATTTGGACAGTCTTTCACCAAAAAATCCTTATATGCTCTTCCATCGCATTTAGTTATATCGCCAAACCTCTGCTCTATCAGATTATTAGGTATTCCGTACACTTGCAGTTTCATCTCTGGATATTCGGGATATAAATCTTTATACAACGCAAAAGTTATACATCCCACATCATATATACCCAATTTGTTAATTCCATTATTAGCTGTTAATGAAAAGGTTTCTTTAATCTGCTTTTCCTGTGTTGGATATACCTCTTCATCAGCATTATATCCCAACATTGGATTGCTCACATATATAAATTGACATCCATAACTCTTTAATGTTGCTGTCTTTGTGCCATCTGGACGATTATATCCAGAATATTCATATGAAAATACAAATTTAGCGTCATCTTCACAATCAAATACCCCAGCAACTTTGGGACTAATTAATGGAGTATATTTCCACACCATTCCATTATCTGTCTTTAACTCATTTACCCAAAATCCACTATCTATAATCCTATCGTCACTGTTGTCTGATGAATTCTTTTCGCTCTCAATATCAGATACATCTTTACCCAATGTATTATTTTCCGTTATTGTTACACTTGGCTTATCTAATTCTATATCTGCCTCTGTATTATGAGATGATGTTGTTCCTGTTCCACAACCAGCACTTATCGTCATTACCAGAAGCAGTAATATAATATATACTTTTTTCATAAGCTCCACCCCCTCCCTTATATAGGTATAACTTAGCTTCAATACATTATTTATTGAAGCTAAGTCATATTTTCATTTAATTACCAGCAAGAAGATAATTCGACTCTATCTCTTGCTTCCCCTGAACTTGTTCTGTGCAAACGATGTATACTATAATAATCTTCTGCCCAATCCCAGCCAGTATTTTCGTGTACCGACCCCTGTACCACTCCTGACCAATAATCGGACTCTTGTCCATCCTGATATGTTGTACGCAAATACAAAGAAGCATATTCCCCACTCCTATCATTAATAGTTCCGGCATCGCAACACTTTATGCCTCCTGAACTTGTCGCATTATTATAAGCGTGTCCATCTTCCATATCATAACTTTCTGCAAATACTGGAATTGTTCCAATTACCCCTAATGCAACTACAACTGCAACTGCATTTCTAACTAACTTGTTCTTAACCATTCTAATACCTCCAATTTCTATAAATTTAGTTACACCTATCCCTCATCATAACCTAAAATAGGCAAGTTACAATTGATTGCACATGCAATTGTGCAATACCCTTCTACATTTCTATTTCTTTATTCACCCCTCTCATAGCATTTTGATATATAATAGCAATATTTAGGAATTCCCCATTAATTGCATTATATCTGTATCTCGTATAAAAGAATACAATTCCCAATATACTATCACTAGCCTCTAACTAGATATGACAATACGGTATAAACATTTCACCCCTAATACATCACCTTATAACATTTGAAAATGTATCCTTATACACAGTTTTATCTATCGCATTAACAAATATAATTTCGTTCTTTGATGCATTTTCTCCTATAACAGATGGTATTTCAATAACAATCACCCAATATGGAGCTATCTCATATCTGGTATTGTAATCTATGCCATCGCCACCTGTTACCTGAGGTATATATTGTAATTCTGCCCGAATAATATTCTGTTCTGACACATAATCATACTTTGTCATTGCAATATTTACAGCAGTATCATAACTTATAACTTTATCCTTAACATCTTCCTTTGTAATAAAATCATATTGATAAGATGTATCAAGATAGATAAGTCCCTGCTTTCCATATATAACTTTAACCTGTGTTGGTACACCACTCTTTAAAATATTATCAAATGCCACATCTGACATTGTCTGGTTATCAAGCTTTCTTTTAAATATCATACAATAACATTCATCATCTTTAGTCCAATCGTCTAATTCACTTGTCAATTGTAATTTAGCTTTAACTTTCTTTTGACTATCAACATCTATAACATATATATCTGGCTCATCGCATACTTCAATTTCTAATTCTGCAAGAATATTACTAACATCTGCCAAACAATCTTCCTTTGATAAATCATCAAGTTCATCTAACTGATACCAGCTTTCATCACTCATCTTAATTCCATATTGTGTTGGAATATAATATTCATATTTAAGCTGCGTATATGATGCACTCCTGTACCCTATATCACTGCCGCTAATACAGTATCCACCATCACTGTATTTATATATGTATCTTAATATATTGTCTTCTTTGTCTTTTATCTCTCTGCAATTTACTATTGATGTATCATCTTTTCTAAATAATTCTGCATTATTATCTGCTTCTTCTTTATCAACTGCTCTGCGAACAGCCTGACTTATATACCATTGGTCTTCGTTACCTACATCATAAAGCTCATCAGGTATCTGATTATCCATAACTTCCTCTGGTGTAATATTATCTTTCTCTGTTATCAAGCTCTTATTATTATCACTTTGATACTTTGCCATATTGATTGTAGAATTTGGCAAAAATAAACCTGCTGATAAACTTATTAATAATACATCTGCTATTAATGTTAATTTCTTCATAAGCTGCTCCTTTTCCGACTCATCTTCCGTCTTGTTATTATCTCTCAACTAATCTATTATCTTCCGTTTCTCACACACATTGCTTCTATGTCCCAAAATTATCACATTATTTTACTTCATACAACCCTATTTGCAAAAAACGACTATAGCAGACAAAAAACGACTATATTTACTATTACATTTTATTAGAATAATTTAACCACAAAAAAATCAGATATATATAGTCATCTATAATGACCAATATATATCTGATATTAAATACCACTATTTCATTATCAAGTAATATTCTCGCTTAAACTTTTAACCGCTAATTATTTTCTTTAAATTCCAGTATTCTCTTCTTAACTTCTTTATATCGTGATTTCGGAACTCCCAAATCTATGCCATTCTTTAGGTACACACGATAACTGCTGATGTTATTAACATACATCATATTAACTATATAGCTTTGATGTACCCTTAAAAGATACTTATATTCCTTTAATTCATTCTCTATGTCATCAAGCTTGCTCTTGACAACATAATCACCAAATTCCTTACCGTGTATATGATATGTAACTTTATGACCACTGCTTTCTATATAGATAATCTTACTGACATCAACCTCTTTACTGCCAGAGTCACAACTGATAATTCTCTTATCAGAATTAATGTAATTCAGCTTATATAATACTGCATTCATACATTCATAGATTGAACCCTTTAAATCCATACTATCCTTCAATACACATCTGAACACATCATACTTATAACCCTGTATATTATAATCTGACATTAAGGTTATAGATATTATTATAACTCTATCCGAATACATTCTTATCCATTCAGCTACTTTAATATTATCTATTCCTGTCATATTAATATCCAGAAATACTATGTCGTAATTCACTATCTTATCTTTTAAACCAATCAGCTCACTGCCCGAACTGTACATATCTATACTATATTGCAATTTATTCTCATTAAGATATTCTTCTAAAAGCCCACTTATATTCTTTACGAACATCTCCTCATTATCACATATAGCTATATTCATCACAATCTACCCCTGTCTATCTATTCTACTCTGCTTTTATATTGTGTGAAATTATGTTCATAACAATACGAATATTTAATTATATAGGTATAATTTATCACGTCATTAATTCAATAACAATATACCTTACAAAAAAAGACTATAAGAAACAAAAAAAGACTATTTACATCTAAAATATCTATAGCTTAAGTTTTGCTTATTGCAGTCCGACATAATAACGCCAGTTTGTATTCTCATACATATCACAAAATGCTGAAATTCCTGCCATCTTCTGCTTAAGTTCATTGACCTTTTCTTCCCCAAGCTCTCTCCTCTCATCAGCTGAAAATGTATACTGCCATCCATTCTCGCCATACTGTGAAAGCATATCATAGCTTGTGTTAAACTCACCCAGACCAAGCTTTTCGTCCAAATACACTAAAGCAGCATTATAATCTGCCTTAAACTGCGCAAGTGCCTTATCCCTGTCCTTATATATCTGTACGCCATATATATTGTATGCACGCTCATATACATCGTTGTTATCCAGCTTCTTGTACGCACTTTCATCTACCTTCCTTACAGGTATCAATGGTGCTACAAATACAGCTATTATGCCGACTGCCACTACTATCGCTGCCACAATCGATACAACCTTTAAAACATTGCTATTACCGCTCTTAGCTTTCCCCATAAAAATCCTCCTTTTCATTGATGACATCAACATCTCCTGAAAGTTCTATTCTTCAATAACCGTTCTATTAATAACCGTCCTATTCTTTTGTAAATGAATAAAACTCACAGCCTTTATAATCTAGTACTCCTTTATCTCCTTCTTTAATATTATCAAATGTCTTCTCATCTACATCAAGTTCAACATCTTTCCCATTGACATCAAAGTACAATCTATAAGCTATTCCCTTATTAGATGTGCTTCCATACCCCGGTGCTGGTCTGTTAGAGCCTAACGATGTGTTATATGCCTTTACTTCTCGGTATGCTTCTTTGACTTTGGATATCAGAACTGCATTTTCATTCTTTCTCTTAGCTATAAGCTTCTGATATACAATGTACTTATATACCGAACGAAGTATCCATAATACAAATATTATCGCTGTAATATAGCATACAATTCTAAGCCATAATGGAAATTCTATAACTCTCATATTATTAATTCTTTGTCCCGGACTTTGTATAACTGGCATACGCTGCACCTCCTATTCACTATATACAGTAGTATAGTTTATCTTTTGTATGCAACTCACGCTTTATAATGTTTTCTAACACTAATATAGCATTGTATTTATATTTGTGCAATAGGAAAATTAAAAACACCACCCATTAACTTCACGCTAATGAATGGTGTCTTTACATTTTATTAATATCTACATACACCGCCTACTGGTACATTTTCTGCCCTGCAAGCCCTGTACATATTATAATATATTAACTTTCTATACATCATGGTTCTTAACACCACGAAGTCGTGCCATAGCTCGCGCCATAGAGGCTGTCGATACGTGATATTCCATAATGCTCTGTTTCTGTGCAAGCTGTTCCCTCGCTCTTTCAAGCGCCGCCTCAGCTCTGAACTTATCTATTTCTTCAGGTCTTTCAGCCGAATACACTATTATATCAACTTTGTTGTGTTCAACTTTAAGAAGTCCTGTCGAAACTATAGCTTCCTGCCATACAGTTTCTCCTGGAACTCTGAATCTTAATTCTCCTGTTTCAACACTACAGGTCATAGGCTCGTGATTAGCCATAATAGCCATCTCTCCATCGAAACCATCAAATATAAGAATTTCACAAGGTCCATCGTAGAATACCTTATCGCAGGCTATTAATTTCAATGAAAATGTATTCAACCCATACCTCCTTGTTTTTTACGAAGTAAAAAATGCGACTGCCCTTGCAGGAGCAGAGGTATTTACCTCATTGTTTTTTACGAAGTAAAAATGCGACTGCCCTTGCAGGAGCCGAAGGTTTTACCTCATTGTTTATTACAAAGCAAAAACTACACTTCTACGACATAGAAAGCTGTCTGCTTTCCTGTCTTGTGAAGCAGATCCAGCTTTATCTACTTTAATGTTTCAGCCTTAGCCTTAACATCTTCAATAGTACCTACATTAAAGAATGCAGCTTCTGGATATTCGTCCATTTCACCATCAAGTATTGCCTTGAAGCCCTTAACAGTATCTTCAACCGGAACATATTTACCAGGTGTACCTGTAAAGTTCTCAGCTACATGGAAAGGCTGTGATAAGAATCTCTGGATTTTTCTTGCTCTGTATACAGTAAGCTTATCATCTTCTGAAAGTTCTTCCATACCAAGGATAGCAATGATATCCTGCAATTCCTTATACTTCTGTAAAACTTCCTGAACACGTCTTGCTACGTTGTAATGTTCCTCACCAACAACATCTGGTTCAAGAATTCTTGATGTTGACTCAAGTGGGTCAACGGCAGGATATATACCCTGTTCAACAATCTTTCTTGAAAGAACTGTAGTTGCATCCAAATGTGAGAATGTTGTTGCAGGAGCTGGGTCAGTAAGGTCATCGGCTGGTACATATACAGCCTGAACTGATGTGATAGAACCTCTTGTTGTTGAAGCAATTCTCTCCTGTAATTCACCTAAGTCAGTTGCAAGAGTTGGCTGGTAACCAACGGCTGATGGCATACGTCCAAGAAGTGCTGAAACCTCTGAACCAGCCTGAACGAAACGGAAAATGTTATCAATGAATAACAACACATCCTGCTTCTTAACATCTCTGAAATATTCAGCCATTGTAAGACCTGTCTCTGCAACTCTCATTCTTGCTCCAGGTGGTTCATTCATCTGACCAAATACCAAAGCTGTCTTATCAATAACTCCGGACTCTTTCATCTCTGTCCATAAGTCATTACCTTCACGGCTTCGCTCTCCTACACCTGTAAATATTGAATAACCACCACTCTCAGCAGCTATATTTCTGATAAGCTCCTGAATAAGAACTGTCTTACCAACACCAGCACCACCGAAAAGACCAATCTTACCACCTTTAGCGTATGGTGCAAGCAGATCAATAACCTTGATACCTGTCTGTAACATTTCTACAACAGGGCTCTGCTCTGCAAATGTTGGTGGATTTCTGTGTATACACCAGTGTTCTTCTTCATCTAATTTTTCTCCATTATCAAGGGTATCTCCAAGGACGTTAAAAAGTCTTCCCAGAGTCTTCTCACCCACAGGTACAGATATACCGCTTCCTGTAGCTGTTACCTCCATATCTTTACAAAGGCCCTCACTAGCTGCAAGCATAATACATCTTACAACGTTATTACCTATATGCTGTGATACCTCCATTGTCTTCTTTTTTCCATCCTGTATTACATAAAGTGCATCCTTGATTGCAGGAAGATAACTGCCCTCAAATTCGACATCGACTACAGGTCCTGAAACCTGTACTATCTTTCCTTTCATCTCTTCCACCTGAATTCACCTCTTTCTGCTATATCTTGCGGCTATTTTCCCGCCTTTGCTTTCTTCATCTTTTTCTTCTTAAGAGCCTTAGCACCACCTATAACCTCAGTAATCTCCTGTGTTATAGCTGCCTGACGAAGTCTGTTATACTCAATTGATAATTCCTTAAGCATAGCTTCTGCATTATCTGTAGCTGCCTGCATAGCAACCATTCGTGCATTTTCTTCTGTCGCAAAGCCCTCAACAAGTGCTCCATATATGAATCCTGTTACATAATTGTATGCAAGATCATTAAGAACAACCTTTGGTGACGGATATATTACAAAATAATCATCTGAGCCTTCAAAATCTTCAAGAGTACCATTACTTTTACCCTTTTTTACATTATCAACTAACTCTTCCTTAATGAACTGATTGGTCTTAAGAGGAAGTAACTGTTCAACCTCGACCTCTTCTTTCATTCCTCGTTCCATTCGTGTATACACAATATACACCTCGTCCATTTCTTCCTCTTTATAACGCTCAACTATGTCTTCTGTTATAACTCTGGCTCTGTGAACTGATGGATTATTAGCTGAAAATCTGAATGACTCCTCAACATTATAACCAAGTGAAGTAAAATACTGTCTGCCAGTTTCTCCTATTGCAAATATCTTGTATTCCTGTGACTCATCGCACAATCTCTTGGCTTCCTTTAATACATTATGGTTATATGCACCAGCCATTCCTTTATCACCACTTATGACGATAAATGCTTTTTTCTTTATCTGCTCGTGCATATCACTATTTCTATTATCAAAGAAAAGATGCTGCATAGTAGGAAAATGATACAAAATACTCTTTATCTGATCCTGCAATCCATAGAAGTAAGGCTCTGTATCCTCAAGCTTCTGTCTGGCTTTTCTAAGTTTAACTGAGGACATCATATACATAGCTTTGGTGATTTTCATTGTATCATGAATACTATTTATTCTGCTTTGAATTTCTTTAGTATTCGCCATAGCTTATCCTCCATTTCCACACATTTTTATTAATATTACTTATTCTTAAATTCCTTAGCAGCCTCTATAATTGCTTCCTTAGTCTCATCTGTGAGATCTTTAGTGGACTCAATTGTATTAATAATATCTGAATGTTGTTCTTTAAAGAATGTAAGCATTTCTTTTCTAAATGTCTTAATATCCGCAAGTTCAACATCACTAAAAATATGTGCATTAGCTGAAACTAATATAATAACCTGTTCAGCCATACTGAATGGGTGGCTAACCGGCTGTTTAAGAAGTTCCATAAGTGCACGTCCGTGCTGTAACTGATTCTTAGTACTTTCATCAAGATCTGATGAGAACTGTGTGAACACTTCCATCTCTCTGTACTGTGCCAGATCAATACGGATACTTCCTGCTGCCTTCTTCATAGCCTTAGTCTGTGCTGCACCACCAACACGGGATACAGAAAGACCTACGTTAACGGCTGGTCTTTGGCCTGAGAAGAATAACTCACTTTCAAGGAATATCTGACCATCTGTAATAGATATTACATTGGTTGGTATATATGCTGAAAGGTCGCCTGCCTGTGTCTCTATAATAGGAAGTGCTGTTATTGAACCACCACCTGCTTCTGGTGAAAGACGGCTTGATCTTTCAAGAAGTCTTGAATGAAGATAGAATACATCACCTGGGTAAGCTTCACGTCCTGGTGAACGCTCAAGCAGAAGTGATATTGCTCTATATGCAACCGCGTGCTTTGAAAGATCATCATATATAATAAGTACATCTTTGCCATTGTGCATAAAGTATTCAGCCATAGCTGTACCTGCATATGGGGCAATATACTGTAATGGTGCTGGATCTGCTGCTGTAGCTGATACAATAGTTGTATAATCCATAGCACCTGCTGTCTTTAATGTATTAACAAGCTTGGCTATTGTAGAAGCTTTCTGTCCAATAGCGACATATATACAGATAACGCCTTTACCCTTCTGGTTAATAATTGTATCTGTTGCGATAGCTGTCTTACCTGTCTGACGGTCACCAATAATAAGCTCTCTTTGTCCACGTCCTATAGGGAACATTGAATCAATAGAAAGAAGTCCAGTCTCCATAGGTACTGATACTGACTTACGCTCTGTAATACCAGGTGCTTCGCACTCCACTGGTCTGTAGCCATCTGCCTGGATATCACCCTTGTCATCAATAGGTGAACCAAGTGCATCAACAATTCTTCCAAGGAAACCTTCACCAACTGGAACACCAGCCATCTTTCCTGTACGGACAACCTTACTGCCCTCTTTAACTTCAATATCACTACCAAAAAGAATAACGCCGACTTCATCACGTCTGACATCCTGAACCATACCTTTTACACCGCTGTCGAATATAACGATTTCACCATAAAAAGCGTGGTCAATTCCATCAACATTGGCAATACCATCACCAACCCAGTTAACTACACCAATCTCTTTATCCTTAACTTCAAGCTGAAAATCTTCGATATTAGCTTCAAGGATTGAAAGAATACCTTTCTCACTTGCTGTAGCCGAGCCTGTGCCAACCGCCTTGGCAATACTGCTCTTTAACTGGTCAATACGTGCTTTCTCACTCCAGTCATACTCTTTAGAGCCAACCTTTAATACAAATCCACTCTTAAGAGATGGATCTTTAACCATCTCAAGCTTAATATCAGGATTATGGAATTCTTTCTCAATGAACTTCTTAATACCTGCAAGCTGCTCATCAGATGGCGCTTCAACATATGTAAGGACTGCTGAACTTTCCTTCTGTTCTGGTGTCTTTTCAAGTTCTGTTAAAGCTTTATATACTTCTTCAAATAAATTAACATCATTATTATCACATAAAAGCTGTAAGAAGTTTCTTACATTTTTAGAAAATACTTTCTGAATCACAAGATGCTTCTTTTCAAGTGATACCGTAGGATCATTAAGTTCTTCCTTAACCTGTGGTACAACATCAAATATATCTTTCACCGAAGATAATTCTTCGTGTGTCATTCCAGCTTTATGTAATTCTTTTGCATAATCAATTGCTGTCTGTATCACTATTTATCACCTGCTTTATTCAAAAATGTGTCATAAAGTGCTGCATTAGTATCGGCACTATTGCTTCCGACAACCTTAGCTGCTGCATCTACAACCATATCTGCAATTTCTTTTTCTGCTTTCTTTAATATCTGTTCTTTCTGGCTTATTGCCTCAGCCTCGGCGTCATCTTTAATCTGTGAAGCTGTCTTGTGTGCATCTGTTACGATACGCTGATATTCTTCATCAGCAGTCTTTCTCGCCTCAGCAACAACCTTTTTCTTCTCATTTTCAGCATCACTTAAAACTGCTTCATACTTAGTCTTAAGTTCTTCTGCTTCGCTCTGCTTAGCCGCAGCCTCGTCAAACTGCTTATCGGCCTCTGCCTGTCTTGCTGCAATAATCTTCTGAACTGGCTTATATAAGAATATTCTCATAAGCACAAAGAGAATTAAAAGGTTAATAACTGTAAATAAAACATTCCAAACATCTAACTGGAGCATCTTATTCCCTGCCTTTCCTTTAATCTTTTCTTGTTATCTTTATATTTGTCTGCCAAAGCAGGCTTTTATTATGCTTAAGCAAGCATAACGATAATCATAAGGGCGATAACGAAACCGTAAATAGCAGTAGCCTCTGCCAACGCACTACCAAGAATAAGTGTCTTTGTAATCTTACCTTCTGCCTCTGGCTGTCTTGCAACAGCTTCTGAAGCTCTACCAGTTGCTATACCAATACCAATACCTGCACCAAATGAACCTAATACGGCGATACCTGCGCCAATAGCTATAATTGTTCCACTCATAATCTTATCTCCTTTTTCTTAACATATACTCATATATAGGCTATCTGCCTACACAACAAGCTTTCTTAATTAATTATTCTGTAATCTCATCAATATACAATGATGTAAGGAATACAAATACGTATGCCTGAAGTAAACCATCAAATATATCGAAGTACAGACTGAACACAACCGGAAGTCCTACCGGAAGTATCATTTTCAGAAGCTCCATAATAACGAAAGCTCCTAATACATTACCGAAAAGTCGCATACAAAGTGAAAGTGGCTTTGTAACAACTTCGAGAATGTTAATTGGTGTTACGATTGCAACCGGCTCAACAAAGCCGTGTAACCAACGCTTAACACCCTTGTGATAGATACCAGCAGCTTCAATAAGAATAATACTCATAAGTGCCAGTGCTACCGTTACTCTTAAGTCCTTTGTTGGGGACTTAAATCCAAACAGTCCGATAATATTGGAAACACCAATATATAACATAACTGTTGTAAGATACGGCACATAAGCCTTACCCTTCTCGCCAACCATTCCTTGAACCATCTTCATAAGACCTGTAACTATGCTTTCAGCAACAGCCTGTCTTTTACTTATATGATCCACCTTAAGATTTCGGGTCAGTATAAATGAAACTACAACCAGGACTGCCATAATGATCCATGTGACCACAACTGCCTCAGATACTGGTATTCCACCCAAAATAGGAATCGTAAAGACGGTCTCACATTGAAGCTCTTCAATAAGATTCTGTGCTAAATCATTCAAAAAACCATCTCCTTATCCTTTCTTTTTCTCACTGCGAAGTTTATACCCATTTTATGGAAATGTAAAGCAAATAAATTAATTTTTAACAATCTTAACTTTTTAATCTTAACATATTATACAAATCTATGTATGTATATTAGTACATTAACTTGTTATCTCAATTAATTATGGATATGATAATTTTCTAATATTACATAAAAATATATGTATTATCTGACTTTATGATACAGCATTTATTATGTATAAAAGTTAGTACAATTAAGGAATATCAAGCAATACTGACCATCGGTCATTTATTTATTTTTTAATATTTTACATAGAATTCTTTATGTTTTATCATTTATAACATATATAAAAAATGTATGCAGACATACCATTATGTTATATAATAAGAAGAAAATACATTAAAAATACAATTGTATAGAGTAAAATGCACAAAAATTAAAAATTTATTAAAATATATAACTTATCGTTATTATCAAGGTGTATATGTAATATTTTTCACTATTTGTTATATATTTATTAATTAACTTGCACCTATAATTGGCAATTATAATTTCTAACAATGTAACTTATTATATTAAGAATTTTATTAATATTAAGGATTTTATTAAGAATATGAAACATTCATTGAACCCACAGCACAATACAACTGCCGGCTCACACCCTGTTAAATCATCAATACGCTGGCATAACATCAGAACATCTTCTTACTGGAACATTTTCAAATTATCAGCCTGTTTCTTCCTTATTATTATACTACTCTATTTTACCCATATTGGCTGTCCTATTAAATTCATAACAGGCATTTCCTGCCCAGCCTGCGGTATGACGAGAGCTGTGCTTGCAATTCTTCACGGTGATACACACGCTGCACTTAATTATCACCCTCTTGTCCTTACACTTCCAGTGCTATTAATAAGTGTTATCGTATATATAGTTAATACCAGACGTATTAAGCCTTCCGTCAGGTTAAGCCGCCTGTTGAATTGTATCTTTATATTATCTGCGGTGCTATTTATCGCCGTGTATGTACTACGAATGTTAAATACCACAGATACTATAGTCACATTAGCACCTTCACAATCAATATTGGTTAGATTATTCAGAAATATCTTCAAATAATTGTGAAAAGATTATCTATTCTTTTAATAAGCAATCACATATGCTAGAATATAACCAGAATATTAGTTGGCACTAACATTTCCTGCTGACTATATATTCTGGTTATTATTATATGGCGCACTAGCGCAGAAAGCAGGTATATATGGCATTACATGTTATGGATGAAGCCAATCGTTGTCTTCAATGCAAAGTTCCACAGTGTCAGAAAGGCTGCCCTATAAGCACCAACATTCCACTGGCAATTAAGTTACTCAAAGAGAACAAGCTTGATGAAGCAGGTAAAATGCTTTTTGAAAATAATCCTCTTACAACTGTATGCAGTCTTGTCTGTAACCACGAAAACCAATGCGAGGGGCATTGTGTTCTTGGACGTAAGGGAGCACCTGTACATTTTTCAACAATAGAGAATTATATCTCAACTACATATGCTAACAAAATGACAGAAGGTCCTAAGCCATCTAATGGTATGCGTGTAGCTATTATCGGTTCAGGTCCTGCTGGAATTACAATCGCTATTATCCTGGCAAGATATGGCTATCAGGTAACTATATTTGAGGGCAAGGACAAAATTGGCGGTGTCTTAAGATATGGTATTCCTGAATTTCGTCTTCCCAAATCAGTTCTTGACGATATCGAATACCGCCATCTTGAATTAAAGGGTATCAAGGTACGTCCTAATACTCTTATAGGAAGTGCAATAACTATTGAAGATTTATTCCGTGATGGTTATAAGTCTATATTCGTAGGAACTGGCGTATGGAATCCTAACACACTTCACATAAAGGGCGAGACATTTGGAAATGTCCACTTTGGAATTAACTATCTTAACAACCCCGACAGCTATAAGCTTGGAGAACGTGTAATCGTAATCGGTGCTGGTAATGCTGCTATGGACGTTGCAAGAACAGCGATAAGAAAAGGTGTCCGCAGGCTAACCTGCTTCTCTATCACTAAAGAAGTAGCTGCCAGCCAGTACGAATTCAGCTACGCCACTCTTGAAGGTGTTGAATTTGAATATAACAAACGACCAGTTGAGATTAAAGATAACGGCGTAATATTCAGAGATGTAATAGAAAATGAAGATGGCTCATTCACTGATGTAGATGGAAGCGACACATTATATGAATCAGACAGCGTTATTATCTCAATAAGCCAGGGACCAATGACAAGACTTGTCAACAGCACTAAAGGCTTAAATGCCAATAAACGTGGTCTTCTTGAAGCTGACGAAACAGGTCATACATCACGCCCGGGAATATTCGCATCTGGTGATGTCGTTAATGGGGCAAGAACTGTTGTAGAGGCTGTGGCACATAGTAAGATTGTTGCAGAATCTATGCATGAATATATGCAGTCGCTTAAAGATACTACAGACTAATACACATTGCTTCACGATAGTCATTCAATATATGACACTAATAAATGCTTTAGCTAAATAACAGTAATAACTAACAGACGACAGTAAATAAAATCGCGGTTATCATCAACGTCAGGCACGCTCTCGCTACTCTCGCACGCAGCGGATACTAAGGTGCTAAAATACAGCACCTAAGTACCGGCGTGCTCAAAGTACCTGACTTTTGATAATAACCGCGGTTTTCTTTGCAATCTGTTTTATAACAATATCCAATTAAATATTCTGGCGTAAGCCCCTGATACGAGCCGCCACTCAAGCCATATACCATCCGTTATGCCAACAGACCTATTTCACCTGCGTAACTGTTCCGTCATCTGCCACATTTGCATTAATACTCACCTTATTAAGAAGGCTGAATATTCTGCTTTTATCTTCTTCCTGTGTGCATATATGTGTCACACAGCCCTGTAATGTACCGTCCTGAACAGCTGGCACTACTGATACATCAATTTTATCACCATAATCATTGCCACTTATTCTGATATTAACGAGCATTGTATCAACATTATATTCATCGAACCAGAAATTACCAAGACTATAGAATATAGGTTTATCCTCATAATACTCTATACCCTGAAGGCAATGGCTGTGACCGCCGATGATAACATCTGCTCCTGCATCTATATATTCCCTTGCGCTAGACCTCTGAACGTCCTCAAGCACAGTTGTATGCTCAGTACCCCAGTGGACAACCGCAACTACATAATCTGCATTAGCTCTGGCCTCTTTAATCGTCTGGACAAATAACTCCGTATCATAACATCTGAGTATTCCTGGCGTAGTATCTGTAGCCTGTGGTGTCATCTTATACTTTTCAGCTCTTGAAGCTGCCACAATAGCTATCTTCTTACCGTCAACTTCTGTATAATATGGTTTCATTGCTTCTTCAAGCGTTCTTCCAGCTCCAACATACGGAATTCCAACTGCTTCTAAAGCAGAAAATGTATCATACATTGCCTCCTGTCCATAATCATATACGTGATTATTAGCAAGCTGTGCAACATCTACTCCAAGTGCATTAAGCACCTTTGCTCTCTCTGGACCAGCTCTGAATGTCCACATTTTATTAGCAAGAGGTGCACCTCTGTCACTGTAGCAGAATTCGTTATTAACCAATGTAATATCTGCATCTTTCATATACTTTATAAGCTCTGGCGATATACATTTAGTAATATCTCCGTTATTCTTATCAAGTTCTTTAGTTGTCGGCTCACCCTCCGCAATGTTAATATCACCTGTAAACGTCATTGTTATGTCAAACGGGTGTGTATCAACTGTTGTTTCTTCCCGTGTTGAAACCTCGCTTGTATCTAATACATCATTATTGCTTACACCTGATGATTTCCCACACCCCGATACAAACAACACACTTATAATGACAGCTATAATAACAGCTGATTTCTTTTTTAAAGCATTTTTCACTATGCTCTTTCTCATTATATAGTATTCTCCATTCCTGACCTATATGTATTCTGTTCTCGTTCAATCATTCATAAATAATTATTGATTATTATCAATTATTGATTATTCACAATTACTTATTACTATCAATCATTTATTCTTAACAATTATTTATTCTTAGAGTTCTTTGAATCCTTATGTTCACTGACTGATTCGTCCATAACGCCTCCTGCCGCAAGCAGTGCTTTAGCTCTCTCAAAGGAATCCATATGAACTAAAATATCACATTTGGCATTCTTATCATTATTAAGAAATCTAAGAAGTCCTGTATGTAACTTCCATCTTTCAAAATATGAAATATTGTTCTTTCTAAGAACCTTCTCTATCTTCTTACATTCTTCCATTGATACATCAGAACGAATTACTCTTTCCATTGTTGAAACTTCACTCATCGCATAACACCTCTTTTATTATAGTTTCAATTCACTTTTTCAGACTAAATTTTATCACATAAGAATCAAAAAATCTATAAAAAAATAAAACTGCCACTTTATGTTAATCATAAAGCGGCAGTTTTTGTTACTATATATTAGGTTAACCGGATAAACTTTTTAATTATCTTGATAATCCTTTTCTCTTCTTCTCATAGAAGAATACACCTGCAAGTGCCATAACACTCATAATCATTAAGATTACATATACTACTGAGTTAGTTGTATCACCTGTTGCTGTGCTCTCACCTGTTTCTGGATTACCAGCTGCTGGCTCACTTGTAGATGGATTATCTATAACCTCTCCAGAGCCTTCAGTCTTAGCATCACTATAGATGATTGCATATGTTGAGAACTTATCTGACTTAAATGTAAGTTTACCTGTTGCTGCATCAAATGCTGTATCAAGGATAGTTGTTTCACCATCGTGTACTCTCACAATCTTATAAGTTCTTGTTACTGTAGAATCTGTATTAATAAGATTTTCTGGAAGAGCAATTGTAAATTCAATCTTCTTATCTGTAGATGTTATTGTTCTCTTATCGTTACCAACTGATAATATAATGCTTATATCGAAATATGAACCAACTACATAATTACCAGATATAATACCTTCTACTGCATTCTTATCTTTAGCAGTTACGCTGTCAGCAATATTCTTAACATCAACTTCAATCTTTACATCAGCACCATTAGCAATTGCCTCTTTTTCTGCTTCTGTAAACTCTATGTCATCAGTATCTACTACAACACTTACGATGTCTTTCATATCACCTGAAGCAACTGTATCTGGTGTAAGCTTGGCAATTGAAGTAACATCTACCTTCTCAGCACAGCCTTCGTGTTTACAATGACGAGACTTAGAACCTTCTTCTAATACTGTAGGTGCTTTATCAACTGTAAATTCATCGCTGAAATCATGTCCTAAAGCATCTATTTCCCTTGTCTGTTCAGCATCACACTTAGTACATAATCTGTGTTCAACACCCTTTTCTGTACATGTTGGTGCTGTCTTAACTGTCCACTCACCCCATACATGCTCTTCTGGTCTACCCTCTACGAACTGGAGGAAATCACCTAAGATGACTTTGCCATCCTTTTCTTCTGGCATTGCTTCAATGCCACCATTAACGATATCCTTGAAATTGCTAAGGTTCTTGAAATCTTCTGCTGTAAGCTTTGCACCTTCACTATTAACTGACTCGCCATTCTTGTTAATAAAGAAACTTTCGAGTGAATAGTAACGGCTGATTACATCTTCCTTTGCTTCCTTATCTGTCTTATTAAGTAATGCCTTACCTTCTGCATCTACAATTTCCTTGTATGTATCATCTGAGTAAGACTTAACATTCTCTACTGTAAACTGAGGTTCATCACCTGTATATACATGTAATTCTAAGTTAGAACCACCATTATTATAACCTACTAAGTTAACATAAGTTCCCATAGGATCTGAGTTGTTAGTAAATCCATTAGCTGTATTACCAAATGAGTAGCTGTTATATATCTTGTGATTAACTGCTATACCAGAACCACCCATCTTAAATCCATTACCATCACCCTTTGAGTCATGTAATGCACCATTGTAATATAACATACCATTACCGTAGCATACGCTGTCATAGATTTCTACTGCTCCAATTGCTCCTGTTGCGCCCTTAGAGAAGAGATCCCATCCATCATCAGCGTTGTATGCTGCTATACAACCCTTAAATACATTGCCTTCACCACAAGTAAGCTTAGCAGCGAAACCATCTGCATTGTTCTGTGACTTATCACTATTATTATATGCGTTACAATTAATTATCTGGTTGTATGAAGGCCAATCTGCCTTATTATTAGAACCATCAGTTCTTGATACTGAAAGTCCTGAATTAGAGTGACCATAGAAATCACAATTCTCTACAATGTTGTGGCTGCCACCAAGTCTAACACCGCCGCCATTGCCGAACTTCATACCACTTACATACCAGTAATCACCTGATAAATCAAATGTATTAGATACGAACTTACTATCTACAAAGCTTCCGCCAAAATCAAATACTACATCTTCTGTATTATCTGGTGCTGCCATAAAATATTTCATTCCATCTTCACCAGTACCATCATTGCCATGCCATACACCTGTAGTCTTCTTAAGATTGTATGTACCACCAAGTGCATATACAGCCTGACCAGCCTGACAATATGTTAATGCTGTCTGAACATCTAATGGATCTTCCTTAGTACCTGCTGCTGATGAAGTACCTGTTGGAGAACAATATATAGCTTCCTTAACTGGAGCAATTATTCTACGGTTAACTGTTGCATTCATTACAACTGGAGCTGATGATGTTATATTCTGTGTTGCATCTGGTTCAAAGTATGCCTGAAATCTGTTATCACCAACAATTAATGTTGTATCAAATGTATATGTTCCTTTTTCTACTAACTTCTGGCTTTCAATTGTCTTGCCATTCTGCTTAATTGTAAGAAGTCCCTTAGTATTAACAGATACACCATATGTATAGCTTTCTGATGAAGTCTGACTAAGTGTTGTCTGTGATACACCTGGTTTTGTAGCTGCTGGCTTGTCAAATGTCTGTGGAGCATCTGCTGCTCTGTCTGTTACATTAAGTACAACTGATGATGTATCAACTGTAATCTTAGCACCTCTTGCTGCAAAGAAACCAAGATACATATTATTTTCATCTATTGTTGAGAATGTATCTGCTGGTAAGTAATAGAAGATATTCTCTAACTCACCACCTGGATTAGTCTCACCCGTTACTTCACTTGTAACACTTGAACCTTCTACATATTTGCCTGTTGCTATATCCTTCATCCAGGCATATATACCTGAATTGTCTTTCTTTAATCTTAATTCATATGTCTGTGGTTTATCTTCTGTAATCTGATACTTTAACGATTTACCAATCTTGCTAAATCTTGTAATATTATGTCTATTAGATGCATCTCCATCTGTAACACCATATCTACCGAATACATTTACCTGTCCATAATATCCACCAACTGCAATTGAATTAGAGTAGTAGATTGATGAATCACCATCTGTACCGTTAGAATCTCTTACCATAATACCAAAACCTTCCTGATTATCAGGAGCTGTCTTTGTAATAAAGTAATTAACTGTTACGTTAGCTGTTATATCAAAGTTATCATTCTTAGCATCTAACTTTGTATAATAATAAGCTATACCATCCTGTCCATCATCTGTACACTTACCTTTTCCTTCTGGTGCTTCAATTATAACTGAACCTTCAGTAGCAGTATTTATTGTCATTGCCTTTTTGTCGATAGACTGACCAAATATAATTGAATTCCAAGTAAGATCTTCAAACTTAAATTCTTTCTTATCTCTTACTGTTGCCTGAATTGTTGTTTCAAGCGCCTTTCCATCTACTGTTGCAGAAATCTTAATATCATATGTTCCTGTTTCATCTTTCTTGTATGCTGATGAATCAACCTTAACATCTGATTCAGCGACTTTCTCTTCTCGTCCACTATCATATACAGCAACTACTTCAAGTCCGTCTGCACTAAAGTCAGCACCCTTAACGTATGTAGTAGTTGTTGGATATACATCTACTTTAAGTGAATGTACTGTAGGTTTAACAACTTCAAGTGTATATTCAGCCTTAGCACCATTGTATTCTACTACATATGTGTACTCGCCTGCCTTAGTTGTATCAAGTTCAGCAGCCTTAGCCTTTACATAAGCCTTAACTGAATCTGTACCCTGAATAACCTTAGCTGAACCATCTGAATAATCAGCTGTTATTGTAAGACCTTCTACATAAGCATCTGCATCATATTCTGTGTCTGTATAAAATCTTGTTGTGTTAGGTGATGTTATTGTAATATTCTTAACTGTTGCATCTGATACGCTTATAGGAATAACAACTTCCTTTGTAACATCACCATATGTATGGCTTACTGTTACTTCTTTGTTTCCAGCAGTTGTGAAATCAACATCACTTACTTTTGTATTAGTATCATTACTATCAATAAGTGTCTTTAAATCGAAGGTTCTACCACTATTATATACAACTTTACCTACTAATCCTGTAAAATCAAGAGCTGTATCAGTTACCATATAATCTGTCTTAACTGGCATATATTCAATATACATATCAGATACTACTTCTTTGATAACTGTTATTGGCACTTCTATTGTCTGTCCAAGATATAAAAGATTAAGCTTTCCAGCATCTGTAACTTCTGCAAATGGGTCATTGCTCATATCAACAACACAATCTGATGCTGTGATTTCTCTTTCTTTTCCATCAACTGATACTGTAGCCTTAAAGCCTGTCAAATCAACATCTTCATATGTATTACCAGCACAGTATGTTGTCTTCTTAGGTGCTGTAACATTTGTTGTTACCTTTACTGATGAGCTGTCCTGTGTGTAAGCTAACTTAACATTATTAAATGTAACCTTAGCATTTCTTGCAGCAAATAATCCAACATACATTGCATTATCTGTAATTAAATCATCTGCTGAACACTCTGCAGCAACTTCACCATTAAAATAAAGTTTAACACTATCTCCAACCTTCTGAATAGCAAGGTCGTATGTTCCACCTACTTCTGGTGATTCACCTAATCTTGTATGTGCCAATGCTGTTGTCTTATATCCAGCATTACCATGTCCACTTGCTGCCTGATTACCATATCCACCAACAAATGCAAAATTATTCTTATCTGCTGTTAACTTTGCAGTATTTCCATGTGCTCCCACATTATCTCTAATTGTTAAACCAAAGGCTGCCTGAGCATTTGCTGCTAATGTATCAACCTTAGCCTGTGCTGTGATTGTAAAATCATAAGATTTATCAAGTTCATACAAGAATGTATTTAATCCCTGATCACTAGCTGAACCATTAATCTTACCTTTATCACCTGTTACTTCTAATGTAACTCCTCCATTTCCTGTATCTGTAGCAAATGCCTTTGTCACATCTGTACTGCTACCAAATACATTCCAGGTCCATCCTTTCCAAGTTCCGTCTTCGACTGTCTTTCCACCTTCAAAAGTAGTTTTTGAAGCTGCATTAGCTTTTGTCATAAGACTATTAACCGGAATAAGGCTTACAACCATTAAGAAAGCTAATACAGAAGCGACAATCTTCCTAACTTCTTTTTTAATCCTCATAACTAGGATTCCTCCTTCTTCATTAATACGCACTTTTAATCAGATACGAAAAAGGCTTGCACATAGTAATATAGAATACAGCTTTCATTCACTATATTAGTCACTATGCACTAAACCTTTATCCAATACCTCAAAAGTTGAGTTAATATTAGCACAACCAACTTGGTGGGTCAAGATGCCCATTGGGTATTTTTTATATTTTCGGCGGTATATACAGTTTTATTTTAGATAATTTGTACAAAAGTAATGAAAATTGTATGAAAAACCTCTTAAATTTTAATTGTATACCGGTACGACTGAATTCAAAAGCTCTTTTGCAGTTATCTACATATACTTTATGTGCGTTTTTATAACCAAGCAAATAGTATTATCACATTGTATAACTTGAATATATCCAATATAAAAATTATAATTATAAACAACGGAGGTGAAATTTATATGACTAAAAAAGAGATGTTAGATGAAATGGAGGAAGCTGGCTGGAGTTATGATACAGATTTAGATTCCCCATATAAAGCCGTCAAAGAGGATTACGATGAAATGAAAAAAGAACTTTCCGATGATTCCTTACTTTTCCCTAACGGCAGAGATTATGATGCTGAAGATGAAGATGGTATTTAATCCGTAATAACATAGTAAGAGGGCTGCCGCAGCAACAACCCTCTTACTGTCTGTCAGCCAACTTTTCTTTATATCCTTCTACTACTGACGTTATTATATTTATTATGACTATGCTCTAATTAATGTAACAAGAATTAATTCATTATTTTACCAGATTACAATTTATTAATACCAGATTCTTTATTTCTGCATTTATAGCAGCTTTCTATACGTCTCCCTATCTTTTTCCTCTATATCCAGTGTATCCATTGCCTCTTCTGCTGTCTGATTCAACTTTCTCATTAATGTTCTTATGCTGTCAAGACGCGCCTGTTTCTCCCCTCGTTCCATTCCTCGTCTTTCTCCGCGTTCCTCGCTTTCTTCTACCAGCAAATCACTTATGTTACACATATCATTCACACACCCTTCTAATTCTGTTGTCATCTCAAGTCCGTATTCTTCTAACTGGTTCATCTTATCCTGTCTTGCCCTGCCAGAAAATAATACTTCTAGCATTGCTATAAGCCTATTTTTTGATTCTTCGACATCTGCTCTGCTTCTTATTCTTATAACCGCTCCATTCATTATGCTTCGCTGTGGAAGCCAGCTTGTATTGCCATAGATTACTCTTGGCTGCAAGCCTAATTCTATTATAGAGTCTTCATCGGCTTCTGTATCCATACATATCCATATGCTGTATACATCTTTGATGTCATCATAGTTTGATTTTATGAATTCTACATTTTTCTGTGAAGACACTAGTCTTGCCATATAATACACCATTCTTGATTCGATATGATAACCAAGCTTTGTATATGAAATACTTTTCTGTGCCTCAACATTTACAAGTATTTTAATTGTTCTATTATTATAATACAATGGAAATCTTATGTCGTAAATAATTTTTCCATCTTTTATATCTACGTCTTCGGTTCCATCACTTTCAATTTTAATGCACAGCTTTTCCGGAACTGTAAGTGATACTATTGTCTCTCCTATGCAGGGAATTATGTCTTTTATGCTGTATTCCCTGAATTCTGGCACTATTACTTTTACTATATTGGCTAATATCTGCGGGTCTGCCAATATACATTTAGCATAGTCGTCTCTCATTGCTTTATCTACATCAAGCTTTGACATTGTTTCTGCAAGATGTGTGGTTACTCTCTGATACTTCATTAAACCTCCTTTTCATTGGTTATCATTTATCCACCATAGTCAGTTATTCGCACTAAAATTTTAAATATTGGAATTATATTGGCGAATTGCCATTAGATTTCATATATAGTTCCGATATGGTTGCCACATATTACTATCAAACATTATTATATTTAGATTAGATACTATATAAATAGAATACCACATATCACTATGTATTGCAATAGAATATTTAAAAAACAAAAAGGCATTGCCAGACCACTCAAATGGACTTTCCTTCCGTGCACACCTGGCCAGTCAAGAAAGCCCATACCATAGGCCCGATAATACCTCTCTTTATTAATTACATTAGGTGATTGCGGTTACTTGTGTTCACAGTACAAATAACAATCAATTTTGCTGAGTTTCGCAAACGCCTATTAATTACATAATTATGCCAATGACCCTCTCTTAAGCCATCTTCCACTAACAAACCTTGCAACAAAGCATACTGACCTTGCTGCCCAGTCAATGAACATTCCTATCCATACGCCAAGAACTCCCATTCCAAGCATTACGCCAAGGACGTAGCTGCTTCCGACCCTGAACAGCCACATCGAGATAATACTTGCTGTCATTGTGAATTTTACATCTCCCGCCGCTCTTAATGGATTGGATAATGTAAATGAAAGCGGCCATATAAATAATGAAACCACATTAAAGCATCTTAAAATCATTACTGTAATCTGTGTTGCCTCACCTGATAAGTTAAACCACGAAGCAATAAATGGTGCTAAGAAGAATAATGGAATATTACATATCCAGTCGCCGAAATACGCATATTTAAGCACTTTTTTAGTATACATTTTTGCCTGTTCTTTCTCACCGGCACCTATGCACTGTCCAACAACTGTGATAAGTGCAAGTCCCATAGATGAAGCCGGAATATTTGCAAAATCGATAACTGTATAGCCAACCGAATTAGCGGCTGTAGATGCTGTTCCAAATGTTGCAACCATACTTACAACCATAAGCTTTCCTATCTGGAACATACCATTTTCTATGCCTGATGGAATTCCTATTGTCAGAATCTTCTTTATATATATCCAGTCTGGAACAAAATATTTTATATGATCTATTCTTATCGGATTAGTCTTTCCGCATACAAGTACTGTCATAACTATTCCAGCTGCAACACGGCTAAGCGCTGTTGACAGTGCAACACCAGCTACACTCCACTTAAATACGAATACAAACAAAGCATTTCCAGCTACATTAATCACATTCATAAGTATGCTTATATTCATACTTACCTTACTGTTGCCTACGCTCCTGAATATTGCAGCTCCTGCATTGTACATTCCAAGGAAAGGATATGAAAGGGCTGTTATCACAAAATATAACACAGCACAATCCATAACTGAATCTTCAACAGTTCCGAATATCACCTTAAGTAATGGTCTTGTAAATGAAACTGAAAATGCTGTCATTATAACTGAAAATATTAACAAAACGGTCTCAAGCTGTGCTCCTGACTTTCTTGATTCATCATCCCTGCCTTTACCTATATATTGACTGCAGACAACAGCTCCACCTGTCGCAAGTGCTGCCATAACCTGTATGATAAGCCTGTTGATATTATCAACAAGTGCAACTCCTGCAACTGCCGCTTCTCCTGACTGTGATACCATAAGTGTGTCAACAAGTCCAACAAGCACTGCAAGAAGCTGTTCAAACATGAGCGGAATTATAAGCTTCCTTAAATCTTTACTACTAAACAACATATGTTTACTCCATCTATATTTTCATTTTATGGTGTAAGTGTTAATTGCACAACTATTCTGCACAGCTTATATTAAAGAGCTGCAGAATATGCCTTTAACCCCATCACCAATCATACATTTATCACACAAAAATTCGGTCAGAACGTACTTTTAACATTCTGACCGAATATAATAATTACATTATCAGCTGTAATAAACATCTATAAACCAGTTATCTAAGCTTCTAACCAGCCTGTTAACCATCAGCAATATTAGTCTACTGTGTAAATCCAGCCCTTAGGAGCTTCGATTCTGCCCATCTGGATACCTGTGAGTGTTTCGTATAACTTCTTAGTTACTGGTCCCATCTCGTCCATACCACTTGGTAAGCAGATTTCCTTGCCGTGATCAACTATCTTTCCTACAGGAGAGATAACTGCTGCTGTACCGCAAAGACCACATTCAGCAAAGTCCTTAACTTCATCAAAGAGAACTTCTCTTTCTTCAACTTCAAGTCCAAGGTATTCCTTAGCAACGTGTACTAATGAACGTCTTGTGATAGATGGTAAGATACTATCTGACTTAGGTGTTACAACCTTGCCGTCCTTAGTAACAAAGAGGAAGTTAGCTCCGCCTGTCTCTTCAACCTTAGTTCTTGTAGCTGGGTCAAGATACATATTCTCAGCATATCCTTCTGCGTGAGCTGTTACGATTGCGTGAAGGCTCATTGCATAGTTAAGACCAGCCTTGATATGACCTGTTCCGTGTGGTGCTGCTCTATCAAAATCTGAAACCTTGATTGTAAGTGGCTTAGCACCGCCCTTGAAGTATGGTCCAACAGGTGTTGTAAATACTCTGAACTGATATTCATCAGCAGGCTTAACACCTATAACTGGATTGCTTCCGAACATATATGGACGGATATAAAGTGATGCACCTGAACCATAAGGTGGTACCCAGTCCTCATTAGCTCTTACTGTTTCAGCAATAGCTTCTACGAACTTATCTTCTGGGAATACTGGCATTTCAAGTCTTCTACAAGAATCTGCCATTCTGCTTGCGTTCATATCTGGTCTGAAAATAACTGTGTGACCATTCTCTGTTGTGTATGCCTTCATACCTTCAAAACATGACTGTGAATACTGTAATACACCAGCACATTCGCTGATAACGACTTTATCATCATCTGTGATAACACCATTATCCCATGCTCCATTCTTATAATTAGCTACGAATCTCTTATCAGTCTTTACATAGCCAAATCCTAAATTAGACCAATCAATATCTTTCTTTGCCATAACTTTATACTTCCTTTCGTATTCGACAGTCTACTCACCTTACTGTCAGGAGCTTCTACAATACCAGCCATAAATGTCTGCTTTGCTGTAAAATGTCCTTACAACACCGCTGACAACCAGTAAATACGCTGACCCCTTGGCATAACACTCTTTCTTTGGTGTTTACTATAATGGATCCCATCGATTAATTAAATTAGGGATATTTTATACCCACATTTTATATAAGTCAATAAATTTTGCCTATCTAATAATTTCACAAGTATATTTTTTATGTATTTTACAGCTTTTTGAGCCGCGCTATTAGTCCAGCGCCGCTTCGCCGCACTGGACACGCGGGCGTTCGCCCTATCAGACATAATGCAAAGCCACAATTTTGTGCAAGCACAACTGTGTCTTTACATTATGTCTGGCACGGCTCATTGCTTTCGCGATCATTCATAGCTTGTAATCTGTGTGTAGAAGTTGTCGTAGTCTGTTCTGCCTTCTCCTGTGAATGCGATTGCTGTTCTTGGGTGCTGGTTAGCATTTCCTGTAATCATATACTGGACGTCACACCCCCATACAACTCCGGCTTTCTTAAGTGGAACCATATGATTTTCAATGAACTTAAGAACTGGTGAAATTCTGTACTTTGGATTTCTTAAGAAGCCCATAAGAAGCTCTGTATAACAGTTGCCTGCACCTCTGCCCATTCCGCTCATTGTAACATCAAGATAGCTTACACCTATTGTGCACGCCTCAATAGTATTGGCAAATGCAAGCTGCTGGTTATTGTGTGCATGTATACCAACTCTCTTTCCGTATTTCTCAGCAATCCTGATATATTTATCTGCAAGTCTTCTTATCTGTTCAGGATAAAGTGAACCGTAGCTGTCTACAAGGTAGATTACGCTTGCCTTGCTCTGTGCAGCAAGAAGTTCAAGTGCAAGGTCTAACTCATTCTCACTTGCTGTAGAGATAGCCATAATATTAATAGTAACTTCATATCCCATATCTGCACAGTAATTAATCATCTCTATAGCCGCAGGTATAGTATTAATATATGTAGCTACCCTTACCATATCTATAACACTTTCAGACTTAGGAATTATATCCTTCTTGTAATCAGTTCTTCCTACGTCTGCCATAACAGAAATCTTTAAGTCTGTATCATTATCACCAACGATAGCTCTTATATCTTTCTCATCGCAGAACTTCCACTTGCCGTAATCCTCAACCTTAAAGACTTCCTTTGATGCCTTATATCCAAATTCCATATAATCAACGCCTGCGGCTACATTTGCCTTATACAAATCGCGCACAAAATCTTCGCTGAATTCAAAATTGTTAACAAGACCTCCATCTCTAAGTGTACAATCAACGACCTTAATATCTGGTCTGAATGATACTAACTCGCCTTTCTGTTCCATAGTAATCCTCCATTCTTTCCCGGTAAAAGCTAAGAAAATAATTCCCGCACCGGGTGTTCTCAATCTAGTATCAGTGTGCAGGAAAAGATTGCATATGCCTGATATGCTTCTGCACACATTTTATTATACTTTAAAGCGTTACACTTTAAAGTGCTAAATTGTCATTATTATACCACTATATTTAATTTTGTAAAGTACTAATTGCATCTTCCATAATATCCATCATATCTAAAAGTCCGTTAAGGTATTCTTTCTGGCTTGTAAATTTTCTTTTAGTAACTGTCCATATAAAATGTGGCACTCCATTTATTTTAAAATCCAAAGCCCCACCGAAGCTTTCAAGAAGTTTAGGAATTGCATCAGAATCTATATCAGCATTAGGATATATATTCATAACTGTTCTCCAGTTAGATGCACCTCCTGCCGGATTAGCGGCAGTTTCGCCCTTAATCTCCATAATTCCTATCTTATGTGCCTTGCTCTTTATAAGTGCTACCATCAAAAGATTAGAAGCACACGAAGGAATACTTCCATATCTGTCTGAAAGCTCATCTTTCATATCTGACAATTCTTCCCTCGTTTCAAGTGCTGCAATCCTTTTATAGATATCTAATTTCTGGTATTCGCTCTTAATATATGAAGCTGGAATATATGCATCAACTTCCAGATCAACAGTAGTTTCAAAACTGTATTCGTTCTTTATGCCCTTTAAGTTATTGACTGCCTGATTAAGCATTTTACAATACAAGTCATAACCTACTGCCGCCATATGCCCGTGCTGGCTCTTTCCAAGCACATTTCCTGCACCTCTTATCTCAAGGTCTTTCATAGCAATCTTAAATCCCGAACCAAGGTCAGAGAATTCCTTTATAGCACTTAATCTCTTCTCTGCAACCTCGGATATCATCTTATCCCTTTTGTACATAAGAAAAGCATATGACGTTCTTGTACTTCGTCCAACTCTTCCCCTTAACTGGTAAAGCTGGGAAAGCCCGAACTGGTCAGCATTTTCTATAATCATAGTGTTACAGTTAGGTATATCCATACCTGTTTCTATAATTGTCGTAGATACAAGAACATCTATCTCTCCATTGACGAACTCATACATAATCTTTTCAAGCATACGCTTATCCATCTGTCCATGTGCATACGCAACAACCGCATCAGGAACAAGATTTTGTATATACTCAGCACGTTCCTCAATGTCCCTTACCTTGTTGTATACATAATACACCTGTCCATTTCGTGCAAGTTCTCTTGTAACCGCCTCTCTTATCATCTCATCATTATGTTCTGTAACAAATGTCTGTATCGGATGTCTGTCCACCGGCGGCTCTTCAAGAACACTCATATCCCTAATACCGACAAGGCTCATATGAAGTGTTCTTGGAATAGGAGTTGCACTTAATGTAAGAACGTCTATGTTGTTCTTTAATTCTTTAATCTTTTCTTTATGTGCAACACCAAAACGCTGTTCCTCATCAATAATAAGCAGTCCCAGATCCTTAAACTGCACATCCTTTGACAATACACGGTGCGTTCCTATAACAACATCTATCGTGCCATTCTTAAGCCCTTCAATCGTCTTTTTATTCTGTGCACTTGTCCTGAAGCTTGACAACTGACCGACATTAACAGGAAAGCCTTTCATTCTCTCCTCAAATGTTGAAAAATGCTGGCTTGCAAGCACTGTTGTGGGAACAAGGTAAGCCACCTGCTTGCCGTCCTGAATAGCCTTAAATGCAGCTCTTATCGCAACTTCTGTCTTTCCATATCCGACATCGCCGCATATAAGTCTGTCCATAACCCTGCCGCTTTCCATATCCTTCTTGGTATCCTCAATGGCATTAAGCTGGTCATCTGTCTCCTCATAAGGAAACATTTCCTCAAATTCCTTCTGCCATACAGTATCCTGTGAAAATCTGTAGCCCTCAACCTTCTGCCTTATCGCATAAAGCCTTACAAGCTCTTTAGCCACTTCCTCAACTGCCCCTGTAACCTTGGCTTTTGTCTTCTTCCACTCAACACCACCAAGACTGTTAAGCTTAGGCTTTTTCTCCGTATCCTGATTAGCGTACTTCTGCAGACGGTCAAGCTGTGTTGCAAGCACATATAGATTGCCGTTATTCGCATACGCAATCTTAATATAATCCTTCTCAACACCTTCTACCTGTATCTTTTCTATTCCCTTGTATACACCAAGTCCGTGGCTCTCGTGCACAACATAATCGCCTATATTAAGTTCGTTAAAGCTGGCAATGTTCTTTCCATCGTGCTTTTTCTTCTTAAGCTTCTTCATCTTTCTTGCACTGAATATATCATTCTCTGCAATAACAACAAATGAAAGAACAGGATACTCAAAGCCTTTATGCAGGCTTCCGTATGTCACTATAATAAGCCCGCTTCCGTAATCCTTATTAAAATCCTCGCTGTAAAAGCTGGCAATTCCAAGCTTTCCCAGATCATCAACTATTCTTAATGCCCTCGTTCTTGAACTGCATACAAGTATTGTTGTATATCCATTTTTCTTGTACTTTTCCAAATCCTTAGCCAGATACTCAAAACTGTTATTATATGAGCTTATGCTTCTTGCCGTGATGTACATAGAATAATCTATCTCAAAACCCTCAGGCTTATAATCAAGTGTCGTTAATATAAGCTTTTTATTATTCCTTAAATCACTGATAATCTCATTCATAGCCTTGACCTTATTAGTCTGGCTTGGAAGCACATAACCTGCAGCAAGACGGTTCTTCATACTCTCGTTGTATTCATACAATGTCAGCTCATTACATTCTTTCAGCCTGTTAGGCTCGTCTAACACAACAAGAGTATTCTCCTCTGGAAAATACTCTGCCAGTCCAACTGTATCTGCCACAATTGTATCTGTGAACTTCTCATAATTACCGGTACGCTCGACATCTGCAACAAGCTTGTTAAGATTATTACCGGCCTCAATCTGCTCCTTTGTACGCTTTCTCTTACCATAATCAAAACACTCTAGCTGCCTGTCGCACTCTTTCTTAATATTGTACAGACCATTTTTTAACTCATCTTCTGTAAATATATATTCAGTAGCCGGGAAAATGCTGTAGCTTTGGAGCCTTTCAATCGACCTCTGGCTCTCAACATCGAACATTCTTATAGAATCAACTTCCGTATCCCACAGCTCAATTCTAACCGGTGCTTCATCTGTGTATGAGAAAATATCTATAATTCCACCACGTATTGCAAACTGTCCCTTGTCCTCCACCATTCCAGTACGCACAAAGCCCATAGCCACCAGCTTCTTTGCCAGCTTCTCTGGTTCTATTTCGCTGGAATAATCAAGGGTTATAACTGCCTCCTTAAATCTTTCGACAGGTATGAGCCTGTCTGCAATTCCGTCCATAGTTGTAACAACTGTAAGCACTCCCTCGCCCGTACTGCTATGGTTGATTATACGGCTTATACATCTTAATCTCTCGCCTGTAATCTGGTTGCCGTGTACGTCCGCACTATAGAATATGGCATCCTTGGCTGGATAGTATATTGCTTCTTTATTAAAAAATGAAGCATCATCACACATTTTTCTTGCTTTTGCTTCATCACTTGTAACAATAAGCATATACTTATATCCTGATGCTATTGCACTTGATATGTGCACCTTCTGTGTATCAATACAGCCGCTTATAAGCACAGTTCTTCCGCCGTCTTTGCCAAGCTCTTTATTTAATTGTTCAACTGCCGCCGTATTATTTACAGGGTCAAAAAATGTGTTCAAAATATCTGCTCCTTATCCATTGAATTTATTCATTCCACTTTCAATACCTTCTGTCATTATGCACTCTACTGCCTCACAGACTCTCTTAGTTCCCTCTCTTAAAGCTGGATAAAGTTCCTCCGGAAATCTTCCAAGAACCCAGTCAGCAAGATCCCAGCCCTTTGGCTTATCCCCAACTCCGAATTTAACTCTCTTAAACTGGTCACTTCCAAGGTGTGCAATTATGCTCTTAATTCCATTGTGTCCGCCTGCACTTCCCTTTGGACGGAGTCTTAACCTTCCCGGTTCAAGGCTTATATCATCAAATATAACAATTAAATCATCTATATCTGCCTTGTAATAATCCATAACTTCTCTTATACACTCGCCTGAATTATTCATATAAGTCATAGGCTTTACAAGAATTACTTTATGTCCTTCTATAACACCTTTTCCTATAAGACCTTTATGTTTAGATGTGTCTACACTTATATTATATTGGTCGGCAAGTTCATCTATGCAGGCGAAACCAACATTGTGTCTTGTTCCTGCGTATTGTGCTCCTGGGTTGCCTAATCCTGCTATTATATACATATTTTGTTCCTTCCTTTGGTGGGGATTTATAATTATTTTATATTGTACAGATTTTGGGGAGGTTATTCAATGTATTATTGAATATATTATTGGGTGTATTATCAGGTGTGCTGGAAAAATAAACTGCCATCAGGTTAGTAGACTGATGGCAGTTATTTCATTAAGATACTTTTTCGTCTGGGTGTTCTATATGACCTGTGATTTCGCCGTCATAGATTTCGTATATCTCATCTGAAAGATAGTTAAGTTCTTCTGTGTCGTGGCACGCAATTATTATAAGTGAACCATTGGCTTTAAGCTCATCTAAAAGTCCCTTTATAAGTCCTGCTCCTGCCTCATCAAGTGCATTGATAGGCTCATCAAGAATAACTATATCAGGGCGTTCCATTATAGCCGCCGCAATTCCTAATCTCTGCTTCATTCCTAATGAATATTTCTTAAATGTTCTCTTATCGTCCGGGTCAAGTCCGACCTTTCTTATAGCATCTCTTATCTCATCATCACTAATACGGTTCTGGATAGATGCAAGTATCTTTAGGTTCTTAAAACCTGTATAATTGCTTATAAATGAAGGATTCTCAATTAAAATCCCTATACTTGGCGGAAATGAAATCTGCCTGCCAAGCTCCTTATCGTTAATGTATACCTTTCCTGATGTTGGAAGTATAAGCCCGCTTATAGCCCTCATAAGCATTGTCTTACCTGAACCATTCTTACCTTTAAGTCCTATAACTTTCCCGCTCTCTAGTGTCAGGTTAATATTCTTTAATACCTCAGCACTTTTGAATGACTTGCAATAATCTTCAAGTCTTACCACTGTACCCATATGCGTACCTCCTCATTACTCTTTTAAAGTTATTCACTATTATAATCATTTAACATTAAAATCACTTATAGCTTTATTTATAATAACACTTTTTAAGCTAATTGTATATACACAATGTACATGTATACACTAATAATCTGTCATTAATATATAATTATAAATTCATTTACATTACAGCTAATCGTGTGTAATATTATTATATAATGATACCAGAGTCAAAGGGTCTAAACCCGCATAAGCTTGCTCATAGGTGGGGGCTTTTGACCCCAACATCATATAATGCAGATACTAAAAGTATAAAAGTTATTATTCCTTAGCAAAATAACTTTTTTACCTATAGCACACCTAACACCGAAAGAGGTATTCTATGGCTTCAAGATTTGAAATATCACAGCAGATTTATAATTCAGCCTATGCTATGCACTCTGCCCATTCACATTCATATTATGAGCTTTATTATCTTATGAATGGCTCGTGCAATATGTTTATACACGATAATACATACCGTATGGAAGCTGGCACAATATTGTTTATTCCTGATAACGTGCTTCATAAGACCACTTATCTTAATAACGCTTATCACGAACGCCTTTATATAGAATTCACTGACGATTATATAAGCGACCTTATCGACATACTAGGCTTTGAACAGTTTAAAGATACATTTTATATGCACTTCTTCTCTATACCGGATAATCACAGGCACGAATTCCTATCTATATTCAGTGTTCTGATTAACGAAAGACAGAACAGTAATGCTCTTTCACCCTGTGTATACAAGAATTACCTGCAAAATCTGTTAATACTGCTCTGCCGGTATTGTGATAACAAGCCTGCTTCCCCTGCAAGCCTTGTTGATACTGTATCCATCGCAGATGTATCCGTACAAAAGGCTATGAATTATATTATGCTTAATTATAATAAAGATATTACACTTGATGAAATAGCTGATATGCTTCATCTGAACCCATCTTATTTTTCTAAAAAGTTTAAAGCTGTTAACGGATTTGGATTTAAGGAATACCTCAATACAATAAGAATTAACCATTCTGAGCAACTTCTTTTAGAAACGGATATGAGCATAACAGAGATTGCACTTGAATGCGGTTATGATAACAGCAACTATTTTGGTGATGCCTTCAAACACCTCAACCACTTATCGCCAACACAATTCCGCAAAGCAAAGGGTAATAAAGGAATATAGTGCGAGTGTGCATTCCCGGCACATAAAAATAACTAACAAAGCCTCCAGTGTTATATACACCGGAGGCTTTTATTAATTATTTAATATCAAAATGGCATTAATAATATGATGGACTGTCCTCAATAACTATCTTAACACCATTCTCGCCAACATATCTTGAGTTAGCTTTTATAGTGCTGTTGCTTTCAACTATGCAGTTCTCAATATAAGCATTATCACCTATATAAGCATTATTCATAATTATTGAATTCTTAACAACTGCGTTATTACCAATATATATCTTCTTGAACAGCACTGAATTCTCCACTGTACCATTAACGATACAGCCACAGGATACAAGGCTGTTAGAAACATTTGCCCCATAATTATACTTAGCTGGTGGCAGATCCTCAACCTTAGAATATATATCCGGATACTGCTTGAAGAAGTAATCTCTTACATCTCTCTTTAAGAAGTCCATATTAGTCTTATAATACGAATCTACTGATGATATATTATTCCAGTATGTATCAAGCATATAGCCATATATCTTCTTGATATTTCTGTATCTTACAAGAATATCCCTTACAAAATCGTATCTGTCTTCTTCAGCAGCTTTCTCAAGAAGTTCAATAAGAAGCCTTCTTCTTACAACATAGATACCTGTTGATACTGTTGAAAGATTAGTCTCTAACGGCTTCTCATCAATATCTGTTATACGTCCCTCGTCTGTAAGTGCAACAACTCCGTATCTTCCAATATCTGCTCTGTTATCAAGCTTCTTTACGACAACTGTAACATCTGCCTTCTTCTCAATATGATATTGAAGAATCTTGTTATAATCAAGCTTATATATTCCATCACCAGAGGCTATTACAACATATGGCTCGTGGCTTGACTTTAAGAAATCTATATTCTGATACAATGAATCTGCTGTTCCTCTGTACCAGCTGCTGCTCTCAGCAGTGATAGTAGGTGTGAACACATAAAGTCCACCCTGTTTTCTACCAAAATCCCACCATTTAGATGAGCTTAAATGCTCATTAAGTGAGCGTGCATTATACTGTGTTATTACTGCAACCTTCTGGATATGCGAATTCGACATATTACTAAGTGCGAAATCTATTGCTCTGTAGCTTCCTGCAACAGGCATTGAAGCAATAGCTCTCTTATTAGTCAATTCGCGCATCATTCTGTTATTACCACCTGCTAATACTATACCTATTGCTTTCATTCAACTTCACCTGCCTTAATAATAATTCCTCCGCTTGGCAACAATCCATCTGGATAATCTTCAACAGTTGTAACACCTGATATAGCTGTGTTCTTTCCAACCTTAACTCCATCAGGAACAACTGAACACTCACCAATTGTTACAAGTCCAGAATTATATATCTTAGGAAGTTTAACATTAGGTACTTCTTCTCCTACACCAAGCTCTACGTTGTCACCTATAACAACTTCCTCTGCAATTATTGACTTATTAACGATTGTATTCTTACCAATAACAGAATTATTCATAATAATTGAATCTCTGACTACGGCACCTTCTTCGATAGTAACACCAGAACCTATTACTGAATTATATATTCTTCCATATACTTCTGTTCCATCACCAATAATACTCTTCTCTATAAATGTATTATCCGCAATATACTGTGGTGGAATTGTATCTGTTCTTGTATATATCTTCCAGAATTCTTCATAAAGATTAAATACAGGAATAATATCTATAAGTTCCATATTAGCTTCCCAATATGAGCTTAATGTTCCTACATCCTTCCAATAACTGTTATATTCGTATGCAAATATCCTCTTATTATTATTGAAGCAATACGGAATTACATGCTTACCAAAATCACATTCCTGCTGATCCTTAAGCTTAATAAGTGCGTCCTTTAATACACTCCACTTAAATATGTAGATACCCATTGAAGCAAGATTGCTCTTAGGATTAGCTGGCTTTTCTTCAAATTCTGTTATTCTGTTGTCTGAATCGGTAACAACTATACCAAATCTGCTTGCTTCCTCAATTGGAACAGGCATAGCTGCAATTGTAATATCGGCATTATTAGCCTTGTGATAATCTAACATTATCTTATAATCCATCTTGTAAATATGGTCGCCAGATAATATAAGAACATACTCTGGATTGTACTGTTCCATATATTCAAGATTCTGGTAGATAGCATTAGCAGTTCCTGTATACCATTCACTATTGGTACTCTTCTCATATGGAGGAAGAACTGTTACACCACCTACATTGCGGTCCAGATCCCAAGGAATACCTATTCCGATATGGGAATTAAGACGAAGGGGACGATACTGTGTAAGGACACCTACAGTATCAATTCCTGAGTTAATACAGTTGCTTAATGGAAAGTCTATTATTCTGTACTTACCACCAAATGCTACTGCTGGTTTCGCAACCTTAGCCGTCAGAACACCGAGTCTGCTACCCTGTCCACCAGCTAACAGCATTGCTATCATTTCTTTTTTAATCATGCTACCACCTCTGATGTTTATTTTACTATCTTAAGTTGTATAAATTATATCACATATTTTCCATTAAGTAAAAATAATTTTGCATTTTTTTGATAATTTTTCGTACAATTTCTTAATCAGTATTTTTTATGTACTTAACAACAAAACAATTTGAAAAAAAAAGCTTTTAGGCATATAATCTTACTTGAATTAGTTTAAGAAAGGAAATTCCTATGTTTACAATTGATTTTAATACTCCAATACATGTACATTTTATCGGAATCGGCGGAATAAGCATGAGCGGTCTTGCAAAGATTCTTCTTGATCGTCATTTTACCGTATCCGGTTCTGATGCACATATATCAGATTTAACAACTGAATTACAGCAGGACGGATGTATAATCTCTTATCCACAGTCTGCTGACAATATCACAGGTGACATTGACCTTGTTGTATACACAGCCGCAATCCACCCTGATAATCCTGAACTTAAAGCTGCTGTTGATGCCGGTATCCCAACACTGACAAGAGCTGAGCTTCTCGGACAGATTATGAAGAATTACCATACCGCAGTAAATGTAGCTGGTACTCACGGTAAGACTACTACAACTTCTATGATTACTGAAATTCTTCTTGCTTCTGATGCTGACCCTACAATCTCGGTAGGAGGCATACTTAACAGCATAGGCGGTAATATAAGAGTTGGACGTTCTGACCTTTTCGTTACAGAAGCCTGCGAATACACTAACAGCTTCTTATCATTTAACCCTACTATCAATATTATACTTAATGTCAAAGCTGACCACCTTGATTTTTTCAAAGACCTTGATGATATACGTCATTCATTCAAGCTTTTTACTGAAAAGCTTCCATCTGACGGAACACTTATCATCAACTCAGACATAGACAATTATGAATATTTTTATAAGGATACTGACTGTGAAGTCATAACATTTGGTTCTGACCCTGAAAAGAGTATGTATAGTGCAACAAATATCACTTACGACAAATATGGCTGCTGTTCATATACTCTTCTTATTAATAAAGAAGATAGTGGAACAATTGAATTATCAGTTCCTGGTCTTCACAATGTATACAATTCACTTTCAGCTGTAGCTGCAGCCTTTAAGCTTGGCATAAGCATAGACAATATCAAGGCCGGTCTTAAGCATTTCACAGGTACTAACCGAAGATTTGAAAAGAAAGGCGAATTCAACGGTGTCACCGTAATTGATGATTATGCACACCACCCTGATGAGATAACAGCTACCCTTAATTCAGCTAAGAATTATCCACATAATAAAATATGGTGCGTATTCCAGCCACATACTTATTCAAGAACCAAAGCTTTGATGCCAGAATTTGCTAAAGCATTAAGCCTTGCTGATAATATTGTGCTCGCCAAAATATATCCTGCAAGAGAAACAGATAATCTTGGCATAAGTTCTGCTGACCTTATGGAACTTATTAAAGCAGAAGGCAAAGATTGCTACTATTACGAATCTTTTGAGGACATCGAAAAATTTTTATTAAATAATTGTATCAACGGCGACCTGTTGATAACTATGGGGGCCGGAGATGTATATAAAATTGGCGAAGAACTTCTAAAATAGCCATTTTTTACACATTTTTATATTTTGTCAACAAAGTTATCCACATTATCCACATTTTTATCCCGTTATCCACGGTTTAAGAATGTGGATTTTTTTGTGAAAAATCACATTGTTAAAAATACAGCAATTTACTGACTTTTCTTAATTCTATCCACGAGTTATCCACATTATCCACATTATCCACATTGATAACCACCTGCTTTTCATTTATTATCCACTATGCTATAATGAACACAAATAAGCGGGAACAAGGAGGGTAAGTCTGCCTTTACAGACTTATTAACATAGATATATGAGTAGTTTAATTTTATCAACAGAATCAAGTGAAGGATACACATCCGTTTCTAATATTTTTATCAGCGAGTATGTTCCTGGTGCTAATGGTGAATTTGTAAAAGTTTACCTTTATCTTCTGCACCTTATGTCGTTACGAAGCAATAACATAAGCATTTCCCTGCTTGCTGATACATTTAACCAGACAGAAGCTGATATTATGAGAGCTCTGCGTTACTGGGACAGCCTTGATGTTATATCACTTTCCTTTAATGGTCCCGGCAACGGCCTGTCCAACATTGTACTTCGTGATATTAAGCACACTGGGCAAGCTGCTAATGCTATGGCTGACCCAATAGCTGCTGAAAGTGCTTCAGTTAATAGTACTTCTTCATACCAGACTGAAACTGTGAGAGCTGCCAAGCCTGATATTAAACAGACCGAGGTTATATACACAGCAGAGCCTTCAAAAGTATCCTATTCAAAGGAACAGCTTAACGGTTTTCTTGCTAATGACAACTTTTCAATGCTTCTGTTCGTTATTGAGCAGTATATGGGACGTCCACTTTCCACTAAGGAAACCAATTCCATTGTATATTTCTACGATGGATTGAAGCTTTCAACTGACCTTATTGAATATCTTTTTGAATATTGTGTAGAACACAACAAAAAAAGCATTAACTACATTGAAAAAGTCGCTCTTTCGTGGGCTTCCAAGAATATACATACAATCGCTGAGGCTAAAGAGGAGACTTCTAACCACACAGATTATGTATACCAGATTATGAAAGCATTTGGCCTATCTAACAGAGAACCTGCACAGCACGAAAAGGCTATGATTGCCAAATGGGCTGACACTTACTGCTTTGATACCGATATGATAATTGAGGCCTGCAACAGGACAATCAAAGCTATACACCAGCCAAGCTTTGAATATGCCGACACCATACTTGCTAACTGGAAGAATTCCAATGTAAGCTCATTAGAAGATGTTAAAAAAGCTGATGCCGCATATGCCGCTGGCAACAATATAAAGCCTAAACAGACAGCTTCTTCAAAGCCAGCTAACAACCGTTTTAACAATTTCCAGCAAAGAGACAAGAAGTCTGATGACTGGTACAATTCACTACTTAGCAACAATAACTAGAAAGGTTTAAACTATGCCGCTTACCAATACCCAATATGCCTCAGTTATGCGTGTATATGACGATATACGCTCACATAATCAGGCATTACAGACTGAACGCTATAACGAAGTCGTTAATAAATGTCCTGAATATAGTTTAATTGAGAATGAGATAATCACGCTTTCTATGAAAGAAGCTTCAAGGCGTATTGTTTCTGATTCATCAGACACGGATTTAGATGAATATAACTTAAAGCTCAAAAAGCTGATTGCCAGAAAAGCTGAATTACTCGCCTCAATCGGCAAACCAAAAGATTATCTTGATGATATCTATACATGTCCGGTATGCCACGATACCGGTTATGTTAATGGTTCACGTTGTTCTTGTTTTAAGAAAAAGGCTATTGACCTTATATATGAAGACTCTAACCTTAAGAACATAACTTCAAGTGAGAATTTCTCTACATTTTCATTTGAATGGTACGATAAGAAACAGGTCGATCCTGTCACAGGGCTCACACCTTACAATAATATGCACAAAGTTCTTGATGTATGCCAGTCTTTTGTACAGACCTTTGATAATAGTTTCTCTAACTTGTTATTAACAGGCGAGACCGGCGTTGGAAAGACATTTCTTGCCAACTGTATCGCTAAGGAATTATTAGACACTTACCACAGTGTGATATACCTGACTGCAACTGAGTTCTTTAAATGCTTTGAGAACAGCGATTTCAGACGTAACCTTGATAACAATATAGATGTTAATTACTTTCTTGAATGTGACCTGTTAATAATTGATGATCTTGGTACGGAAAGCAGCAACTCTTACACTAATTCCAAACTTTTTTATGTAATTAATGAGAGGCTTCTCCGCAATAAAAGTGTGATAATATCATCAAATTTTACAATTTCACAGATTGAGGATTTCTACTCAGAAAGAATATTCTCAAGAATAATAAGCTCATATACAATTCTAAGATTATTTGGAACTGATATACGTTACCTTAAACGAACCAAGATGCTTAAGAATTGATAATTCATATCATTAATTATATTTCAGTTGTAGAAGTCATTTTAATCATTTTAATTATGCTAAAGTGATTGACTTATAATGTAATTAAGATTATATTTAACTATGTATGTTTATTCAGTTAGTTGTAAATGCTTATATTACTTCTATAACCGAATTAATATATATGCGGTAATGCAAAGCACTCCGCATACATTCGTGGGTGATAATACCCATATCCCAATATATTTATAATCATATACAATGGAGGACAATACAATGCCACGAGACGAACGTCATACTGCAACAATTCCATACGGAACATTAGGAATAGTACCATTAAAGAGCTGTTCTAAAATGGGCGAAAAGGTTGATGATTACCTTGTACAATGGAGAGAACAAAGAGAACATGAGAATCAGTCTAATCTTGCTTTTAGCGGATACAAAAGAGACAGCTATGTTGTAAGTGCAAGCACACCTAGATTCGGTTCAGGAGAAGGTAAGGGTGTCCTTAACGATTCTATACGTGGCTATGATTTATATATTATGGTTGACGTATGCAACTACAGCATTGAATATTCACTCTGTGGTACAACTAACCATATGTCACCTGATGATCACTATGCAGACCTTAAGAGAGTAATCGCAGCTGCAGGTGGAAAGGCAAGAAGAATTAATGTTATTATGCCTTTCCTTTATGAAAGCAGACAGCACAAAAGATCAGGAAGAGAATCTCTTGATTGTGCACTTATGCTTCAGGAACTTACAGCCATGGGCGTTGAAAATATTATCACATTTGATGCGCATGACCCTAGAGTACACAATTCAATTCCTCTTAAGGGATTTGAATCAGTATCTTGTACTTATCAGTTCATCAAGTATCTTTTACTTGGTGTTGACGACCTTCACATCGACAGCGAACATATGATGGTTATCAGCCCTGATGAGGGTGGTATGGGACGTGCTGTATACTTTGCCAATGTACTTGGTCTTGATATGGGTATGTTCTATAAGAGAAGAGATTATACTAAGATTGTCAACGGACGTAATCCTATCGTTGCACATGAATTCCTTGGTACTAATGTAGAAGGCAAGGACGTTATTATTATTGACGATATGATTTCATCTGGTGAAAGTATGATTGATGTTGCTTCTGAGTTAAAGAAGAGAGGTGCAAGCAGAGTATTCTGTGCTACTACATTCGGTCTTTTCACTAATGGTTTCGATAAGTTTGATGAAGCTTATGAAAAAGGTATCATTGATAAGATTCTTACTACTAACCTTGTGTACCAGCCAGACGAACTTCTTTCTAAGCCTTGGTATATCAATGTAGATATGAGCAAGTATATGGCTCTCCTTATCGATACACTTAACCACGACTCTTCAATCAGCGACCTTCTTAATCCTGTTGACAGAATACAGAAGAGAGTTAAAGAATATAATGAAAGATATGCTAAATAATAGCAAATGATTTTTCTATAACAGCATAATCTGAATATATAAAAACAGCCGGTGCAATACTGATAAGCTTTCCCTTAAGTAATAAATGAATTATAGAACTTGTCATTTAAGGGAGACTATTCAATATTAGTACACCGACTGTTTTTCTTTAATCTATAATGTTTCAAAAAACATTTCAAACTTTCCATATTGGAAATCCAGCGTAGGATTTAACTTTACAATATTGCCATACTTATATTATGACTACTCACGGTTGTCTTTAAGGCTTTCGACCATATCAACCTTTTCTGCCTTTCTTCTTACCACAAGCAATGATAATGCGTAACAGCACACAACAATAAGCACTGTAAGAATAATGCTTTTAAGTGATATATATGGTTCATACAGGACACCTTCTATTCCTGAATATATCTTAAATACAGATACCATCATTCCATATCCGCCAGCTATTCCTATTAATATTCCTACAGGTATAATAATATGATTTACATCAAGCACCATACTATTTATCTCCCTGCTCTTAAAGCCTAACACCTTAAGCATTGATATATTATGCCTGTTCTCTGACACAAGCATATTGACTGATACATATAATGCCGCGGCACATATTATTGTGCCTATAACAGCAAGCGAATATATTATAGAATTCATCTCATCAAGGATCGTGTTCATCTGTTCTTTGATATCCTCTGATGTAACTGTCTTTGATATTTTATCACCAAGATTTAATGCCTTTTCAGATAACAATCCATTGTAGGTATCCGCCTTCCAGCCAAGTAATTCCCTTGCATTTTCCTGACTGCATACAATGAATTTCTGTGAATTATTGCTTATTACTCCCGCAACTTTCACGGTCTTTTCTTCCATAGTTGTCGGATTAACAAATGTAAAATCATCTCCTGCTTTACAACCATACGAATATGCCATAACATTTGTTATATAAAATCCATCATTAAGGTCAGCATGGTTACCATCCGTTGTGTCTATATTAAGATACTTCACATCACTATCTGTGCCTATAATCATAAATGTACTGTCATTGTATTCATATCTTCCGATGACCAGCTTATCTACATCTGCTAATGATACATTTTCTATATCCTTATCCTCAAGCCTGTTCAATATGTACTCGTACTTAAAGCTTCCCATATTCTCTGAACCGGTGTCGATTAAATTATTAAGTGAATCTATGAACATAAACGCTACCGTTATCATAAGTGCCCCAAGAAATGCACCTAAGAACACAACAAGGCTTCTTCCCGGATTGGCTAGTATACTTCTTATTGCAAATTTATTTCTTACTTTTCCTTTCTTACCGACCATAACGCGTTTGATTTTGCTCTCGTCAGCCGTGCCATTTAACATAGCAACAGTATCCTTTTTAAGAAGCTTGTTGACCTTATGCATAGCTTCAAGCATATATATTAGCGTTGGAACAATTATTCCAAGCAGTGCAATATATAAAGGAAGCACGAATTTCACTGGCATTGGCTCATAATCTGCAAGACTCAGCTCACCATATGGCTGCTGGATAAGCTTTGTAATCACACTTACAAGCACGCCTCCCACAAGTCCTGGTATCATTGCAAGCACCGCATAATGCCACATAAGCTGCTTTTTCTTATAACCAAGTGCCGACAGCGTGCCTATAAGCTTCTGCTCGCTCTTTATCTTTCTTCCAATTATAATAGATATGAGTGCCACCGTAATTAATGGAATTGTAACAAGAAATACATAAGCCATTACAATAAACATCATCGCCTGATCGTCAACCATTGTTATTCGCTGGTTGTCTTCCTTTGAAAGGTACTCACTCATTTTATAACTATCGTTCATATCTTTTCTAAACTGGCTCTTATCCGTATCATCGCCATATATAACCTTGTACTGGCAAGAGCTTGAATTTATTTCGTCATACGCCTCATCTGTCATATAGGCAAGGAAAAATGATGTTATATTCTTGTAGCTGTCATCTGTATTTTCAAGCATATAAAGATAATCAGGGCGCAGAAAATATCCCGTAACAGTGTAATCTTTTCCTCTTATGGCTATTTTATCTCCTATACCCACATTATTATTAACAGCATAACCTTTTGATATTACTATCTCATCATTACTGCTTATATCCCTGCCATCGATAACCTCATAAAGGTCTATTTTCTTATTGGCTTTAAATAACCGCACTTTATAATCAGCTTCATTAATATTCGTAAAATGTTCCTTCTCAAAGGTTACGTTATACTTGCTTTCAATATCAGCTATCTTATCATCTGGTATCTCTAAATATGTTGAAAATGTTGCATCTTCCAGATTATTATCAACAAAGAAATTATCTCCATATGATTTTATTCCGACTCCAGCTATATAAAACAGATAAAACAGCAATAATGCAACAATCGTAAGAATCGAAGCTGCTATATAAAATGAAAGATTTTCTTTAATATTTCTTTTATATCTTTTATTAAGTGTCATACTTTCCTCTTTTCATATCATTTTATAAATATGATGCCAGCGGCGAAAGTCTTAAAGTCATTCATATCTGCACAATAAGACTTCTGCTTGTCAACATACATATGCAGATAAATATACTATAACTCAAGTTCATCAGCAGACATTTTCTGCTTATTGTCTATGCAGTCTGCTACTTTTCCATCTCGTATTCTTACAACAGTATCTGCCATATGAGCTATTGCTTCGTTATGCGTTATTATTATTATTGTTGTTTTAAAACTGCTATTAATTTTCTCTATAACTCTAAGTACATCTCTTGATGATTTGGAATCCAATGCACCTGTAAGTTCATCACATAAAAGTATTTTAGGATTTTTAATCAAGGCTCTTGCTATTGCAACTCTCTGCTGCTGTCCACCAGACAATTCCTTCGGAAATCTGTTCTTATAAGATGCTATACCTAGTTCTTCCATTACTTCATTGATATTTAATGGATTATTGGATATATCAGCCACAACCTCTATATTTTCCTGAACTGTAAGGTCTGGAATAAGATTATAGAACTGGAATACAAATCCAATATCTTCACGTCTGTATTCTGTCATACTTTTCTTATCTGCCCTGCTTATATTTCTTCCTGATATAATTATTTCACCGTCATCAAGTGAGTCCAGTCCACCCACCATATTGAGCAGAGTACTTTTTCCAGAGCCTGATGGACCTAATATTACATATACTTTACCTTCATCAAGCGAAAGATTTATGTCATCAATGGCTTTAACAAGTGCATCTCCCTCGCCATAATATTTTCTTGCATTCTTAATCTCTATAAACATATCTGCCTCCTTATATCACAGGTTAGGTAGTTCTAACTTTAGTTTGATATTACCACTTATGGTTACCTATTGCAATATAAGAAAGAATTTCCTAATTAAATAAAAAACGGCTACTATATTATCGCTATGTAATATAGTAACCGTTACTTTGAGTTATTCAATTGTTCTTCCTCCAAATCATTACTTTCTTTAATTAACTATTCTACAATGAATATAATTATTAATAATGCTTGGTATGTGTTATATTTCCATTGGATTATACCTGCCTTTCTCAATTCCTTATAATCTATATTAACATTCTTAATGAATGGTATCGATATATTCTATGTATTAATATATTGTCTGCTGAACTTGTCTTCTTTAATATGATTAATATATGTTGTTATATCGATTTATTAATATGTTTAAGGTCTTGTTTGTTTGTAATTGTATATTAACACTCACTTATACATTTGTCAACTCTTTTTTTGATTATTTTTAATTTATTTTTAAATTATTTCTTACTCTTGCGTGTTATATTGAATTGTTTGAATTGTTTGCAAATTAATCATTATTGTATACGCATTTGTGAATAATAAGCCTGTTATCCCGACCTCTGTGTAATCCGGATAATAGGCTTGTAACCATACCCATATATTTATATTTTGCTACATATTGTATTCTCTGAGTAGAACAAATATTCAAAGGATGCAACATTTTAAGATAAATTGTTGCATCCTTTTGAATTTTTATACTTATATTTTAACAAAAAACAGAGCGGTACATAATGCACCACTCTGTCCTAAATATTATGAAAATAAGAAAATTAAACTGACAATATTAGAAATCTACTTCTGTATCATAGTAGCAGCACTTAAGGAGCTTCTCCATCTCTTCCTGACTTGGCTGACGTGGGTTAGAACCTGTACAAGCATCGCTGATTGCATTAGCTGCTACTTCTGGGAGCTTAGCAAGGAATTCATCTTCTGGAACAATTCCCTGTTCTGCTGGAAGACCACCTTCGCCATAGTTCTTAATGCACTGTGGAATATTAAGCTCATCATTCATCTTACGAAGCATTGCGATTAAGTTATCAATCTTAGCTTCTGTTGTATCACCGCCTAATCCTAAGAAGTCAGCTATGTATGCATAACGCTTAGCTGCTGTCTCATCCTTAGAATTGTACTTGATAACCTTTGGAAGATACATAGCATTAGCTGCACCGTGGATAATATGTCCGCCTTCAAACGCTGCACCAGTCTTATGTGCCATTGAATGAACGATACCAAGTAATGCGTTAGAGAATGCCATACCTGCAAGACACTGTGCATTGTGCATTGCATCTCTCTTTTCCATATCTTCGTTATATGAACCAACAAGATCGTCCTTAATCATCTTCATAGCATGAAGTGCAAGTGCATCTGTATAATCGCAGTTAGCTGTAGATACATATGCCTCAATGGCGTGTGTCATAGCATCCATACCTGTATGTGCTACAAGCTTCTTAGGCATTGTCTCTGCAAGCTCTGGATCAACAATAGCTACATCTGGTGTAATCTCAAAGTCAGCTAATGGATATTTAATACCTTTCTCATAATCTGTTATAACTGAGAATGCTGTAACTTCTGTAGCTGTACCTGATGTAGATGAAACTGCACAGAAATGAGCTTTCGTACGAAGCTTTGGTAAGCCGAATACCTTGCACATATCCTCAAATGTTGTATCTGGATATTCATATTTAATCCACATAGCCTTGGCTGCATCGATAGGAGAACCACCACCAATAGCTACTATCCAGTCTGGCTGATATTCTTCCATAACCTTTGCACCCTTCATAACTGTATCAACTGAAGGGTCTGATTCGATACCCTCGAATAACTTAACTTCCATTCCAGCTTCCTTAAGATAATCTTCTGCTCTCTGAAGAAATCCGAAACGCTTCATTGAGCCACCACCAACACAGATGATAGCCTTCTTTCCTTTAAGAGTCTTAAGTGCTTCAAGAGCTCCTTTACCATGATATAAATCTCTTGGTAATGTAAAACGTACCATAACCCAATACCTCCTATAAATAAAAATATTAATAAGTGATTCGAATGGATTGTTAATTCTCTAACAATCTTTATATTAATAGTATATACCCCTGTCTTTATTATTTCAAGTAAATATATGATAATTTATTGTATTTTTTATGTATTTATGTATTAATTCACATATTATTTTACTAATCCTAAATTATTCACGGCAATGCCGTAAAAGTGGCTGAAAGGATGAGTTCTACGAGACTCTATATAATATCAGCAAACTGCAGGTGCAGCTGGAATAGCAACTATTAACGAACCTTGCACTATAGGGATTTTATGCCCCCTTTTTTCGGTCAAGAGAGATTAGTTCAAGCTTCATGGATCAAATTTAAAGGTTCAAGATGCAGTTTTTAATTTAGATACTGCTTCGTGAATAATTTAGGATAAATATAATTATACTCCACTTAATTCCTCTCTTTATAAACAATATCCTGCAAAACAAAAGAGCCTCCAATATTCTCCTAATTACAAGGAAATCTATTGAAAGCTCAATTATATTATTTATCTAATTATTAATCTCTAACCATCAACACCTAATCCCATTAAACATTAAGCATTAACAACTTCTTTAACAGTCTTAACAACATTATCAACTGTAAATCCAAAATGCTCAAACAATGTAGCTGCTGGACCTGAAGCGCCAAAGCCTTCCATAGCGATAACCCTGCCGTCAAGACCTACATACTTGTACCAGCCAAAGTCTGAAAGTGCTTCTACTGCAACTCTCTTTCTTACACCGTTAGGAAGCACACTTTCCTTATATTCCGCTGACTGTTTATCGAAAAGCTCCATACTTGGCATACTTACAACTCTTACATCAATGCCTGATTTCTTAAGTTCTTCCTTGGCATTAATTGCAAGACTTACCTCTGAACCGCTTGCTATGATAATAGCATCTGGAACTGCCTTTTCTGACTCAGCGATTACATAACCACCCTTAAGTGCATCCTTTGATGAACCCTCAATCTGTGGAAGGTTCTGTCTTGTAAGAACAAGTCCTGTTGGTCCACATTCATTTTCTACTGCATACATCCAGGCTGCTGCTGTTTCTGTTCTGTCACAAGGTCTGAATACTGTGAAATCAGGAAGTGAACGGAATGCAGCAAGCTGTTCAATTGGTTCATGTGTTGGTCCATCTTCTCCGACACCAATGCTATCATGTGTGAATACATAAGTAAGTGGAAGCTTCATAAGTGCTGAAAGTCTTGCCATTGGCTTAACATAATCACTGAATACGAAGAATGTTGCAACAAATGCTTTTAAACCGCCGTGAAGTGCAAGTCCATTACCGATTGCCGCCATAGCCTGCTCTCTTACACCAAAATGAAGATTAGTTCCAGCATAATTATCTTTAGAGAAATCACCCGCATCCTTCATATTAGTCTTATTAGATGGTGCAAGATCTGCTGACCCACCTATTAAGTTAGGCATTGCCTTTTTAATCATATTAAGAATAGTTCCGCTTGTGCTTCTTGTAGCTTCTGGCTTATCACCTTTTGCCCAATATTCATCAGAATTGAACAAATCGGACATATCATATCCATCAAAGTAATTATCCCATAATTCTTTCATTTCTGGATACTTCTCCACATATGCAGCAAAAAGTTCATTCCATTTATCCTCTGCCTTTGCCATATTATCAGCAAGTTCCTTGTAATGGTCATATACTTCCTTAGGAACTTCAAAATCACCCTTGCAAGGCCAGTTAATATTTTCCTTAAGAGCAGCCACATTATCAACACCAAGAGGTTCTCCGTGTGCACTTGCCTTGCCCTGCTTAGCTGGACAGCCATAACCAATAAGTGTATTAACCTTAATAAGTGATGGTCTTGTCTTATCAGCCTTAGCTTCCTCTATTGCCTTGCCGATTGCTTCAAGGTCGTTGCCGTCCTCAACTTCTATTGTCTGGAAACCAAATGCCTTAAATCTTGTAACTACATCTTCTGTAAATGCTATATCTGTGCTTCCCTCAATAGATATATTGTTTGAATCATAGAATACAATAAGCTTTGAAAGTCCTAGTGTACCAGCAAGTGAGAAACACTCTGATGAAATACCTTCCATCATACATCCATCTCCACCAAGTACATAAGTATAATGGTCTACAACTGGAAAGCCTTCCTTGTTAAATACTGATGAAAGATGTGCCTCTGCCATTGCCATACCAACTGCCATTGCCATGCCCTGTCCTAATGGACCCGTTGTAGCCTCAACACCTACAGTATGTCCATATTCCGGATGACCCGGTGTGAGTGAACCAAACTGTCTGAAATTCTTAACTTCTTCAAGTGAAAGATTACCTATTCCAAATAAATGGAATAATGAATAAAGAAGCATTGAGCCGTGTCCACCTGATAACACAAATCTATCTCTGTTAACCCAGTCTGGATTGTGTGGATTATAATTCATATGTTTTGCAAATAATTCATAAGCAACAGGTGCTGTTCCAAGTGGTAATCCAGGATGTCCTGAATTAGCTTTCTGTATCGCATCAGCGGATAAAACCCTGATTGCGTTTACTGACATTTCTTCAATATTCATAAGTATCCTCCATTCTTGTGCATATGCACACTATAAGTTATATTTTATTATCAATCTTTAAAATCTGCTTCTGTAAGGAATATAACATCTCCTCGTTCACTACGCTTCTTCTTAAGTCCACCAAAGAACTTTCTTGACGCTCTCTTTTCAGAGTTGGCAATTGCCCTGTTGATAATCTCTTTAATATCATCAAGCTTGATATTATCATTAACACTATGAAGCTTGTCAATCTTTAAATACAGTTCAAGAAGTGCATCATCATCAACCTCATACTGTCTCTTTCTTGCAAAACGCTTTGCCATATCAACAAGTTCATTAACTGTGTACTGCTTTAATGTAATTCTATGGTTAAATGTCTTTACCATATCCGGATTAAAGTTCACAAGCACATTCATCTCTGCATCTGAATCTTCAAATATAACAACCATTCTATCTGTATCTTCGTTAAGACAGGATATAATCTCATTAATCCTCTTAGGCTGTATTGTACCTGCACCTTCAACGATAAGAGCTGTACCCTTAAGCTTGCCCATAGCTTTGGTTATGCCTCTCTGGTTAATACTCTCGCCAGATGTCTTGGCAATCTTCTTTGGTCTGTCAGGATATACATAATTAATAGCTCTTACAATTGTTCTAGCAAGATCTGTCTTATCAGAGCTTGAATTACCTGATATAAGAATGTTACCACACGAAGAATTAGTCATAGCCATCTCTTCATCAAGTGACTCGAATAAATCTACAAGCTGCTCCTCAAGTCCAGGCATCTCTCTGTATTTTTTAAATATCTTAGCAAGCTCCCCGGATAATTTCTTATCATTATGCCAAACCCTGTCATTGTCATCTTCATTATCCATTGAAGATACATTGAACTTCATATTCATACCCGGCGTAACAAAATCTGTAGCTGCAATCTCTGGCTCAGCGGCTCTGCTGTACTCTGCTTCTGAATTATTAACGTTGTTATAATTGTTAAGAACCTCATCTGTTACTGGCTCAAAATGTGTTGTGTTAAGAGTGAGTTCTTCATTCTCAGGTTCAGCGGCTTTTTCATTAACAGTATATGATACTTCTGGTCTTTGCCATTCGCTGTCGTCCTGTGCCTGTTCACTATTATTGGCAATTACATTACCACTCACCGCTTCACCGTTATTAACAACTGTGCTACCGCTCACTGCTTCGCTATTATTAACATCTTCTGCCACTTTTAAAGCTTCTCTGGCTTTCTCAAGCTCCTGTGTCATTGTCTGATCTAATATAAACGAAGCCTTTCCTGTTCTCATAGCCAGATCTCTCTTAGCCGCACCAAGTAAAACCTCTGCATCAGCTAATCTCTTAGCCTCCCTCTCGCTGAATTCTGTTCCCTTTCTTAAAGCCTCTTCTTTCTTCATGGCAACAATCTTCTCGTAAGCTTCACTCTTCTCATCTTTCTCATCAAGCATACGCTCTAACTCAACCTTAGAGAACTCTCTTGTATCCTGCTTGCCATACTTTTCTTCTCTTACAGTTTCCATCCAGTCAGCTATGCTTAACTGTCCTTCAATCTGCTCATCTTCTATGTTCTCTGCTTCATCATCTGCGTAAACAGTATTAGCATTTCCTGCATTACTATCTGCTGTACCATCAGTTCTTGACTCACTTGTCTTTGCCGGACTCTCATTCAATGCTTCGGACATTCCTGTCTTTCTTTCAAATGGAGGCTTAAATGACTCCTCATCACTAAATATATCATTAATATTCTTAGCAAGTTCTTCCTGAATATTATGAGTATCATAAAGGTTATAATTAGGTACTTTAACCTCTATGTCCATAGCATCAGCTTTCTCATCAATACGCTTTCTTGCCGCCTCCCGTGCTTCTTCCTCGTCTTCCTTGGTAATCTTATCACAGCTGTTCTCAATATTTCTTTTTGCGTTCTCGATAAGCTCCTTTAATGACATAGAAGCTTTGCTGACATTTTCATTAAGCTTCTTATCTGCACTCTCATCTAATATTCTGTTGTCCTGCTCTTTTTCAAGCTTTGCAGCACTCTCATCTACAGAATTCCCTTCTGCTTCCTGTCTTCTAATAGCATTTACAATTGACTCTTTTAATGCACTGCTCTGGTCATTCTGGACAAGATCCATTGATAAACCAGATGTATCTTTTACACCAGCCACGTCTGAACTTCCCGCCACATTAACATTTCCTGTTGAACGGTCATTTCCGGTATAATCAATATTACCCACTGGCTGTTCTCCTGCAACATCTTCAGATTTAAATCTTAAAGCTTTATTAGTCACATTAGAATACCTGCTGTCTGAAGCCTTGTTAGAAGGTGCTGCTTTGTCTGAATCAGCTTTATCATCTTCATCAAGCAGATCGCCGACTTCGTCCTTTTTAAGACGTGCAAGCTCCTTCTGCTCCATAAATAATCTTTCTTTGTTAGCTTCTTCGTCAGACTTTCTTGCGTTAATCTCACTTAAAATCTTCTTCTGTGTGTTAGTCATAGTAACACCCAGCTTTTCCTTAAGCTTTACAGCTTTCTCTACATATATGCCATCCTGAAACCATAATACAAGGTTATCACAGGTCTTAGAACAATCTTCTTTTCTTCCTGTCTTGTAATATAATTCGGCAAGCTCATACATATATTTCTCGTCAATCTCAGCTTCCTTATACTTTTCAAGTATATCAACAAGCTCAGTATCAGGTGCATCCTGTGCCCTTCTTAAGTCGTAATATAAGATATACTTATTAACATCGTGTGCTGATAATTTGGCGTATTCCCTGTATAATTCTTCAGCATTTTCAAAATCGTCAACTTTGATAAAGAATTCTGTGAGCTTATATATAAGCTTTCTGCCTCCAAGGTTACGGTTGTATGCAAGAATTGCCATATCTCTTGCTTCTTCGTAGTCTCCTGCCGCTTCCTGTACATTAATTATCGTTGCAAGCGTAGACCAGTCTTTTACTTTATTCCAGTTCATCTGCTTTGCAATCTCTGCTGCCTGCTTATATTCTTTCTTAGCTGCAAGCTTCTTTATCTGTTCCAACTTTATATTAAACTCATATTTATCCACGTTAAAGACCTCCATTATGTCAATGAATCGACCCTCAAATTCCAATAATACGGCATATTAATGCCAATTTAAACATTCCGTATAATTTTATCACAGTAAAGTATCCTTGTAAACCTGCTATATGAAATCAAAGCTTGCCTGTTCATAGTCCATTCTTGTGTATTCCAATTCAGTCTCTTTAACATTACTATAATAGTCAACAACAACTGTCTGCTGTCTTTTGTCTGCCATCTTCTGCCCAAGTATATAATTAACATCAAACCTTGAGGTAATCGCCGGTGTTGCACCTCTTGCAGGAACAATGAGCTGTACATGGTTTACTGCAAGCAGTTTAAAGATTGGCTCCCATATATATATATCCTTTGCCGCACCAAATGGATTATCTATAAATATAGTCTTACCCAAAGGCTGTCCATCTGATACTGTGTTCATATTGGAAATATAATTAATAATAGCTATAAGGAACTGTATATATATCCCCTGCGACTGTCCTGTTGAGCCTACAGCTTCCTCATATCTTAAATATCTGCTCTGGTCTTTTATTCTCTCTCTCTTGTAAAGATTAATTCTTACTGAATTCATATCCGTTACAATTACTGAGAAAAGCCGTTTCCATGAAAGCCTGCTTCTTATATATCTGAAACGTTCTTCCTGCTCCTTAAAGCTTTCTGCTGCAACAATTGTCTCATCAATGTAAGCTGACATTCTGTCCTTATACATTTCTTCCCTAACATAAGGAATATAAAGCCCGATTATTGCAATATCTTCATTGTCCATTCTGATATGCGAAAGCTTTGGAAGTCTTTCAAGCTCAGTCTTTATATTACAGCAGGTCTGTATACATCTGTTCTCAAAGTTATCCTTGATACGTTCCATATCCTCTATTCCCTTGTGAACACGCTCTTTCTCAAGTTCAATAAATGAATTCGTATCCTCTATTGATTTAACAAGCTGTTCTGTCTTTGCGGCATTAACAGGAAGCTCAACCGATACATTAACCTCAACGGCAAGTTCAGCACCATTATAGTTCTTAAGTTCATCTATTAGCTTTGTTTTATATTTGTTGAACTCATCAGCTTTCTTGTATTCAAGCTTTAATATAGATGAATACTCTTTTGCTGTCTGCTCGTATTCTTTGGCAACACTTTCAAAATCTTTAATCTCAATGTCCGATTCTGATAATTCTGCATAATTCTCAATATCAATTCCTGCATTATATGTTATTCTTTCAAGGTCTTTTCTTATAAGCTGTATCTCTTTGAGTTCATCTGACATATGCTTTCTTAACTGTGCATACTTTTCTATATTCTTCTCTAATTCTGCTACTGCCACAGACATATCATCTGCGAACTTTTCAGGATTGTCACACTCAAATTCTTCATATCGTCCATATTTTTCCTCAATCTGGCTCTTAGCGTGTGCAATACTTCCCTCAAGTCTGTTAAGAAGTGCTTCTTTAGCTTCTGTCTCCCTGCTTCCTTCATCATATTCCTTCTGATACTCGTGCAGTTCATTGTTAAGCCCCATAAGCTTTGTCCTGTCACTTACAGATATTGTTCCAGTCTCATACATCCCCTTAAGTTCTTCTAATGTATGACCTCTGTACTCAATAGCTTCAATACATTTATCAACAGAAGCTTTCAGGTGCTTTCTAAGATTTTCCTTATCAGAAACATCTGAATTCTTATTAGCCAAAATGTCTTTAAGACCTGTTATCTTAGCGGTAAGTTCGTCAGGGTTAATCTTATCCGCTCCATCATTATTATAATCAATGCCCTCATTGTAAAAATGCGACACTGTATTTTCCCAGACGCTTACAAGCTGTGAATACTGATTATCAACATTAGTCTTATACTCATCTGCCTTAATATAGTCTTCTCTTATTTTATCAAGATAATCTGCACATTCTATAATCTGTGCTTCGGCAGCCTTAAGCTTTTCAGTAAGCTGTTTTAATGTCACATATCCCGCCGTTACCCTCTCATTTACAACTGCAATTTCTTCATATCTGCTTATGTTTAATTCAACAGACTTCTTGGACTTTCTGACATTTTCAAGTTCTGCCATATCCTGTGACTTCTTATCATTATATCGTCCAAGCTCTGCTCTGTATGCGGTGATATTCTCTTTGATATCATTTTTTCTCTTAAGAAGCTCCTCAGGTGCATCAAGCTTTTCCGCTGATGTATCACCAGCATTAACCGAAAGCACATAATCTTCAAGAACTGTCTGCTTTCTGCTATTAAGCTTTGTTATGGTATCGTTAAGATTATCAAGTTCTTCCCTTAAAATGCGTACCTTTACATCACGTCTTTTATCGTCTGTAAGATAACTTATGTCATTAAATGCAAATATAACTTTATCGCTGTTTATATTAACATTTTCATCTTTAAGTGCCTCTGCACTTATTACCGGATATACAGCACTATCCTGTGTTTCAGTTTCCAGTTCCGCTTCCTTTAACCTGTCAAAACCACTGTCAATTACAAAGCTGTACTGGATAAATGGTATTCTTTTAACAATATCTTTTCTCTGCTGTTCGCTTACATTTTCAAGATACTTATAACCTTCTGTTACAGCTTCACCGCACACTGATTTAAGATATTCCCTGAACTTATTGTAAGAAGGATTGTCTATATAATAAGAACCTGCACTTACTGCTTCTATAAGTTTTCCAAGCTTAACTGCCTTCTGGCTGTCTTCATTATATTTGTCATTCATTCTTAAGAATTCTTTGAAAATGCCTTCTTTTAATCTGTCAGCTCCTCCAATTCCATATATTCTCTGCAAATCCTTAAGCTTGCTCTCATTCTCCTGCCTGCTTATAATCTGTGATTGAAGTTGGTCAATTCTTTCATCTAACATCGCAATATTAGACTCAGCAATATTAATCTTTTCCTCTGTCTTGTATACCGACTTGGTTGTTTCTTTAATGTTTTCCTCTAAAAGAGCCTCCGCCTTAAGAATACCATTATGCTGTACCCTTAATTCCTCTATCTTGGATATAATATCATCAACAATCAGTATTCCATAAGCGTCAGCAAGCCTTTTAAGCTCTTTCTCGTCCTTTTCAATATGCTGTTTTACAGTGCTTTCCTGCCCATGTATAACAGCACAGTTATTCTTTGCTTCCTGATGTTTATCGTCTGCCTTTTTAAGTTCATCTCTTAAATTCTTCTCATCTATAGCTGCTTTAGCTGTCTTAGCTGAAAGTTCTTTTTCTGCCTTGTCATAATACTGCTTATATATAGCTGCAAGCCTGTTTAATTCTGCCGCTATGTCCTCGTCCTCTATCATACGGCTGTCAATTGCAGTATTAACTTTAACAAGTTCTTTTTCGTAATTGATATAGTCACAATAATTATTAGCTGCCTCTAAAAGCATAAGCTTTTCCCTTGCAGTCTTTATCTGGTTCTCTTTCTTATTTCTATCTGAAAGTGCTTCCTTGACAAGCTTATCAAGCTCATTTAATGACTTCTTTTCCTTTAATACATTGGCTACTGCTATCTTATATTTCTTATCAGAAAGTTCATTATAAAGCTCCTGCTCTTTTTCATTATGTTCTGAAAGCTCTGCTTCTTTTCTGCCCTCAGCATTAATCACTGATAAGAGCATATTGGCAAGCTTGTCCTCTATATTGCTTTTATTAGAATAGAATTCCTTATATGTCGCAATATAATCTTTAAAATATGTTAAAGCCTCTATCTGATTATCATAATCATTAATCTGACTGTTCTTCTTGGAAAGTTCTATAAGCTTATCCTTAATATCAAGTAGTGTCTTTGCCATCATAGAGTCATCATTATCAACTGAAAGCCTGTTATTGTAAGACTTCTGTATAATCTCCTCTATAAGAAGGTCCTCAACGACCTTTCTGCTTGTCCTGTAATTAGTCTCAAAATAAGTTCTTACGTGTCCCTCTGTCTTATTGATGCCTCTTACTATCTCCCACGCACTTTCATATATTCCGTAACGTGATATAAAGCTCTGGTAGTCCCCCTTTCTGTCAAAAATGTATACTTTAATGTTATAATCTGACTTCTCCGCTTCTCTTAAATACGCCTTTAAGCCATTATAAGTAACCCTCTCACCATTAACAGCAAGCGGCAGGTTCTTTATGTCATTTTCCCCGAACTTTCTATAGAAAATGCAGTAATTGAAATACTCTACACTTGTATTATCAGATGATGAAGCCTGTGCCTGTGTTAATGTATCTGTGCCGTCAGTAACATTTTCTTCATCCTTCGCATCTCTTGCCTTTCTTGCACAAAAGCCTGTTGTCATATATCTGAAACCGTCTTTAACTGCATTGTTATCAAGCTTCCACTCAACAAGCGAGTGTATACAGGTGTTGTCACTCCCTTTTCTGAAAAGCTTCTCTATAGGCTGTTTCTCATCAAGTGTGCAATTAGGAATCATATTCTGCATAAGAAGAAGCATTAAAAGACTCTTTCCACCACCGTTAGCAAGGTCATACATTGTATTTCTGCAATTAAAACGCATTATAAAATCATCATAGAACTGCGTTCCAAAATTATATTTAACATTATTAACTCTTATTCTATTAATCTGTGGCATATCTACCTCTTTCCTGCACTACATAGTACATTCTTAAGCTGTTAAATCAAAGACTGCATAATCTCTGCCATACGTCCCTTATATTCATCAAAATAATTCTCGATAAGTGCTTTAAATCTGTCTGTTGGATAATATCTTGACTGTGCTTCCATTAAAAGCCCCTGTGACACACAGAAGTTAAGTACCATTTTCACAAAACCTGTCTTAGAATTTCTTGCGGCTCTTACATCTGCCGTATCTTCAACTGTTATAACCGGAAGCTCGTCCCAGCTTAAAGCTATCTGTTTAAAGCTGTTCTCCTCTATATCATCAATAATCATTCCAAGCTTCTTATCTATAATTGCTGACACCGAATAATCAACATTTTTAACAATATCCTCAACCTTTACGAACTCAACATAAGTCGTATTAGATGATGCCGTATAGAATTCTGTTATAATATTGTATATAACAAAATATGCCATATATAAATCTTTATTCACTTTAATGCCAAGTTCTTTACGCAGTTCTTCATTCGTATAGCCAAACACCCTGTTGTTCTCTCCTGCACTGACATATAGTCCATTATTATACTCATATATTGAAAGGTTAAGCTTCTTAAGTGACACATGTACTATGTCATAGATTTCTGCATTGTTGTTATATTCCTGATATAAAGAACTATTGTCACCACGCTCAGTAAGTTCTTCACCTGTTATAAGCTTCGATACTATATCCAATGCTTTTTCAAGATTTCTATTTTCCATCGTCTGCCTCTTTTCTGAATGTAATATTCATTACCTGCACATTGGTGTAATCTATTATTTCATCTGTTCCCTTTTCCATAATTATATGTACAGGCTCACTTCCTTCAAAACCCTCCTTTAATATGTCATCAAGAAATGTTTCTGACTGCATATTATCTCCACCGATAACATAGCTGTCCTTCTGGCACAGATTAACAAAGAAAGAGTAGTAATCAGCATTATTAAGAATTTCCTCTCCATAAGCTTCTGACATTATATTATTGAATTCTCCAAGCGTTAAAATGTCCGATTTATTCATACATTTCCTGTTAATACACTCCTTAAGATTATTCATTATAAAGATGTAATTATGTCTTATTCTTTCATCTTCTATCTCATCTTCATATACTATATCTTCTGGTGTGTCCTCTGTTACATATTCCTTCTTATCATATCTTGCCGGCTTTACAAGAAGTGCTTCATCTATTGTCTTTATGTCAAATGTCTTCTTTATATTAAGCTTTAACAGCGGCTCTATTATAAATGCCAACAATGAAGCATCATCTGTCCTAATCATATCTGAGAGTGTAGCTGTGAAATCCATATGTGGACGAAGCCTTGAAAGCTTTGCTTTCTTTACTGCCTCATCTGTCTTATTCTGCATATCAGTACAGTCACGAAGAAGTTCCGCGTGCTTGTTCATTGCTATTTTAAGCTGGTCCTCAAGATAATGGATTTCTTTTAATGTCCTGTAATAGCTTTCTGTCGCTGATGAATTACTCTCAAGCCTTTCTATTGCCTTGTCAATAAGTTCCTTGTTCTTCTTAAAAAGCTTCTCCTCATCAACGAACCATTTCATTCCTGTATTGACAAAATCCTCATAATGTTCAAGTCCTGTCTTTACATCTTTGGAAAGCATATCCATAACTTCATTCTTCTTAACCTTAAGCCTTCCAACTTCCTCATTAATTCTTTCTATAACCTCTACTCCGCCTTTAAAGTTATTGGAATTAATCATTTTCTCCAAAAGGAGCTGTGACACGCTTATACGGCTTTCGTCCTTAATCTCTTTCGTATCAAGATAAAACTCGACCGCATCAGCACTTATACTGTACCACACAGTATTATCTTTTATTGTACTTTCTATAAGCTTAACCCTTGATACTCTCTTCTTCTTCTCCACAGGGTCATAATACGCATACTCAAATGGCTTTCCCTCATTCTTCATCTTATCAAAGACATAATCTGCCACTTCCCTGCTTTCTTCCTCAGTAAGCTTCATATCAAAGTCGTGCCTTATTATGTTATTAAAGAACTCCTGATACTCCTTGTATGTAACTTCCTTTTCCTTGAAGTTATTTTCCTCAATAAAAAAACGCAGAACAGCCATCACGATATATCCCATATCAAGTGCTTCATATCTGCCCTCCTTAAACTGGGAAAATGAAGTATCAATAAGCCTGAAAAAAGGATAATATTTCTTAAGATTAAGCATTCTTTCCCTGTGCTCTGTTATTATCTCTCCAATCATATTCTCCGCCATATGTATACCTCTTCATATCATTATGCCATTCTGCATATGTCCGATTTATTCAATATTAATATGTAACTTTTATATCTTTTCAATACACCTAATTAAGTTGCAATTATACAGAACTTCAACTCCATATATTAAATGGTTATAATTCTGTCCTGCCTTCAAGTGCTCTTAAGAGTGTAACCTCATCTATATATTCAAGGTCACCGCCTACAGGCACTCCACTGGCTATTCTTGTAACCTTTATGCCTGCCTGCTTTATCATCTTACTTATATACATAGCTGTTGTTTCTCCCTCAAGATTAGAGTTCGTAGCGATTATTACCTCGTCTACATCTTTCTGAAGACGCTTCATAAGTTCTGCCAGCTTAATATCTGATGGGCCTATTCCAAGCATTGGACTTATAGCCCCGTGAAGTACATGATACACGCCCTCATACTTTCCTGTCTTTTCGTATGCTGCCATATCCCTTGTCTGTTCAACGACCATAATCTGCTTGTGATTTCTGTTAGGATCTTTGCATATAGGACAAAGTTCCTCATCAGTAAGCGTATAACATTCTTTACAGTAATGTATATGCTCTTTAGCACTAATCATTGCATTGGCTATGCCCTCAACTTCTTCTTTAGGCATATTTATAATGTGAAATGCCAGGCGCTGGGCACTCTTAGCCCCAACCCCTGGTAATCTTGACAACTGCTCTATTAACTTATTAATATGACCGCTGTATATGTCCATTAGAAAAGGCCTCCTCCAAGTCCTGAAAGACCACCTGTTATCTTAGACATAGAAGCCTGTGATTCTTCTTCGCATTTACGAAGTGCTTCGTTAGTTGCAGCAACTATTAAATCCTCTAACATTTCTACATCATCTGGATCAACTGCTTCTGGATCAATCTTAACCTTAGTCACTTCTCTTTTACCTGTTACAGTAACTTCAACAACTCCGCCACCTGCTGTAGCTGTGAATTCTTTAGACTCAAGAGCTGCCTGCTGTTCCTCCATCTGTCTTTGCATTCTCTGTGCCTGCTTCATAAGATTGTTCATATTGCCAGGCATTCCTCCTGGAAATCCACCTCTTTTAGCCATTATATAAATTCCTCCTTATCATCTATTTCGATATCCATTCCAACAAGCTCCTCTAATGCTATATAACGCCTGTTAAAATCCTCATCTTCATCAATTCTTGTGCATACCACTCTTACTGATATACCTGTTCTTTCTTCGATAAGCTCTTCTATCTTAGCGATTGTTTCTTCCCTGCTTATCACGTTATAACCACTAATAGATTTTACCATAATCTCAAGGCTATTACCATCCTCTGTTACAGTAACATCAGCCTGCTTTAACAAATTCATAAGCAGTGCATCATCCATTGAAGCCACTATCTGACTCCACTGTCCTGCTATCTGCTTTATATCATCTGTGACTGCATCATAATTTCTTCTAAGAACAGGCTTTTCTTCCTGTACTACATCATTCCTGCTGCCAGTGCCTAAAGCACCAGCACCACCTGACTGTAATGACATATTATCAAGCATATCCTTAGTTATATATGCACCTGACTGTAATTTACTAAGAGCTTCACTTAACTGGTTCTCAAGGTCATTTACCCTGCCTGCAAGCTCCTGCATATCCTTAGGACTTTCCATGGCCGGCTTCATAAGCTTAATAAAAGCTACCTCTGCCTTAACTCTCTTCTGCGTTGCATACTTCATCTCATTGGAAAGCTCTGACAGAACTCTTATATGACGCATTATACTGTCAACATCTACGTCCCTGGCATCTTCTATCATATCCTTAATATTATCCTTGGATACCTCGATAACATCTTCTATCTTATCTATATCATCTGTTGTCTTAATCAGCAGAAGATTTCTTAAATACCACACAAAATCTGTCACAAACTGAGACAAATCCCTGCCCTGCATAATTATGTCTTCCATAAGATTCATACAGCCTGCAACATCTGATGTCTTTATTGTCTTATACATCTTGCTGAACACTTCTGTATCAACTGCTCCAAGCACGTCAAGTACATTTTCATACTTAAGCTCTTTGCCAAGATAAAATGCTATGCACTGGTCTAACAGACTGAGTGCATCTCGCATAGAACCATCAGCCGCTTTGGCTACATATTTTATTGCCCTATCCTCAACGCTTATATTCTCTGCTTTCATAAGCTGAGTGAGCCTGTCTGCTATTGTTTCTATTGATATTCTGTGAAAATCATATCTTTGACAGCGCGACATAATAGTTATCGGTATCTTAGCCGCCTCTGTTGTTGCAAGTATAAATATTACATATGCAGGTGGTTCTTCAAGTGTCTTTAACAGTGCATTGAACGCTCCTATAGACAGCATATGAACCTCATCTATTATATATACTTTGTACTTCCCTTCTGTTGGAGAGTATTGTACTTCTTCTCTTATCTCTCTTATATTATCGACACCATTATTAGATGCCGCATCAATCTCTATTACATTCATAGACGTTCCTGCTGCAATTGCCTTACATGCAGGACATTCGCCACATGGACTTCCATTAACCGGGTGTTCGCAGTTAACTGCCCTGGCAAATATCTTTGCAACACTCGTCTTGCCAGTTCCCCTGGTACCACAGAAAAGGTATGCGTGTCCTATTCTGTCTGCCAATATCTGATTTTTTAATGTTGTAACTATATGATCCTGACCTTTAACATCTTCAAAGGTGTCAGGACGCCACTTTCTGTATAGGGCCTGATATGACATACTTAGAGGACTTCCTTTCTGAAGAGGTGTTTCGCTCATCGCGTATTACAATACGTTACACTTCGCTTAACTCGTAACGATGGCGTTCCAGAAGCTTCTGCTTCTGTCACTGTCGCGGTGCTCCTCGAATCGATTGCAATAAGGCCTTTTTCCTGCTAGCAGGAAACGTCCTTCTTTCAATCCATTCTCATCGCATATTACAATACGTTACACTTCGCTCAACTCGTAACGATGGCGTTCCAGAAGCTTCCGCTTCTGTCACTGTCGCGGTGCTCCTCGAATCGATTGCAATAAGGCCTTTTTCCTGCTAGCAGGAAACGTCCTTCTT
>NZ_JBBMER010000008.1:0-113679 GCF_040096455.1 Lachnospira rogosae (ex Hitch et al. 2025) | reverse complement strand
GATAGCTCAATGGTAGAGCACTCGGCTGTTAACCGAGTTGTTGTAGGTTCGAGCCCTACTCGGGGAGCTGTAAGAATGAATTCGTGATAGCTCACACTCATTCTTATTTTTTTTAATAGATATTTCGGCTCCATGGTCAAGCGGTTAAGACACCACCCTTTCACGGTGGTATCAGGGGTTCAAATCCCCTTGGAGTCATAAAACAGAACAAAAGGTTTTAATTTGCCGACATGGCTCAATGGCAGAGCAGCTGATTTGTAATCAGCAGGTTGTTGGTTCGACTCCGACTGTCGGCTCTTTGGACCTTTAGCTCAGTTGGTTAGAGCAACCGGCTCATAACCGGTCGGTCCTGGGTTCGAGTCCCCGAAGGTCCACTTGCTTTTGTTCTGTTTAATATGGCCTGGTGGCTCAGCTGGTTAGAGCGCCGCCCTGTCACGGCGGAGGTCGTGGGTTCGAACCCCATCCGGGTCGTTTACAATAGAATAATGTTGTATATATGGGATCTTAGCTCAGCTGGGAGAGCATCTGCCTTACAAGCAGAGGGTCACAGGTTCGAGCCCTGTAGGTCCCATCATTTATTGAATAAACTGCTTATTTATCAGGCCGGTGTGGCGGAACTGGCAGACGCACAGGACTTAAAATCCTGCGGGACTTATACTCCCATACGGGTTCGATTCCCGTTGCCGGCATTTGGTTTATCCAATAAGTACGTGTAGCTCAGCTGGATAGAGCGTCTGGCTACGGACCAGAAGGCCGCGAGTTCGAATCTTGTCACGTACATCTTATCAACCCTGTATTATCTGTGCATACAGATGATGCAGGGCTTTTTGTTTATTATTTTATAATAGTGTTTGTTACATATTTTTAAATATAAAAGTATTAATCAAATTTCAAATGCCAGTATGCTTTGAAAACTGAAACATTATTTGCAATAAGAAATCTTATTTGGAAATTAGAACTTTAAAACTGTGAATAAAACCATTAATAATAGACATACTAAACAGTGAACTAAATTAAAGGAGGACACAGGTATGTCATATAATTCATCTAAAAACGAATCTAACAGCTATAACGAATCAAATAGTTATAATGAGTCAAACAGCTATAATGAAGCTGGAAAGAACGCATATAACAAGAGCTCATCAAAGAATTCATCAAAAAATACTTCTAATTCTTCAAAGAACTCATCAAAAGGTTCTTCTAACTCATCAAAGAATTCGTCAAAGAATTCATATAACAAGTCTACAGACAGCTCAGACTGCTATTAAAAAGCATTTCTTATAAAGATGGTTGTTTGCAATGAAAGGCTGTGCAAACAGCCTGATACATAGGAATTTAGGTTATAGTTATGAAAATCGAGCATAAAATATATTAAAATAAATATAAGAAATGCGTAATATGAATTGTGAATTAATAGGACCTAGAAAGTTAGAATATTATATAAATAATCCTTATTCTTATATTATTGACATAAGGAGTAAAGAAATGTATGACAGTGGTCATATAAAAGGAGCAGAAAATTATCCATATGACTATCTGAGCTCGTATGAGGGCATTAGAGCCTTTAAAAGCCAATACAGGGATAAAAGTGCCATATATATATTATATTGCGAAACTGGAACAAATAGTCTGCTTGTATGTAATAAGCTTGCATTATATGGGTATATTGTGAAATCACTGGCTGGTGGAATAAGAGGATATAACGGAAGATATTTACAGTTAAAGCCATAATATCTGAAGGTATGAAATTTTAGTGAAGAGAAAATGTGATTTAACTATTTTACTTGATTATTTATGGTAAGCATTTTAATATTGATATATATTGTTCGATATTAAGAATAAAATGGTTTAATATTGCTAGTCAGGCATTACTGCCAGATAGAACAATTATTATAAAATCTATAAAAGAATGTATGAATGGAGAAATGCAGGCATATGAAGAATACGTATGAATTGATTGCACCGTGTCATTTTGGATTAGAGTCAGTGTTAAAGCGTGAAATATACGATTTAGGCTATGATATATCCAAAGTGGAAGATGGAAAGGTTACATTTATAGGAGATGCGGATGCGATTGCAAGAGCTAACATTTTCTTAAGAACAGCAGAGCGTGTGCTGCTTAAGGTTGGTGAATTCAAGGCAACAACATTTACTGAACTGTTTGATAATACTAAAGAACTGGAATGGGAAGAATTCATTCCTAAGAATGGCAAGTTCTGGGTTACTAAAGCTAATTCTATCAATAGTAAGCTCTTTAGCTCATCAGATATACAGTCAATTGTAAAAAAGGCAATTGTAGAGCGTTTAAAGGTCAAATACGCCGTTAATTGGTTCGAGGAGGACGGAAACAGCTATCCTATAAGAGTAAGCCTTATGAAGGACGTTGTGACTATTTCGCTTGATACATCAGGGGATTCATTACATAAAAGAGGTTACAGACCAGCGGCAGGAAAAGCACCAATATCAGAGACATTAGCGGCTGCACTTATAATGCTTACACCTTGGAAATCAGACCGTATACTTATAGATCCATTTTGCGGAAGCGGAACATTTCCAATTGAGGCAGCAATGATAGCAGCCAATATTGCACCAGGAATGAATAGACGCTTTACATCTTTACGCTGGACTAATATAATAAATAATGAACTGTGGGATAACGCAGTAGAAGAAGCGGAAGACTTAATTAATTTAAGTATAGACACGGATATTCAGGGATTTGATATTGATGAAAATGTAATTAAAATAGCAAGAAGCAACGCTGCCAATGCAGGTGTTGAGGATTTGATACATTTTCAGGCAAGAAGTGTCAGCGAATTAAGTCATCACAAAAAATATGGCTTCATAATAACTAATCCGCCATATGGTGAACGTCTTGAAGACAAAGAGACGCTTCCAGCTATATATTCAGCATTTGGAAAGCAGTTTGCAAAGCTGGATTCGTGGTCAGCATATATGATTACATCATATGAAGATGCAGTTAAATATTTTGGACGTAAGGCAGATAAGAACCGTAAAATATACAATGGAATGCTTAAGACATATTTTTATTCATTTATGGGTCCTAAGCCACCAAAGAGAGGTTAATTATGAAGAGTATTATTTTGGCATCTAATAACAAGGATAAAGTTAAGGAAGTTAAAGAAATCCTGAAGGGGTACGACATTATTTCTATGAAAGAAGCTGGAATTGATGTTGATATTGAAGAGAACGGAACGACATTTGAAGAAAATGCTTTGATAAAAGCAAGAGCAATTATGAAGCTTACAGGCCAAATAACAATGGCAGATGACTCAGGGCTTGAGATAGATTATCTTAATAAAGCTCCTGGCGTGTATTCTGCACGATTTATGGGACACGATACTTCTTATGATATAAAGAATAAAGCTCTTATACAGAAGCTTGAGGGCGTTAAGGGAAGTGACAGAAGCGGACGCTTCGTATGTGCAATTGCAGTCTGTTTTCCAGATGGACGTGAAATAGTTAAAAGAGGAACAATGGAAGGGCTTATTGCCGAAGAGATAAAGGGAGATAATGGCTTTGGGTATGACCCGATTGTATATCTTCCAGAATATGGCAAGACGTCTGGCGAACTTGCACCTGAGGAGAAGAATAAGATAAGCCACAGGGGCAAGGCATTGGCTCTGATTAAAGAAGAGTTAGACAAATCGGAGGAATTATATGCAGAGGATAATGATAGTAAGTGATACGCACAGACGACACGGTAATCTGGCAGAGGCTATATATAACGAGGGACATCTGGATATGCTTATACATCTTGGTGATGTTGAAGGCGAAGAAGAGGTAATAAAAAGCATAGCCGGCTGTGAAACTATATTTATAGCTGGAAATAATGATTTCTTTTCACCGCTTGACCGCGAGAAAGAAATTGAACTTGGCGGTAAGAAAATATGGCTGACACACGGACATAATTATTATGTATCTTTGGATTTGAAAGTTATTGAGCAGGAAGCTGTTGCCAGAGGAATGGATATAGTTATGTTTGGACATACACACAGGCCGGTTATTATCGTGGAGGATAATATAACACTTATTAATCCTGGCAGCATATCGTATCCAAGACAGGCTGATGGTATACCAACTTACATAATTTTAGAGATTAATGACAATAATGAGTTTAATTTTGAATTAAAAAATGTATAGGAAACCCAGTAAAATAGGGCGTTTGGAGTATATGCTTCAAAAAAATTAAAAAAATTCAAAAAAAGTTTCAAAAAAGTGTTGACATATGGCGAATCATAGCATATAATCTATCTTGTTGTTGCGGTACACGAGTTAAGAACTTAAGAAACAACAACAAGATAAAACCTTTCGGGGTGTGGCTCAGCTTGGCTAGAGCGCTTGATTTGGGATCAAGAGGTCGCAGGTTCGAATCCTGTCACCCCGACTTACAATTTAATATATTATGCGGGTGTAGTTCAATGGTAGAACACTAGCCTTCCAAGCTAGATACGTGGGTTCGATTCCCATCACCCGCTTTGTGTGTCCGTAGCTCAGCTGGATAGAGCAACGGCCTTCTAAGCCGTGGGTCGAGGGTTCGAATCCCCCCGGGCACACTTTTTTTTAACCATATTGGTTAAGCACTTAAAAAGTGTGATACAAGTTGTTAATTAACTTGTAAGAGAGTTCTAAGAGAACTCTTATTTTATGTTATGGTGGGTATAGCACAGCTGGTTAGCGCGTCAGATTGTGGCTCTGAAGGTCCAGGGTTCGAATCCCTGTATCCACCCTTTAATTAATGGGCTATCGCCAAGCGGTAAGGCACAGGGTTTTGATCCCTGCATTACGCTGGTTCGAATCCAGCTAGCCCAGCTGGGTTGGTTGATAGAACTCCCAATCATCAGTTAATAGCATAAGGGCTCATAGCTCAGTTGGTAGAGCACTAGACTTTTAATCTAGGTGTCCCGGGTTCGAACCCCGGTGGGCTCATTGCAAAGGGAATGGTTGAAATACCGTTCCCTTCTTTTTTTGCCATAGTGGACTAGGGGTCAAACAGGTGTCGTAGTCTAAGAATGGGGAAAGTGTGATTTTAATATAAAAAGTATAAAAAGTCTGCAAAGCCGCATAAATACTGGGAGAATCGTTGGTGGTGAAGTTGGGCACTTTTTGGGCACTTGGTGTCAAGAGCTGTATAATGTTTGAGGGTGAAATAGTGAGTGTAGTAAGTGAAAAATGTCATAAAATAGATGCGAGAGTATGACGATTTGGTATATAATAAAATAAATAGATTTGGAGGTATAATTATGGGAATGGGTGGAAATGTACTAGAAAATGATAAAAGAAAAATTGCAGATTTTATAAATGATTATGTAAAGAAAAATGGTTATAATGTAGTTCTTAGTAATAAGGAATTAAATGCATTATATGAGGAGAATGGTGTTGCCCCAGAGAGTGTTTATTACCTTAATTCTGATTATTGTTATAATAGGACTAATAAGGGTATGGTTGAAAATTTTAAAAATGATTTACATATATTTGAATATGTTAAAAGGGGATATTATAGGTTATTGGGTGAGAATTATGAGTATACTGGTGATATAATGCATAAGCCTTCAAAAGAAGAAGAGTATGTTGCAGGACATTGGAAAGATGGAGTACTAGTTGAATGGAATCCAAGAATAAATTAAACACTAGAAAGATTTATGGTGTCTTATAGGATAGTATAAAAAAGAGTTTATAAACTTATAACAAGCGTAAAAAACCAACCTGTAAATATATATAATAAATTTGATACAAGAAACAGAGCAAGTACTAAGGTAGCGAAAACCTTTCAGTACTTGCTCTTATTTTATTTACAGGAGGTTTGCTATGGATGACAAGATAGGTGCTGTTGTTGGTAAGTTACAGCAAAGACTTGGCGATGATTACGAGGTGAGAATTGTTGATGTAACAAAGAACAATGATACTGTGAAGAAAGGTATTTCTGTTAGGAAGAATGGAGAGAAAATCGGAAGAATATATTACTGGAATGGAGAAGCATTAGAAGCATTTTTGGATGATGTAGAAAGCAGTCCTCTTCCTGATATAGACTTTGAAATGAGCCTTAAGAAACAGAAGGACAACATAGTTGCTATTCTAATCAATGCTGAAGCGAATAAGGAACGGCTAAAATCTATGACAGAAACACTTAATGATATGATGAAAGAGTCTCAGGATATTGTATAAGATATTCCTGAGACTCTTTTTATATTGTCAAATGAAACGAGGCAGTTTGGAGCAATATGTATGCTATATCCAGAAGTCTTAAAGAAGTTCTGTGTGGAAAAGATGATTGATAATATAACGAAAAACAACATCATCTCCAAATATTGTATGATTACAGAAAGTAGAAATTAAGAAATTTCCTCTGTTTTCTTCTTTCTGTATTCATTTGGACTTATATGATAATATTGTCTAAACTTCCGGCAGAAATAGCCGGAACTTGTAAATCCGTTTTCTTCTGCAATAGAAAAAACCGATTTTTGAGTGGTACAAAGTTGTTCGGCAGCCTGTGCTAGTCGATATTGAATCAGATATGCTACCGGAGAACAGTGGATGCCAGTCTGAAAAATGTGTAAAGCTCCACTTTTGCTGATAGATGCCGATGCCGCAATCGTCTTCAATGTAATCTCTTCCATGTAGTGATCATGAATATACTGCATCATAGCTTGTAATCTTGCTTGTTTGTGATTTAATCGATGAATACTGTTAGAATCAGAAGTCCAGTCCATATTTTTTTGCAATATGTTCCAAAGCTGAAATAAAAGTTGTATAGTACATAATTCATTATCCGGCTTAGTTTCCTGAATAGTACAAATTTGCGACAAAAGTTGTAGCACCTGTTTTCCAAATGTGTTGGATGGACTGAAAACTTGATATGGAACAGACGAGCTTATCACAGGAAGAATATATTTTTCGTAAATGAGGCTGTTTTCGGGTGCTAATAGGGTTGGCGAAAAAACAATATTAGGTGTAAATGTACTGCTTTGTGCTTCAAAACGATGCAGGACACCGCTATTGATAAATATGCCGCAACCTTTATGTAGTTCTATTTTACTTGTACCTATAAGGCAGAGCGCAGTACCTTCAGCAGTATAAAGAAATTCTAATTCATGATGCCAATGCCAGTCAATGCGATGGAAGTCAAATTTCCAAATATTATCAGGATAGTATGCAAATGGATAATGATTGTTGCCATGCTGGATGGTTTCTCGTAGTGTTTCATCTGTAGTTATCTTAAAAGTCTCCATGCTATATTTCCTCATAAATAATAAAATTTGTTATATTGTACCATAAATATATGATTTTATACAATGACTAGATATAAAGTTTACGATATAATCACATTTATTAGAGGAGAACAAAATGAAAAGCCAATATAATAAGACAATTACAGCCTGTTTTGTAGGTTATATTGTACAAGCTATCGTTAATAATTTTACACCACTGCTTTTTATGTTTTTTCAGAAATGCTATCATATTCCAATTTCCCAAATTACATTGTTAGTGACTTTTAATTTTGGGATACAACTACTGGTTGATTTTCTTTCTGTCAGATTTGTTGATAAAATAGGATATCGGATATCAATGATTATAGCTCATGTTCTAGCAGCGGCAGGATTATTCCTTCTTACAGTTTTACCAGAGATTTTACCAGTTTCCTTTATTGGAATTTTGATTGCTGTAATGATCTATGCGGTAGGTGGTGGACTTTTGGAAGTCCTAGTCAGTCCAGTTGTTGAGGCTTGCCCATCCGACAATAAGGAAAAAGCAATGAGCCTGTTGCATTCTTTTTATTGCTGGGGACACGCCGGAGTTGTACTCATATCAACAGTGTTCTTTTATGTAGTCGGTATAGATAACTGGAAAATATTAGCCATTATTTGGGCGGTTATTCCAATTGGAAATGCTTTTGTTTTTTCAAAGGTTCCCATTGCACCATTGCTTGAGGATGGAGATACCGGACTTGGATTAAAGGAATTGTTTCGGATGAAAATTTTTTGGATTTTGTTGATTATGATGATATGTGCAGGAGCAAGTGAGCAAGCAGTAAGTCAATGGGCCTCTGCTTTTGCAGAAAAAGGTCTTGGAATTTCAAAGGCAGCCGGCGACTTAGCAGGGCCGATGGCATTTGCGGTTCTAATGGGAATATCAAGATTGTTTTATGGTAAGTATGGTGACCGTATCAATTTGGAATACTTTATGATTTATAGTAGTTTTTTATGTATTTTATCCTATTTAGGGATTTCATTATTCTCGATTCCGCTATTAAATCTGATTGCCTGCGCTGTCTGTGGGCTTTCAGTGGGAATCATGTGGCCTGGAACTTTCAGCAAGGCATCAGCAGCTTTGCCCAAAGGGGGAACAGCCATGTTTGCATTGCTGGCATTAGGTGGAGATATAGGTTGTTCAGGAGGTCCTACATTGGTTGGAATGGTATCAGGAGCTTTTGGGGATAACCTAAAGATGGGAATTTTGGCAGGAATTATTTTTCCAGTGTTGCTACTTATAGGAGTCATTCTTTGCAGAAGACAAAAGAAAATTACTAATTATAATACAGTGAAAAGTAGGCACTAAATATAGCTGCTTATTAAAATAAAAAAGAAAGTGAGAAAAAAGATGGAATTTTTGAAAAACAATCCTAAATGGATACGTCAACCAAAGCAGGTACAAATTAGTGAGGATAAAGTTGTAATTCTTACAGAAAGGGGTACCGACTTATGGGCACGCACTTATTATGGTTTTCAAAATGATAATGCTCCAGTATTTCAAGTTGAAACAACGGACAAGTACTTTTCTTTTATTGTTAAAACAGAATTCGAGAGTACCTGTCGTTTTGACCAGTGTGGTGTGGCTATGTATTTGAATAGTGATAATTGGTTTAAGGCATCTATAGAATATGAGAATAAAAAAATACAGCGATTGGGAAGCGTTGTAACCAATCATGGATATTCTGACTGGGCAACAACAGACATATCCTCTGATATTAATAGTATGTGGTATCGTTTTTCACGAAGGGACAGTGACTACTGTATTGAATGCAGTGAGGATGGCATAAATTTCAGACAAATGCGTATTTTCCATATGTGTGAAGGTGCAGAAAAAATTACTTATGGAATATATGCATGCAGCCCGATAGAAGGCTCATATAAGGCAACATTTTCAAATATGCAGATTACGGAATGTAAATGGGAATCAGATGCAGACTGGCGTGATTGATGATATGATTTCTAAAGATAAATCTCATATGAGAATCATTATCAGTTAAATTGAATAATAAATATAAGCCCAAAATAATCCCCGAAAAATTTTAGAATTTTTGGGGATTATTTAACATTATAAATAAAGAGTGTTCTCTGCATCAACCCATATTTGTATCGTTCCATCAAGATATAATTTTGCATATTCGACAGGTTTATCAATGGCAAGTGCATTTAATGCACAATCATAAGAAATGATAGATAATTTTTATATTATCATATTCAAAAGCATGTGAAAATAGTGGACATAATGTTTTGGACGATTTTGCTGAGGTCAGCAAAACCGTAGAAGCTGGTGCAACACATAAATCTACAAAGGATTATGAATTATCAAGATATGCTTGCTATTTTTCAAAATGCAGGTTATATGGGACTTTATGGAGGTCTTGATGTTGAAAAACCGTTTTCTTTTTTTGCCATAGTGGATAGTGAATATGGAATGTGAATATATAAGGGGAGTGATGGTTTGAATAACAGTTCAGAAATCTAAATCAACAATAAGTGAACATATTAGCAATATATATAAATAGGGAGAATTAAAAAGAGAGGATACAAGGAGAAATCCGGAAATTCCGAAATTCCGAAATTTCTACAAAACCTGCAATAATAAACAATGATAAGCTGTGGAATACAAAAAATGATATTTTAAATATTACACAGGCTACTGACTTATATATTGATAATTATAGTTTTAACTTGGTTGAGTTTTATGTTAAAATGGGTAAAACAAATCGAAATTTGTGGAGAGATTTCCTGAACTTTCCTTATTTTTCAAGGCTTACAGCCCCTTAGATAGTGAAATGATATGTATTTTCCCTTATTTTTGCCCTTATGCGGAATCCGCAAGGGAAATAAGGGAAATTTTTAGTTAAGCATTGCTCGCTACTTTATCAAGAAGTCTTGCGGAATCCCGTTTTGCTTTTCTTGTTGAGTGAGCGTAAATATTCATTGTGGTACTGACATCAGAGTGTCCTAACAGTTCCTGTACATCTTTCGGTGCAGCTCCATTGGAAAGCAGATTGCTGGTATAAGTGTGACGCAACTGGTGAAAATGGAAATCTTCAAATCCTTCCAGCTTCTTTGCCACTGATCTGCATACAATGCTGAGTGTACTCGGCAGTTCCAAAGAGCCATCTGGTCGCAGGCAGACAAAGGAGATTTCTTTGTAATCTGTCGGGATTTCCTGTGTTCCGTCAAGATGATAGTATTCATAATATACCCTGTTTTTCACATGCACTTCTTTGTAGTAATTGCGGTGATATAATTCGCCATACTGCATCCGGTTTTTGAGCTGTTCTTTTCTGGCAGCTTTCAGTACTTCAGTCAGCGTATCTCCAAAATCAACAATCCTTACTTTTTTCCGTTTCGTTGGTCCGATAATATTTTTGTGTTTCATGCCGTCGTAGCGGATACTGCGTTTTATGGTCAGGCATTGTTCCTCAAGGTTAATGTCCTGCCATGTAAGACCACAGGTTTCCCCGATACGGAGCCCGGCATAATACGCAATTTGAATCGGCAGAATAGCAGGTGGATTTTTCTTTTCCAGATATTGGATAAGCCGTTCATAATCCTCATGTGAAATCGGCTGTGTACCTTCTTCCACTTCATCATCGGAAAAGAGGTCAACTTCCTCTGCCTGCTTTTTCAGCTTAATATACTGCATCGGATTGAAACTGATTAACTGTTTTGGAAATACTGCAAAACGGAATGACTGCTGTAACACTGCGGAAAAAGAATGGATATAATCTTTGCTGTATCCTTTTCTTACTTTCCCGTCTGGAAACTCACCACCGAATGTAAGCAGATCAAGAAATGCCTGTAAATGTTCGGCAGTAACTGTTTTCAGTTTGCGGTCTGCAATCGGGTGTTTTTTGATATAGCGGATTACACCAAGATAATTTTCTACTGTACCGTTGCTGAGTGTCCCAGTTTTTAGTTCTTCTTCTGCCCACATGTCCAGAAGTTCTCCTACGGTAAGATTATCTGCCTTTGCGACAAACTTCTTATTTTCGTAATCTTCCAGTGCCTTGCGGAGAAGCTTTTCCGTCTCACTTTTACTCTCGGTTCCGGCGTATTCTTTCTGAACCATTTTACCGCTTGCATCTTCTACATAGAAGCGATAGTACCATTTTTTTCCTTTTTTTCTAACAGATCCTTTTGCCATAATCGTATGTCTCCTTTCGATATCAGACAATCGGAACTGTTGAAATGCTTCTTGCGTGTAAGTATATCACAACTCCGGTTGTCTTACTATACCGATTCAGAATCCTCATACATAACTTCGGATAAAAGATTGGCAAGCCTTTGTTCTGCTGCTTCCGGTTTCTTTGAATAGAGCCTTATCACATCTGCCATATCGTTAAATGCGTTGACAGTATGCGTGATCTCCCTGAGAAACATAATCTCATTATATTCATCTTTCGATTCAAATCCCATTACTTTGGCAATGTCCGCATCTTTGGTACTGCCTTTGTAATTTTTGCAGGCGAACTGAAACGAATCCAGAAACAATTCATATTGCTTTAACAGTAACAGCAGTAAGTCTTTAGAAAAAGCGTCTTCTGTTTTATTGAGATCAAGAGGTAACTGTTTGAGAATGTTGCCCATCGCATCACGAATCTGCAATTCTTTCTTATCCGTAATATCAGTTTCATATTCATCGGTTTCCCCTTTGAGCCATTTGATTGATACATGAAGTGCTTCCGAGAGACCTTCCAGTACCATCTTTTTGGTATTGTCAATCGAACCGTTCTCATAACGCAGGATTGTGGAAGCGGTAACTCCCATCTTCTCTGCGACATAAGGCTGTGTCAGATTTAATTCCAGACGGCGCTGTTTTGCCCTGCTGCCGATCAGCTTGCGTAGTTCTTTATCTTTCATGCTGATGTGCCTCCTTTTTCGGTATGTCATTACTATACCACGTAACAACATATATTGCAATATGCAATTTAAAGAAAAGAAATATAATTTCATAACGCTTGACAACAAGATGCAAACACGCTATACTGACAGCACAAACGAAATTGCATAATGCAATCAATAAGGAGGTGGTCATATGACGCAAAGAAAGATCGCCTTATCTATTGAGGAAGCTGCTGATTATACGGGAATTGGCAGGAACACCCTGCGAAAGTTGGTAGAGTGGAAGAAACTTCCGGTATTGAAGGTTGGGAGAAAAGTCCTGATCAAAACAGATATGCTGGAACTCTTTATGGAAGCCAACGAGGGCAGGGACTTGAGGGATAAGGGAAATGTGAAAGCAGTCACAAGAAACGGTTCAACTTAAAAAAGCGGTTCCCGAAGAAACCGCCAAAGGTTCTATCAGACCGGAGCCATGATATACCTACACGCAAGCAGATTATACCATGTACTTCGTCTGACAGACAACAGGAAACTTATGTTTGGAAGAAAAATGAAAGGACGATGATATTTATGGCAAGATCAACAAAGAGTTATGAGGAGCGTATGCTCCAGTTGGAAAAGAAAGAACAGGAAAGCCTTGAGAAGGCAAAACAGTATGCAGCACAGAAACGGGAACTGAAGAAACGTCAGAAAGATGTGGAAACCAAAAAGCGGACACACAGGCTCTGCCAGATTGGCGGTGCGGTGGAATCGGTGCTGGGTTCTGCGATTGAGGAAGAAGATATCCCGAAGCTGATCGGCTTCTTAAAAAGGCAGGAAGCAAACGGAAAGTTTTTCTCAAAGGCAATGCAGAAAGAGCCAGTTGCAAATACGGAGGAAGTGTAATGCCGGAGGGAGTGGGTTTTCCATTCCCTTCATTGCTTTTTTATGAAGGGCGCACTTATGGACAACCAGAGGTCGTCCGTATAAGTTTGCCACAGATGGCAACCGGTCTGCGCTTACGCTTGCCGGGCTCGTTCCGTCGGCGGGGCTTTCAGCCAGACCTGCTCATGCCGCAGGAGGCACTCTTATGCAGAGGGCGTTCCGGCAGATACCATTTTCTTTTAGGGAAAAGGTTACCTGCTGGAAATCAAAGCCGGATACGGCAGAAAGGGGGAAACGGAGCATGGCGATTTTTCATTATACAGTAAAGATTGTTGGACGCAGCAAAGGAAAATCCATCATATCGGCGTCTGCTTATCTCAATGGCGATGTGATGAAAAATGAAGAAACAGGCAGGATCAGCTACTACACTTCAAAAAAAGAAGTCGTTTATACCAGCCTGATGATGTGTGAAAATGCACCACAGGAATGGCAGAATGTACCTGCTGAAACTATCAGACGGTTCCAGAAATCAGTCCGATATAAAAGAGCAGATAACAAAGAAGCTGCACTGGAAAAATTCAAACTTACTTTTCAGAAACAGCGTTTGTGGAATGAAGTTTTGAAGATTGAGAAGACCGCGGATGCACAGCTTGGCAGGTCGTTTGAGTTCTCACTACCGAAAGAATGGAACCGAAAGGAACAGATTGAATATACAACGGATTATATTCAGAAAATCTTTGTAGACAAAGGCATGTGTGCAGATTGGAGCATTCACGATAAGGGCGATGGAAACCCACATGTGCATTTACTTGTTACCATGCGTCCATTCAATCCAGACCATTCATGGGGAAACAAAGAAGTCAAAGACTGGGATTTTGTCAGAGATAATGATGGAAATATCGTGGTTGATGAGTCTCACCCGGACTGGTGGCAGGATAAAAAGAACCCTGCCCGTCATGGAATCCGAATCCCGGTATTGGACGAAAACGGTAATCCGAAAATCGGTGCAAGGAATCGTAAACAGTGGAAACGTGTATTAACCGATGCTACCGGATGGAACAATCCCAAAAATTGTGAACTATGGCGGAGCGAATGGGCAAATGTCTGTAATGCACATTTGAAAACGGAAAATCACATTGACCACCGTTCTTATGCAAGGCAGGGAAAATTTGAGATACCAACGATCCATGAGGGTGCGGATGCCAGAAAAATTGATGAGAAATTTCAAAACGGACAGACATCCTCCGCTTCATGGAAAGTGGAGGAAAACCAGATCATAAAAAGACAAAATGCACTGCTGGGTAAAATAAAGATTTCTTTTGGAAAAGTATCTGGTGCATTGACACAATGGAAGGAGCGATTGGATGACATTAGAAGAAAGCCGGGAAGTCATTCCCATGATGGAGACAATGATAAACCAGATCGAGGAACAGCAGAATCTTATGGCAGAGATGATACAGGAATTACAGGAACGGGACAGGCAGCTTCTGTTTTTTCAGGAGCAGAACCAGAGTTTAAAAAACTTAAACAGCGAATTATCCGGGCTGCTGAATCTTTTGCCAGATACAGAAGAACTGCTCTCACAGATCGAGCAACAGAAAACCAGAATCGAACAGTTGGAAACCGAGAATCAGCAATGGCAGGAATTAACGCAGAAGCTGAACAGCGAGAACAGCTTATTGCAGAAACAGAACACCGAATTGCTGACCTTAAACAGCAGATAGAGAAAGTGAGGGAGCTTGATGAACGGATGCAAAGACTTAGAGAACGTCGGGCAGGTGGAAGAACTTTTGCTGATGACAGAACAGATGCAGGACGAACTGGATCAGAAAGACCAGACAATTTTGGAACTGAACAAGCAGCTAAGCGAATCGCTGACCTTGAACGAGAAATTGAACAGCGAAAACAGAGTCGAGAATATCGAAGCATTGCGGACAAGATTAAGGCAAACAGAGGAGCGATTGACCAACGAGACAGACAGAAGGAAAAGAGCCGACGCAGAAGTCGTGGCATGGAAATTTAAGTATGAAAAAGCAGAACAGGAGAAACTTTATGCACAGACACACCAAAAGACGGTAGAGGTAGCTGTTGAGAAAAAAGTGCCTTATGAGAAATGTGAAAAATGTGACCGCACTGCTTACCAGAAAGCAAAAGAAAAATGCGATAACCGCAAAAGTCAGCTGGAAAAGAAATTTAAAAATATGACAACTGGTTATGAAAGTATCCTGTTCCTACTGGCATGGTACAGCATAACAATAACCCTGTTTACGGCTATTCTTTCGCCAGTTTTCCTTAACGACTGTATCACCTTTTTCGGTGTGTTAGGAAAAGGAATGGGAAGCTTGTTTCGGGAGTTTGTCATAGGTGCAGATTCTTTCGGACAGTTAAGCAGCGGAATACCTAACCGTATCCTTTCCGGGCTTATGTACTGGCTGATCGTAGCTATTGTTATGGGAATTTTATTTATAATAACCGGATTACTGATAGTTGGGATTGGCTATCAGGTTGGAAAAATCTACCGGAAATATTGCTGGGATATCCTCAGTATAATAGTGGCGATAACGAGTGCAGCTATTGTAATTTACTTTGGAGAATGGATAAAATCTGTTATTCCTGTAAATCTTATCACGCTGTTGCTACTGGTGCATGTGATTTATATTGGAATTCGATGCTATGTGAAAGACTGGCAGGAAGAACGGGGATATTATTAAGAGTAGGTCGGACAGCTAAATTTTTAAAGCTGTCCGATTTGTGCATAAAAATAAAATTTATTCGTTTGGATATTACTTTATTGGTTTTATTATAATAAAGCCAATTATAATAAGAAATAGTGTTAGTATCCATGAAATAGGAAAAGCATAATACAGAATATTTAACTGGCAATGCTGCCTGAAAATAGTATATATCCAGAGGATACGAAAACAACAGGTTCCTATGATAGTTGCAATAGCCGGGTATAAAGAGTGCCCAGTACCTCTTAATACACCTGTCGGAATCTCATAATAAAATGAACGCAGGCAGCGAAGCAACTGCGTTCATGAGCAAGTAGCGAAAGCGGATTGCGAATGTCCTATTTATATAACGTATACAAATGTAAATGGATATCTGATCCCGAATCTCACCTATAAATCCGGTGAGCAGATGGAGCAACTTGGCAAGTATGGTTTTCTTCACAGAGATTATCTGAAGAATCATCGAAATTCAACTTATCAGGTGATGCTTCTGCAGGACACCATTGGAGAGCATCTTCTGGAAGTAGACAAGGCAGCCAGAGAACGGGAAGAAGCGATTCTGAAACAGCTAGAGAAAAAAGAGCCTTTGCCGGATAAAGAGAAAGATCAGATTGTCTGGGTATGATCTGGTTACGGACAGTCCGACAAAGAGAATCTATGAAGCAGTGAAGCGTATTCCGAAAGGACATGTGGCAACTTATGGGAAGATCGCAGAGATGGCGGGAGACCACAGAATGGCAAGAGCCGTGGGCAATGCACTGCATAAGAATCCGGATCCGGAACATATTCCGTGCTTCAGAGTGGTCAATGCGAAAGGTGAACTGGCCGGGGCATTTGCGTTTGGTGGAGAGGATGTACAGGCAGAACTTCTTCGAGCGGATGGAGTTGAAGTGATAAATGGAAGGGTAGATTTGGGAAAATATGGAATATGTGTCTGCGGAAATCTGGGAAAAAATTCCGGAAGATATTAAGAAGATGATAAATTTTCAGCGGATCAGCTGTTAACAATGGAATAAAAGCTTGACAAATTTCTAAATTTTTATATAATTATCAAAGGTAATTAACTGTGATAATTACTAGAAGTGCCATGAATGCAAAAGAAAGTATAAGTGGTGATTTTACTGATAATATATAAGGAGGACAGAATATGACAAGTGAAATAATAAAAAGGATGTTCGATGCATGTTATCAGGCAAAGCGGACCCGGGAGATGCTCCCACCGTTGCCCGAAGGTGTTCGTTCATCCTTTATTCAATATCTGGATACGATACAGTCTTTGGAAGGACAGGGCGTACAGGTAAAGGTGTCGGATATCAGTGATGCAATGGAGCTTCCAAGACCGGGAGTTACAAGAACTGTCAAAGAGATGGAAGAAAAAGGATACCTTAAGAAAATGGCTTCTGAAGCAGATGGACGTGTCACATACATAGCTGTTACAAGAAAGGGAACAAATCTTTCGCAGAAATATGACGAACAATATTTTAAAAGTCTGCTCCCTTACATGGAAGAAATCTCGGACGAAGATGCAGAATGTATGATACGGACGATAGAGAAATTTTATCAGATCATGTGCGAAAGGAGAAAACATTACGATGAACGATAAGGCAGATTTTACACAAGGAAGCATACTTAAAAAACTGATTGCATTTATGATACCGGTGCTGGGATCATTGATCCTGCAGGCGGCATACGGTGCAGTGGATCTTCTGGTAGTTGGAAGATTCGGTTCTACATCCGGGCTTTCAGCGGTTTCTACGGGAAGTCAGGTAATGAATCTTGTAACTTTTGTAGTGACACAGTTTGCAATGGGTATTACGGTACTGATTGCGAGATATCTCGGTGAAAAGAGACCAGAGCAGATTGGATCGGTCATTGGCGGATCAGCAGTTGTATTTACGATGATTGCAGTCGGATTATTTATTGTTATGGTTGGATTTGCACATCCAATCTCAGTCCTGATGCAGGCTCCGAAAGAGGCGGTTGAGCTGACCTCGGTATATGTGCGTATCTGCGGAGGCGGTATTTTCTTTATTGTTGCATACAATCTTTTATCAGCAATTTTCCGTGGACTGGGGGACAGTAAATCACCGTTGCTATTTGTATTTGTTGCATGTATTGTAAATGTGATCGGAGATATAGTACTTGTGGCAGGATTTCATATGGACGCAGCAGGTGCGGCGATTGCAACTGTTACAGCGCAGGCACTCAGCGTAGTATTTGCTATTGTTATTCTGATCAAAAAGGAACTTCCATTTAAGATTACCAGAAAAGATTTCGGGTTGAATAGTCAGTGTAAGAAATTCCTAAAGATCGGACTTCCGCTTGCACTGCAGGAGTTCCTGACACAGATGTCCTTCCTGGCACTTTGTGCATTTGTGAACCGGCTTGGCCTGGAAGCTTCTTCGGGTTACGGTGTTGCATGTAAGATTGTCAACTTTGCGATGCTGGTTCCAAGTGCGCTGATGCAGTCGATGGCATCCTTTGTATCTCAGAACATCGGAGCAGGCAAGGCAAAGCGTGCGAAGAAATCCATGTTTACCGGAATCGGTGTTGGCCTGGTTGTGGGATGTATAGTATTTTTATTGGTGATGTTTGGAGGCGATATACTGGCAGGGTTCTTCACAACGGATGTAGCCGTTATCCAGAAAGGGTATGCATATCTGAAAGGATTCGCACTGGAAACAATCGTGACAGCAATTCTGTTCAGTATGGTCGGATATTTCAATGGTAATAACAAGACGGTATGGGTAATGACACAGGGATTAATCCAGACATTGCTGGTACGTCTTCCATTTGCCTATGTGATGAGTATCCAGCCGAATGCAAGCCTGACAAAGATCGGTCTTGCGGCACCAGTATCGACAATGGTGGGAATCGTGCTAAATGTTGGATTTTATATTTATCTTGACCGTGCAGAGAAAAAAAGTAACGCTTTATAAATCATTATATGTTTAAAAAAGGGAGCGGGAGAGACACTGCAGGTAATTGCTTGAGACCAAGGGAATGCTTCTGGATGATGCATACAGCGTATCAGCTGGTTATATAATGTCAGTGACCAGAAAGCAGCAAAGCTGATAGAGGATACAGATAAAAGGCGTATGACAAATTATAACTTTTATACCGGGCAGAAGTGGGGAAAGGCCAGCAATTACACGTTGTGTCTGAACAGTTCACAGCTTGGATATGGCAGATGTGAAGCGGTTATTATGGAGTGCGCGAAATAAAAAATCCGGTTATAGTAAAATCCCATCTTTGGCAGTTGGAAAGAAAAAATGGCTGCATACCAAGCAAAATCAAGGTGTGCAAAAAAAATCTCAAATAATTAGCACTCACCTCTTGATCAAGCAACTTTTTAGGCAATAGACTTTACTCTTTGGCTTGCAGAAGAGGACAATCTTGCGTTGCTGGCGGATGCCGTTGGCTTGGAGATAACCTTTGATGAAACTGAGTCCAGCGTTGGAGATTTTAATGTAGACATTTATGCAACTGAAACAGGAACGGACAGAAAAACCATTATTGAAAATCAGCTTGAAGATACAGACCATGATTACCTTGGTAAATTGATTACATATGCCTCCGGCAAATCTGCCGATATTGTAATTTGGGTTGTCAAGAGAGCCAGAGAAGAACATCGCTCTGCAATTGAGTGGCTGAATAATCACACCGATGAGAATATTGCGCTCTTCTTGGTAGAAATCAAACTATACCAAATAGGCAGTTCGGATATCGCCGTTAAATTTGAAGTGGTAGAAAAGCCTAATGACTGGACAAGAAAGCCAACAGAATCCTTATATCTTATTCGGCAAATTTTTAAAATAAGGATAAGTGGTCTGAACAGTTCGATTGGGCGATGGACGTTGCCCTGAAGATGAAAAATACCTTCAAGAAATACTTATAAATAATAATCGCATTTGGTATACTTCCTGAAATGATTTTGAGACGTATACCATATCAGATTGCAATCCGACCATTTCAAACACCATATTTCAGAGAAATTGCATTGGCGATGAAAGATCGGACCAAAATTACTCCAGCAGTTAAAAAGTTCACAGAATATTTAAAATATAGGAACATTGATTAAATACTGAATCAAAACTAAAAAGTTTTCATTTGAAATTAATATGCAAATGGCTCAGTATTATTCAAACAAGGTATATTAAGAAACTTGCTTACCATCAATTATAGTAATTTTGATTAAGTAGCCTGTATGTGAAATAAAGAATACAGGCTACTTGTATTTTATAATTCTAATGAATCTTCCGCATCTACCCACATCTGCAAATTTCCATCAAGATATAATCTTGCATATTCAAGAGGTTCATCAATGGCGAGTGCGTTTAATGCACAGTCTGATCCTGGTGTGGTTTTTAAGTCCTTTTCTGCTTCCCAACAGTCAATGCGAAGCATATAGCCTGCACTGGTATAAACATCAATGCTGTTTCGTCCGGGATTATATTCTGCAAATATTGTTCTCATCGTATCTTATCTCCTTATCGATCAATAAATCATCTGTTACAAAAATCAGAAGCATTTCAATCAGTTCACCATGTCACTTTTATTTTGTGTTATACTGTTTTATATAATTTTTTTGCCCTTGTATTTTCCCTTATCAGTGTTCGTAAACACTGGTAGGACGATATAACACAAGGGAAACAATAAGGGAAAGCTCACCTGCGACAAATCCAGTGTTTTCAAGGAATTGCGGAGAATTTAATAACAAAATATAACAGTTATTAAATCTCTTAAAACAGGTGAAATCTCAATCGGAATTTGTCGTTTTATTAATTTACATATATGCCTTTTACATTAAAAAGTGTTATTTTAGTTCCGCAACCGTTCGCAACCAAAGAAATATCGTGATAGTTGGTGGTAGCAACCATGAAATTTCGCTATCATGAAGTCACGAAAGGAGGTAATTAAGTGAAATATGATTTTTTAGGAGTTATTGTTTTTGGTATTGTACTGCTAATCGGGGTGGCGGTGATAGCGGCATTTATCACTGTGGGAATTTTCCTCATAAGAGCATTGAGTAGATATGTTAAATCAGGCAATGTCAGAAAAGAAAAGTCCAGCATCAAGAAATCTCTCGGTGAGGTTTTGAAGCAGCATCGTGAAGAGTGTAAGATGACGCAGGAGTTTGTTGCAGAATCTATCGGCGTAAGCAGGCAGGCTGTCTCTAAATGGGAGACCGGAGCATCTGACCCAAGCACTTCCAATCTGCTTACACTTGCAAAATTGTTCAACACTACGGCAGAAGAACTATTACGTGAAGTACAATAAGCGTGTAAAACGGATGTAAGACAACTGATTCACTATAAAGGAAAGGTCTATCAGATATGAAGAATAAAAAGACAAGAAGATTTAAGATAAGATATATCGTTTTTGGATTATTAGGTGTTATGGCTTTAGCGGCACTTGTATTTATGCGTTTTGGAGGTTTTGGCACAGGAGAAAATGTGAATCCAGAAGAGTTTTTAGCTTATGCTGAACCCGTTGAAAATATAACTGTGCCTGAAAGTGCAAAAATAATTGCATTGGGAGAAGCTACTCACGGAAATGCAGAATTTCAGCAGTTGAAGCTGGAAGTGTTCAAGCTGATGGTAAAAAATAATGGTGTTAGGGCGTTTGCCCTTGAAGGTGACTACGGCGGTTGCGAGCAGGTAAACCGATATATACACGGCGGTGAGGGGACAGCACAGGAAGCAGCCGCAGCGATTGGATTTTCCATTTATAGAACGGAAGAGATGGCAGAACTTATCTCCTATATGCGCCAGTACAATGAAAGTGCATTGGAAGGCGAAGACCTTCGCTTTTACGGTTTTGATATGCAGAGGCTTTCTTACAGCATGAGGTTTTTGAAAGAATCCTGCAAAGAACTGGAAGTGGACACAACAAACTTGCAGAAACTTGTGGAAGGTGAAAACTGGAGCAGTGAATGCGATTTATCTACTCGAACTGAAACCCTTACACAAGTGAAGAAAGAATTGGAAAGCAAGAACGGTTCGGAAAATGCAATTCACTTTGTAGATATTTTAATGCAGCATTCCGAGCTTCAAACTCTGACAAATGATGATGGTGCTACATTAAGAGATCAATCTATGGCAGAAAATGTACAGTGGATTTTACAGCAGGAGCAGCGAAATGGGCATGAAAAAATCTTTGTGACAGGTCACAACAGCCATGTCGCAAAATGGGGCAGTTTTGACTCGATGGGTAAACTTCTTTCCAAGGACGCAGCAAACGGTTACTATGTCATTGGTACCGATTTTTATAAAACCCATTGCAATATGCCGACCAGTTCGCCTGAAAAGCGTACAATTCAGGTGTTTTATTCCCATGACCCTTTAGCAAAGGCGGCAAAACTGGCGGGATTTGATATTTGTTGGTTGGATTTTACTAAAGTCCCGGAAAATTCTGAACTGGGTAGGCAGGCTTCTGAATACACCTATATGGGAACACTTGGAGAAAGCTACTCAATCATTATGCGACTTCTTCCTCCAAGTTATCGAATGTTTCAACCTCCTGCGGAGCTTTATGATAGTATGATATTTGTAACGGATGCGAACCCTACAAAAATATTAGAAGAATAACGTATGCAAAACTTCCTGTTTTTGAAACTGGAAAATCGGAAGCTGAGGAGATAGACTATTGAGAACATATGAGAATAAAGACGAACTTAAAAACGAGATAAATAAAAGCTTTGCAAAATATATTTCAGAATTTAATGATATTCCGGAGCATTTAAAAGATAAGAGAATTGATGAGATCGATCGAACTCCGGCAGAAAATCTTGCTTATCAGGTTGGCTGGACAACTCTTGTTATTAAATGGGAATCAGACGAAAGAAAGGGTATTCCTGTCAAAACTCCTTCGGATAATTTTAAGTGGAATCAGCTTGGCGAATTATATCAATGGTTCACAGATACATATGCTCAGCTGTCACTGCAAGAATTGAAAGACAGATTGAATGAGAATATCAACTCTATTTATGCAATGATTGATTCTCTGAGTGATGAAGAATTATTTAAACCACATATGAGAAAATGGGCTGACGAAGCAACTAAAACAGCTGTCTGGGAAGTATACAAATTCATACATGTTAATACAGTTGCTCCGTTCGGAACCTTTAGAACCAAGATTAGAAAATGGAAAAAGATTGCACTATAACTTCCAGTTTGTACATTATGGAGAATATTGGTGTGAAAAATAAGCTCGATAGCTTATTTTATCACACGACTATTTGTTTATGAGCAGAATAAATAGCCATTGATGGCAGAGGAAAATTGCCTGTGCAAATTATTCTTCGCCTCTTCGCAACAAAAGTTGCTCAGAAATGGAAATTAGAATGAAGATTAATGAATATCAGAAATTGGCAATGACGACTTTAAATCCTGAACTAAGTAAAAGAAATGTATTAATAAATAGTGTAATGGGATTATGTGGCGAATCAGGAGAAGCCATTGATATAGTAAAAAAATGGATGGCTCAATGACATGAATTGGACAAGGAACATTTTACAAAATACCTGTAAATCATCAACATACAACTATATATAATAATTTTGATATAAAGAAACAGAGCAAGTACTAAGGAAACAAAACCTTTCTGGTACCTGCTCTTATTTTATTTAGTGAAATTATTAGAAAAAATTTTCATTGACAAAATTAGAAAGGTATGTTTTAATCTATTAAAGTTAGTCAAGGGTAACTATAATTAGTCTTAGAGGACAAGAGGTTGAAAAAAGTAAATGATATCTCCAAATCTAAAACATTATATGTGGTTGTAATAATTTTCCTGATGGCAGCACTTGTGATTACAGTTATTACTGCGGTATCACTTGGACAGGTAAATATAAAAGTATCAGACACATATAAAATTATTTTTGGAAAGCTTACACATCATGATGAAATATTTAATTCTTCCAGCAAAGCAATGATTGCAATAGTCTGGAATATGAGATTGCCAAGAGTTCTTCTTGGCTTGTTGGCCGGTGCCGGACTTGCATTATGTGGATGTGTGATGCAGGCAACAGTTAATAATCCAATATCTGAGCCATATATTCTTGGTGTGTCATCAGGCGCTACATTTGGTGCAACCCTGCTTATAGTTATGGGACTGGGAGCGTTTGTTTCCGGTGGTGCATTTGTGGGAGCAGTTATAGCAACAGTTATGGTTCTTGGAATTGCTTCCGGACATGGGAAAATGACTACGACAAGGCTTATTCTTGCAGGAACTGTTGTTAATGCCTTGTTTACAGCATTTTCTAACTTTATTATCTCAGTTGGAGCCAATGCTGACAGCATAATGACAATCAAGTTCTGGACTATGGGTTCACTTGCTAATGCAGGCTGGAAAAGTATTATACTTCCTGCAGTTGTTGTAATAGCTGTTACATTATTTTTCTGTACGCAGTATCGCATACTTAATACGATGATGTTAGGTGATGAAACGGCAGTTACACTTGGAATAAATTTAAGCCTGTACAGAAAAGTTTATATGACATTAATAGCAGTAGTAACAGGTGTGCTTGTTTCAAGCTGTGGAATAATTGGTTTTGTAGGACTTATAATACCACATATATCAAGGGCATTTGCAGGAACGAATCATAAGAGATTAGTGCCAGTGGTGATACTTCTTGGAGCGATATTTCTTATATGGGCTGATGTTCTTGCAAGAGTACTGGTTAAGAATGCAGAGCTTCCTATAGGAATATTTACAGCTCTGGTTGGTGCTCCATTTTTTATATACATTGTAACTAAGAAGAATTATGGCAGGGAGTAGTTATGGAACTTAGATGTGATAATATACAGTACAGTATAGAGGGCAGCAGAATATTAAATGGCATATCGCTTGGTGTTAGTAATAATGAGTTCCATACAATACTAGGACCAAATGGTTGTGGTAAAACCACGTTTTTAAAGACGGTTTACAGAATAACAAAACCGGATCTTGGAGCGATATATCTGGATGGAAAACCTCTGGATAATATAAGTATAAGAAAAAGTGCACAGAATATGGCAGTTGTTGCACAGTTCAATAATCTTAATTTTGACTGTTCTGTGCTTGATGTAGTTATGCTTGGCCGTACTCCTCATCTAAAGATGATGGAGCAGGAGAAAAAAGAAGATTATAAGATTGCATATAATGCATTAAAAAGCGTTGGTATGTATGAAAAAAGAAATCGTTCATATTTGTCATTGTCAGGCGGTGAAAAACAAAGAGTGGTGCTGGCAAGGGCGATTACACAGCAGCCTACACTTTTGCTGCTTGATGAACCGACTAATCATCTGGATATTAAATATCAGCTTGAAATATTAAAAATTGTAAAAAAATTAAATGTAAATGTTCTGGCAGTTTTGCATGATATACAGCTGGCATGTAGATTTTCAGATTATATATATCTTATAAAGGATGGGAGAATAAGATATAAAGGAAAACCAGAAGAGGTTATTACAAAAGATAATATGCGAGAAATATATGATGTAGAATGTGAAGTTATCAATCGTGGCAGCAATCAGATATTAATTCAATACACATGATTTATGACAGGCAGACAAAGAAGAACAGCAGGATTCAGATTTTGATACATCGTGAGTGGAAGAATTACTTTTTACACTCATATCATAAAATATAAATGTATAATAAAGGAGACTTGAAGCAATGAGAAAATTCAAATCACTAATAACAGTTTTAGCAATAACAGTTACATCAGCAGCATTATTTACCGGTTGTGGGAATACAGGTTCCAATGATAGTAACAGCAGTTCGCAGTTACAGGATGAATCGAAGCAGACACAGTATCCTGTAACAATAACAACATATGATGCATCTGGTAATGAAGTTAATCAGACATTTGATAAAGCACCGGAAAGAATTGTAACGAACAATTTGTCAGCAACAGAAACACTTATTGAACTGGGGCTTGGTGATAAAATAGTCGGAATGATGAATCCGGACAATGAAGTCACCTCAATATATAAGGACAGTATTGCAAATATAAATAAGCTGGGTGATAAGAAAACTATATCTAAAGAAATAGTCTTATCTGCGATGCCGGATATAATCGTGGGCAGAGCAGCTATGTTTTCTGATAAATCTCTGGGAGAATACACAGAATGGAATGCAAATGGCGTTGAAGTTTATGCACAGGCTGCAAGTGTAACAAAGGGAGAGACTAAGATTGAAAGTGTTATACAGGATGTTAAGAATCTTGGGGTTATATTTAATGTTCAGGACAAGGCAGACTCATACGCAGATGAACTTCAGAAGAAATATGATTCAGTCATGACATCATTAGGAAATACAGGAACAGACAAGAAGAATGCACTTGTAATGTGTGCATTTGATGGAAATACATTTGGCACATATAAATCATCTTTACAGGAGAATATGTTGAATAAGTTAGGATATACAAATGTATCAACAGGTACATCTGGTCTTTCATTAGAGACACTTGTAACAATGAATCCTGAGCTTATAGTATATGTAACAAGTGACCGCAATGCTAAGAATGATGCAGATGCAGTTAATAAATTGCTTTCATCTGATGCAGTATCTGATGTTGAAGCCATAAAGAATAAGAAAATAGTTACAATAGGATATGATGAATTTATGGATTATGGACCGGCTGTATTCGATGCATTATCAAAGATTGCAGATAGTGTTAAATAATATGTGAATAAGAGAAGTGAATTAAAAATGATAGAATATATTGAAATATCAGGTATTAAAACTATTGTGCGGCTCCCGGACAATTATTTATGCGGCAGAAAATATAAAGTGATATTTATAAATGATGGAGAAATAGTAAATAATATTGAACAGCCTGATAATCAGATATACGTTGGACTTATTCCAAAAAACAGACTGGCTGCATATACACCATGGCCATATAAAGCGATAAGAGAAGGGGCTGAAGACTTTGGTGGTGAGTGCAGGGAATATCACAACCAGCTTGTTGGGGAAATAGTTCCATACATCAGCAAGCATTATAATGTATATGCAGAATCAATGGCATATGGAGGGTATTCACTGGGCGGTCTTGCTGCTATATATAGCCTGTATTTTGATGAAACATTTTCTACAATATTTTCAGTCTGCGGTTCGTTCTGGTATCCGGGTTTTGCAGACTATGTAGTTAATAATAATGTAAAAAACAGAAATGCAGCTGTTTATTTTCTTAATGGTGAACAGGAGGGGGTAAATCACGGGAATCTGCTTGAACAGGCACCTGTAAAGGCACATATGGTTCATGAGCATCTTATGTCGGTTATGAATGTTACAAGTATATTTGATGAATATGGACATCACGAAAATAAGTCAGAAAGAATTAATAGAATTATATCCGGTATCCTATAAAAAGGGTTGCCGGATATATTTTTTGTTTAATTATGTTTATGTACTATTATATGATGTAACAAACAAATATATTATATGAAGAGAATGGTGTTGCCCAAGAAAGTGTTTATTACCGTAATTCTGATTATTGTAAAGAAAATTCCATTTGCTTTTTTATAAACATTAGTTAGACACTTTTTCTGTACTCCATGCCATAAATCGCTAGAAAATGTAATTCAATTACAGTATTATTATAAATAACAGATACAGACAGATTATTCTATGATAGGAGTATAGTGTGAAAAATAAGATTTTTCACACGCAAGATTTGTGCTTCGCACAAACTTGAGATGCGCTTAGAAGCAGCGCAAGAATGGAGATTACTATGGCAGATTCACAAAAAGGAAAGATTGATATGACTACAGGTCATATAATGAAAAATATTATACTGTTTGCGATACCGATTATTATTGGAAATGTTTTGCAGCAGTTATATACTACGGTTGATGCACTTGTAATAGGCAAATATTGTGGAGATACATCTTTAGCTGCGGTAGGAACGAGTTCACAGCCGGTTGAAGTATTATTATGTGTTTTTTTAGGAATAGGAACAGGTGTGTCTATTCTTATTTCACAATATACCGGAGCAAGGGAATCGGGAAAGGTTGTTTCAGTATGTGGAACTTCAATAACACTTATATATATTGTAGGTATTCCGATTGGAATTCTTGGATGGTTTGCAGCACCATATATTCTGGAATTCATGAAAGTGCCGCAGGATGTGTGGAATGCCGCATTAATATATACGAGGGTTGTGTTCTTAGGTACACTTGGTAATCTGGGTTATAATATGAATGCTGGTATTTTAAGAGGACTTGGAGACAGCAAGGCTTCATTATGGTTTCTGGTTGTGTCCTGTGTTTCTAATATAGTATTTGATTTATTGTTTGTTGCAGGGTTTGGAATGGATGTAGCCGGAGCAGCACTTTCTACAAGTATTGCTATGTTCATTTCATGGATTGTAAGTATTGTTTATATAAGAAAGAAGTTTCCGGAGATACAGTTTACATATTTGCCTAGAAGATTTTCTGGAACAATGATGAAAGCTATTCTGGCTATTGGTTTGCCCGTTGGACTTAACAATTCTCTTTATTCATTAGGACATGTTGCATTACAGACATTTAATAACTCGCAGGGTGCTATATTTATGGCTGGAGGTGCAGTAGCAGGAAGAATTACAGGATGCGCTAACATAGCAATTACAGGATTATCTTCGGCGGCCACTACATTTTCAGGACAGAATTATGGTGCTAAGAAATATTCAAGAATTAAAGAGGGACACTGGAGAATTCCATTGTGTTCAGGTCTGATTACATTAAGTTTTGGATTGCTTTTTATAATGATACATAAACCTATAATCCGTTTCTTCTCGTCAGATGAAATGGTATTGATGTATGCTAGCAGACATGTTGTTGTCATGTTACTTTCACAGTGGTTTTATGCTATCTTTAACTGTATAATATCTATTGTAAACGGAACTGGAAAGGTGCGTTATACTACAATTGTCAACATTCTTATGCTTTGGGCAGTCAGAATTCCAAGTGCCTATATTATTAGCAGATACTTTGATGGAACATGGGTAATGTTGTGCTTCCCAATCTCTTTCAGCTTTGGAATGTTTGCAATGATAGGTTATTATCTGTTCTCACCGGCATGGAAGGAAGTTATGAGAATGGCGGAAAAGAAACAAAATGAAGGTGAGAAGAATCTGGCGTAAGTAATATTGCAGGCTTGCGAAAAGAGTGCAATAAGATTGATAAAAAATTAAAGAACAGCAAATCATCAACATACAACTATATATAATAACTTTGATATAAAGAAGCAGAGCAAGTGCTAAGGCAACGAAAACCTTTCAGTACTTGCTCTTATTTTATCACTAATGCTTACATAAAAATCATTACACAAAATAGAGTAAAGATTTTGTGAGTTGAATAAGAAAAAATGATTGACATAACAGAATAATCTGTCTATAAACGTTCTAAAAAGAACGATAGTAAAGGAGGTCAGGATGTATTTCTGGGATAAGCATAAAACAATCACAAGCTATTATGAATTACTTTCAGGAGAAGTGTGCGACAGGTATGAATTAACACAGATGGAATATGATATACTTATGTTCCTTCATAATAATCCTCAGCATAATACAGCAGCAGACATAGTAAAGATTAGAAAATCAACAAAATCCCACGTTTCAACATCACTAAAGAATCTTGAAAATAAAGGTCTTGTTGAACGAATACAAAGTAAGGATAATAAAAAGCATATTGAGATTGTTTTATTAGATAAGGCGGAGGTAATTGTAAAAGCAGGAATAAACGCACAGAAACAGTTTGCTAAGGATGTTTTAAGTGGCTTAACAGAAGAAGAAAAGCATATGTGTATAGATGTGTTTGATAAGATCTGCAATAATGCAGAAAAATATTTAAAAGAGTATAGGGAGCAGAACTAGTAATGAAGCAGAACAATTATAAACCACAGCTTCCAGATGTTATGGAAGCAATATTTGATGCAGCATATCTTATATTTGATCTTGTTGCTGCAATATTATTTTTTATATATTCAAATGGGGATATGTTATTTATTCTTTATGGAATATTAACATTAACACTTTGCGGAGGAGATGCATTTCATCTTGTGCCAAGAATTATCAGAGCAGTATGTGGAAGTAGTGATAAGATAAAGAAACAGCTAGGAATTGGATTGCAGATATCTTCTATTACAATGACAGCTTTTTATATTATTTTGATGTATATCTGGAAATTTACATTTCCAGGGTTTACAATACCAGTAATAATTGAGGTTATAATATGGATATCAGCAATTGTTAGAATTGTAATATGTATGTTCCCACAGAATAATTGGTGTACAGATGAGGGAAATATGAAATTATCCGTTATCAGAAATTCAGTCTTTGCAGTTACAGGTATAGGAGTAATTATTCTATATTTGATTTCAGGAAATGCTTATGGATATCATCTGACAAGGATGGTAGCAGCAATTATTATTTCATTTGGATGCTATATACCAGTAACCTTATTCAGCAAAACTAAACCAAAGGTTGGACTTTTAATGATTCCGAAAACTTGTGCATATATGTGGATTATAGCTATGGGACTTAAGCTTTTGTTTTAGAATTATGTGGAGCAGCTCTGAGGCATCACTAAGCGGTAGAATTTACGTTCATTGTTCATATTATTACAATTATAAATATAACAAAATATTATCATATGGAGGCATAACATTATGATGGAAATTAAAAAGTTTGTAGAGCTTATGACTGGAGAATTTGATAACAAAGAACAGTTTATGGAAATGAAGGAGGCTGGTAAAAGCTTTCCGTATGCACAACATATAAACACAGTCTGCAATGATAAAATAAAAAATATTCCAGAGGATTTTAACGGAATATTTGTTGTAGAGGAAAGTTATTATGAAACAGATGGAAAGCGTCATGCATCACCACATTTATTTCTGATTACAGATAGTAACGCTGGAATTATACTTTCTTCTTATGAAATTCCTGCAGGAGAAGACAAGAATACATTTTCTTATAGTTCAATGAAGAGTGTAGATTATAGTGAACTTAAAAAATCTGAGAAGTTTACGCCAGCATTATATAAGGAAAATAATGGAAGCTGGGAGGGAGGAAGCGTAAGCCAGTTTACACCAGTTATGATATTCAGATTATGGGAGCGTTTTTCAGAAGCTTGTCTTGAGGTATCAGAAAGCATGGAGGTGAATGGAAAGAGAACCTTCGGATATGATGTTCCTATTATTTATAAGAGAGTATAGAACAATTGGACTGCCAGCCAGGATATAAAGCACAGTATTTAATATTACCAGTGGGATAGTTTATTTGTATGATTGGAATTTAAGAAGCACTATAAGGCACAGTATTTAGTATTGCCAGCCGGATAATCCGGCTGGCAAGTAACTGGCAGTAGTGCAAGGTAGTTATTCTGTAAGTTCCTTCATAAGTGAATGTACAGTTGTAATCTCATTTATCCGGCCAACATTGGCGCCGCAGAAGATTAAGCCATTATCCACATCTCCCTTTACAGCATTTATAAGAGCTTTTGTAATACAATATGGAACCTTTGCAGGGTTACATTTTTCAAGACAATTGTAGCATTTGGAAATAGGAATTCTTGAATTGTCAAGTCGTTTGATAAATGCATTACGAAGTGCTCTTCCAGGCATTCCGACAGGACTTTGGATAATCTGAACATCTTCTTGTCTGGCATTGATATAAGCCTGTTTATAAGCAGGTGATGCATCACATTCTTTAGTAGCAACGAATCTGCTTGCTATCTGCACTCCATCAGCTCCAAGATTAATTGCATGAATAATATCCTGTTTATCGAATATTCCACCTGCAACAATAACAGGTATTTTTTTGGAGTATTTATCTTCATATTCTTTTTTACATTCTATAATATTAGTTATTTCATTATCGAAATCAAGTGAAGCTGTATTGTTCAGCTGTTCATTAGAAAATCCGAGGTGTCCGCCAGCCTTTGGTCCTTCTATTACGATAAAATCAGCGGTTCGGTCATACTTATGCGACCACATTTTTAATATAAGCTGTGCAGCTCTTTTTGATGATACGATAGGAGCTATCTTAGTCTGACAGGCTTTGTCTACAAGTGCTGGTAAATCAATCGGAAGACCGGCACCGCTGATAATTACATCGGCACCTGCGGCAACAGCTGCTTTTACATGTTCTTTATAGTGTTTAAGTGCAACCATAATATTTACGCCAACAAGTCCATTACCACCGGCAATTTCTTTAGCTTTACGGATATGTTTCTTTATTGCTGCTAAATTGCAGCCGGCCTGATCATATTCAAATGCATCATCATCATAACCAATCTGGGCAGTTGAAATAATTCCGACTCCCCCCTCCTTTGCTACTGCACCTGCAAGACTGCTTAAGCTGACACCAACACCCATGCCGCCTTGAATAATTGGAATCCTTGCTGTTTTATTACCAATATGTAATTCAGGAAGCTTACATTTATTTGCACTAAGATTCATATTAAACCAATCCTCATTTCTATGTATATATTGTTGGAGTATACAAGAATTATTGAACCATTATTACAATGCTTTGATACTCAAACTATTGTGATAATAATACATCGTGGCAGAGATGTCAAGATTTTATTATTAACAATACTTCTTGATATAGTATTTAAAACTATGAAGATTAATAAAATTCACTATAAAGTATCAAAAATACCATTCAACTCCAAAATCCAACCGAATACCGAAGGATTATATATCTTTTAAATGGCTGGATTCCGATAGATAAAATACTCGCATTTACGATTATTTTTGTTGCTTTTTTTGTTATAATATGGTTATGTATCTATATACCAATAAGAATGAAAATAGCCAGGTCTAATAAAATATTTAGTAAGTAATGTATACACAGATATAAAATGCCTGGCACATAATAGAAGAAAGGAAGCCTGTTACAATTACATTATTATAATATATTTAGATATGTTGGATATATTAGATATGCGGATATATTGATATGTTGTATACATTAAAAGTGTTAGATATATTTGCTCGATTATATTAGTGATAATTAATAAGACAGGCTGTATAAAAGACTATGGACAAAGTTAAGAAGCATACAATACGTGTCAGGTATGTAATATTATCTGTGATAGGTTTTGTTCTTGCTGTGATAATAGGAATAGTTACGATTGCACTTGTAAGCTACAAAAAGCAGCCGAAGCTTACAGATGGTGAGAAACAGGAATTAGATAACACGGATCTTTTAAAACGCCAGACTAGTCTTGAGAGAGCCAAGATAATAGAGGATAATAATGATGCGTTAAAAGAACGTATAAGAATGATTAGCCAGGCAAAGGAAGAAATAATACTTTCAACCTTTGATTTCAGGTCTGATGATAGTGGAAAGCTTATATTAGGTGCACTTATTGATGCGGCAGACAGGGGAGTATCGGTTAATGTTATAGTTGATGGAGTGTCAGGTTTTCTTAGAATGAGGGGCAATGCGTATTTTGAGGCACTTGCGGCTATGCCAGAGGCAACAGTTAAGATATATAACAAGGTCAATCCGTTAAAGTCTTATAAGTCAATGGGAAGACTGCACGACAAATATATAGTTATAGACAGGCAGAATTATATTCTTGGTGGACGTAATACATTTAATTATTTCCTTGGAGATAATGAGGGACATAAGAATTATGACAGAGATGTGTTAGTATATTGTGCCAAGACAGATGAGAACAGTTCGGTCAACCAGCTTATAGACTATTATGACAGCGTGTGGAACTATAAGGAGAGCAAGACTCTTTTATCAAGCAGTAAGACTTCTTATAAAGAAAAGATAGCTGCAAAGGACAAGGTTAAGACAGCAAAAGATGAGCTTTTAGCAGGTTATGAGGCATATTGTGCTGATAATCAGGAGTTCGTAGACAATACAGATTATGCCAGTGAGACAGTGGAGGTCAACAGCATAGCACTTCTTAGCAATCCGATAGATTACAAGGTAAAGAAGCCGGTTGTGTGGTATCAGCTTGTAAGGCTTATGAAATCGGCAGATGCTAAGGTGAAGATACATACACCTTATATAATATGTAACGATTATATGTATGAAGGACTTACTGAGGTATGTGATAAGGTAGAAAATGTATCTTTGATGACTAATTCTATTGGTAATAATGGTAATCCATTTGGCTCGGCAGATTATTATGTTAATAAAGATAAAATACTTAATACCGGGCTTGAAGTATGGGAGTACGAGGGCGGATATTCTTATCATGGAAAGTCAATACTTATAGATGATAATATATCGGTCATTGGCTCATTTAATGTGGATATGCGAAGCGTCTATCTGGATACGGAGCTTATGCTTGTAATTGACAGCAGGGAGATTAACAGCCAGTTAAATGAAGCTATGGAGTCATATGAGCATATAGCAAGAAATGCTGATGCAGATGGAAGTTACGACAATCCATATGATGTAGAACCTGTGGAGCTTACGCCATACAGGGAAAAGAGAATGAAGCTTATCAAGAACTTTATATTGTGGACGAGATATCTATTTTAAAATACAGACATATTTATAATGCAAGATATGGAGATTAACTATGAAGATGACAACTCTGTGTTATATTGAGAAAGATAACAACTATCTGATGTTACATAGAACCAAGAAAGAAAATGATATCAATAAGGGTAAGTGGATTGGTGTTGGAGGTCACGCAGAGGGCTGTGAGACACCAGAGGAATGTCTTTTAAGGGAAGCGAAGGAAGAGACAGGACTTACACTTACAGCATATCGTTTCAGGGGGCTTATAACATTTATAAGTGATGAATGTGAGCCTGAGCTTATGTGTCTGTTTACCGCGAATGACTATGACGGTGAGGTAAGCATATGTGATGAAGGCGACCTTTGCTGGGTTAGTAAAGATAAAATATTAGAGCTTCCAACGTGGGAGGGTGATGCTGTATTTTTAAAGCTTCTGCTTAGTGATGAACAGAGATTTTTTACAATAAAGTTAAGATATGAGGGTGATAAGCTCATTGAAAAAAATGTACAGTTTTATTAAGAAAATGTATACATATGCCGATATACATTAAGCTACGGAGAGCACATTTATTCAATGGATTGATTGCTGTTGGATAAGTGTGTTTTTTTATGCAGATTTATTTTACTTACCACTTGGACCGTACAGGAAAGTGGAGCGGCTGTGACTGACTGAACAGCGGCAGAAAGGAGAAAAATGGATATTAGTACACAGACATTCAGAGAAAGCTATACTGATTATTACAATCAGAAGATACTTGCTAATGAAAATGCTGATGAGAATGACTGGCGCAGTATGTCTGATAAGCAGTGGGACAAAATGCTTGACGGAATAGACGACTACGTTGATGATTTCAAGGAGAACTTAAAGAGGCTTAAGGAGATGCAGGATAAGGCGGCAGATAGAGCGGCGGCTGGTGCAAGGTCAGATATGAGGGCTAATGCGGCGGCAAGTGCGGCACTTAGGACAGCGGCATATGGTTTTGTGTCACAGACAGTAGCAGGTGATGATACATCTGATAAGGCTGATTATGAGCTTACAGATGGACTTTTTCCAAGTGACCCTGAAGAAACTAAGGCTGTGAATATGTCTAAGACACAGGAAGCACTTCTTACAGGTAATACAAGTGCGGGAATATCTGGTACAGAGAGTACAAGGGAAACTGCAAGCACAAGTGATGATGATGAAAATGTAACGTGGTATATAACAGTATTTTCAGAGCAGGGCATTTCCTGTGCTTCATTTGATAAAGACGGCAATAAGACAGAACTTTGGGATATTCCGTATAATAACAGCAGTGATTATAAGAAGGTATTAGATTTCTTAGACAGATTTGAGAAGGATGCTAACCTGAAATTTTCCAGTGATAAGCAGTTCTGGGTAGATTTTCTTGCTGGAAATATTGATGTGGACAAGATAGTTAAAGAATACAGCGGTGATTAATATGCTTGAGGTAAAGGAATTACAATATTTTGTCGTGTGTGCAGATCTTTCGTCTTTCAGCAGAGCGTCAGAAGTATTGTATACAACACAGCCCAATGTCAGTAAGGTTATAAGAAGTCTTGAGGAGAAGCTTGGCTTTGAAGTATTTGAAAGGGATAACAGGGGCATTAAACTTACAAGGCGTGGCAGACAGGCGTATGAATATGCTGGAAAGATATTAGAACAGGAACGCCAGCTTGCACAGATATATAAGATTGATGACAGGGAAGAATTCAGCATATCAAGCAATCCCAGTTCGTGGGTGGCACGGTGCTTTACAGATTATTACATCAAATATTCTGATGAGAATGTCAGATATAATATAATGGAGGGAAGTGTCAACAGCGTTATTAAGCGTGTTGGAACAGGGCTTGATGAATTAGGTTTTATATTCTTTATGGATAACCAGTTACAGCAGATTGAGTATAAGCTTAAAAAGCATAATCTTCAATTTGTTAAGCTTAAAGATAATGAGGCTTATTTATATTATGGCAATAATGAAGCACCTAAGGATAAAGATGTTGAGAGTTATCTTAAAGATAAAATGCTTGTTCAGTGCTACGAAGATGAGTTTGCACTTAATCATTATTGGGATAATATAAGAAAAGATGATGAGGAATTTAACAAACACGTTGCTGTTATTACTAATAGTGATTATGTTATGAATTATATGCTGAAATATTCCAAGCTGTGTAATATAAGCAGCAGCCATTTCAGCAAACAGCCTAATTTTGATGGTATTCCATTATATGATGACACAAGGAAAGTGTTATTTGGATATATCAAAAAATGTGACGAAGCAGTAAGTAGGATTGGCGAGCAATTCTTAGCATTTGTAAGGGAGGAATTAAAGAAATAAATATCTGATAGTGAAGCTGTAATATATACAGCGTGATTATTTAAGTGGCTTTAATTAATATAGGTATAACAGAATGGAATGACACGATTGAAAAATAATTGTGCCATTCCATTTTTATTGTTATACTAATCAGACAATATAAGACTATTAGAAAAGGTATTTATGAAGAAGTTTATAATAAAGCGTCTGGTACAGCTTATTCCTATTATTATAGGCATTACACTGCTGTCTTTTCTGCTTGTAAATGTAAGCAATACAGATGCAATAGATATGTTAGAGGCTAACAGGGGAACTGCTATATCAGAAGAACAGAAGAATGAATTAAGAGAAGAACTGGGGCTTGACCAGCCTGTCATTGTCAGATATGTTGTGTGGCTTAAGGGCGTTATTACAGGCAATATGGGTAATTCCTATATATCAGGAAAGCCCGTGTTTGCAACATTTATATCAAAGCTTCCAGCGACTATATATTTATGTGTGGTTTCAATATTATTGACACTTATAATATCATTGCCACTTGGAATTATTGCGGCAGTTAATAAGAACCGGTGTATCGATTATATTATCAGGTTATTAAGTTTCTTAGGCAATTCAATGCCTAATTTTTTTGCCGCCATAATGCTTATATACATATTTGCACTGAAGCTTAATTTACTGCCGGTTATGGGAATGAATGCAGGAATTAAAAGCGTGATACTGCCAGCAGTTACCCTCGCAATAGCAATGTCGTCAAGATATATAAGACAGATAAGGACGGCTGTGATTAATGAATTACAGAAGGATTATGTGCAGGGTGCTATAGCAAGAGGTGTTGGCAGATTAAAGATAATTACAGGAAGTGTACTTAAATCAAGCCTGCTCACAATCATAACACTGCTCGCATTATCAATAGGTTCACTGCTTGGTGGAACAGCTATTGTTGAGAGCATATTTATGTGGGACGGAGTAGGGAAAATGGCGATAGATGCAATTACGATGAGAGATTATCCGGTTATACAGGCATATGTGATATGGATGGCAATTATATATGTAGTTATTAATCTTATAACAGATATAGTATACCATTATCTCAATCCAAGGATACGTCTGGGAGATTGTTATGAAGATTAAGAAAAGAACAGAAAATGTCAATAATAACAGACAGCGGTTGATATTCAGAGGGAAAATTAATAAAAGCAATACAAGCTTAATTATATGGCTTATATTTGCATTATTAATAGTGCTTATAGCGGTATTGGCAGATGTGATTGTTCCATATGATCCTTATGAGCAGGATTTGTCAGCCGCACTTATGCCGCCAGATAGTCATCATCTGTTAGGAACTGACCAGTATGGGCGTGATATGTTATCACGCGTCATTAAAGGAGCAGGAATATCGTTGTCATCATCATTTGCACTTGTTGTGATTATAACGTTAACAGGCTGTATTGCCGGAATAATAAGTGGTTATTACGGTGGAATTATAGACAGCATTATAATGAGGCTGTCAGATATATTTCTTGCATTTCCGGGGCTGGTATTTGCAATTGCGGTTGCAAGCGTAATGTCAGGAGGGTTAGTAAGTGCTGTTATTGCACTTGCACTAATATCGTGGCCCAAGTATGCAAGAATAGCAAGGGCAGAGGTGCTTGCCATAAAGAATGAGCCATATATACAGGTGGCAAGGATGTCAGGACTTAATACCATAAGAATATTAATAAAGCATATTATACCTAATATTGCAGATATGATTATAGTAACAGCGGTTCTTGATATTGGAAATATGATGATGGAGATTGCTGGGTTGTCATTCTTAGGGCTTGGAGCAGAACCTCCGCTTGCAGAGTGGGGACTTATGGTAAGTCAAGGCAGGAGCTTTATGCAGACAGCACCATGGGTTGTTATAGCACCGGGTCTGGCAATATTTATTACTGTACTTGTGTTTAATATGTTAGGAGATACTTTAAGTGATATTACAGGCAGACAATAAGGAAAAATTGAATAAAAAGGACATAGATAGTGTTAACAGCACTCAGTTAAATATCAGTGGTTTATCTGTAAGCTATTCTGACAGCACAGTATTGGAAAATGTAACGTTACAGCTTAAAAAAGGTGAGATATTAGGGATTGCAGGTGAATCAGGAAGCGGAAAAAGCACACTTATTAAAGCCATAATAGGACTTCTTCCTAAGGAGGGGCATATAGACGGTGGTGTAATAGAATATAACGGAGTGGATATAACTGGTAATGAAAAGTGTCTGAAAAGTTTAAGAGGCAGTAACATAGGTATGATATTTCAGAATACCGAGAGAGCAATGTGTCCGGTAAGAACAATAAAGAGCCAGCTTTATGAGAGCATTTTCAGTAATGAAGCCGTAAAAGATAAAAGAAAGGCAAAGCGTATAATTGATGAGAAAGCAGTTCATATGCTTGAACAGATGAATATTAAAAATGCTATCAAGGTTCTTAACAGTTATCCGTTTGAGTTATCAGGTGGAATGAACCAGAGAGTTGGAATTATGATGGCTATGCTTATGAAGCCTGATTTGCTGCTTGCAGATGAGCCGACAAGTGCATTGGATGTTATAGCACAGAGGCAGGTTGTGGATATCTTTAAAGACATAAAATGCAGTGGAGATACTTCAATGATTATCGTGTCGCACAATATAAATGTTGTTAGGGAGCTTGCTGATAAAATAATTGTTATGAAATCTGGCAGGATTGTAGAATACGAAGATACAGAGATAATTATGAATTATCCAAAGCAAGAATATACGAAACAGCTTATATCGGCTGTTCCAGTGTTAAGACGGGAGTGTGCTGATGAGTACAATATTAGAGCTTAATAATATTAAAAAGGCGTATGATGTGAAAATGGCTGTAGATATAGACAAGCTGGTTATAGAAGAGGGCGACTGTGTAGGACTTGTTGGGGAAAGCGGTTGCGGAAAAAGCACGCTTGCTGGAATTATAACGAATACAGTTAAGTTATACAGTGGTTCAGTAATCTTTAAAGGTGAAGATATAAGTAGATTCAATGCCCGTAAAATGAGGGATATTTATAAGAATATGCAGATGATTTATCAGTCACCTGTGGCTTCATTTGATCCTGAATATACATTAGGAAAAAGTGTTGCCGAAGCATTAAGAAATAATAAGAGTGATAATCTTGTGTCGGAATTGTTTATAAGTGTTGGACTTTCAGCGGAATATGTTAATAAATATCCAGGACAGGTGAGCGGTGGCGAGTGCCAGAGAGCGGCAATAGCGAGGGCATTGGCTGTGAAGCCGGAGTTTCTTATATGTGATGAAGCTACAAGTGCACTTGATGTTACAGTGCAGAGCCAGATAATTGCACTTATTAAGCAGTTGCAGCAAAGCAGGAAAATGACAGTATTATTCATAAGCCACGATATTGCACTGGTAAGCCAGATATGCAATAAGACAGCTGTTATGAAGGACGGGAAAATAATAGAGTATTCAGACACAGATAATATTATCAACAGGCCGGAAAAGGAATATACAAGGCTTCTTATAAAGTCGGTACTTTAAATATAAGAAATATATAAGATGAGGTATATAAATTATGAACAGATTAAAGATAAATAAAATGAAGAACAACAGGGTATGCATATATAAATTAAAAGAAATTATAATGAAGAATAACAGAACCAGAATAGATAAATTAGGTGAAAGCAGAATGAATATAGATAGATTAAAGCAGAATATAATAAAATTAGCAGGAATTATACTTGTAATAGCAGCTGTATCAGGTATTGCAGGCTGTGGGAAAAGTACAGCTTCCACAGAGAAAGTATTCTACTATGGAGATACAACCTTTAACGCAGAAAATGATGAGACAGATGTCAACCCACATAACGGATATTCAGGCTGGGCGTGCATAAGATATGGCGTTGGAGAGACTCTTTTTAAATATTCGGATACAATGGAATTAGAGCCATGGCTTGCTGAAAGCTATGAGAATGTAGATGAGCTTACTTGGAAGATTAATTTAAAAGATGGAATTACATTTACAAGTGGAAGAAAGCTTGATGGTGAGGCTGTTAAAGAATGTATAGAACATCTTGTTGCGGTGCATAAAAGAGCAGCAGGGGATTTGAATATAGAGAGGGTTGAGGCAGAAGCTGATACAGTCATAATAACAACAGCCAAGCCGGTGCCAGCACTTATTAATTATCTTTCTGACCCTTATGGCTGTATTATTGATATGCAGGCAGGAATTACTGATGAGGGTAATGTATCAGCGACAGGACCTTATATAGCCGAGGAGATTGTGACAGACTCAGGACTTACACTTGTTAAGAATCAGAATTACTGGAATGGAGAGCCTAGGCTTGATAAAATAATTGTTAAGACGATAAGTGATGGTGATACTCTTACAATGGCATTGCAGTCAGGTGAACTTAATGCGGCTTATGGTCTGCCATATTCAAGTCTTTCGCTGTTTAATAACAGCAATTATACAATATCATCAAGCGAAACTTCACGTTCATTTTTTGCACAGATGAATTATGCTAATGTCAATTTACAGGACAGCAATGTAAGAGCTGCAATTGCTATGGCAATTAATAAGAAAGATTTTACTAATGTATTATTAAAAGGCAATGGAACGTTGGCAGAAGGACCATTTCCGAAAGATTATACATTTGGTGACAGCTATGTTAAAGCTGCGGAGTATAATATTGATAATGCCAGAAATTTATTAGCACAGTCGGGCTGGAAGGATACAGATGGTGATGGATATGTTGATAAAAATGGAGAAAAGCTTACATTAAGGTGGCTTACATATCCAAGCAGACAGGAGCTTCCTTTGCTTGCAGAAAATGTTCAGGCATCATTAAAGCAGATAGGAATAGAGGTTAAGATTAACTGTACGGCTAATCATCTTGATTATGTTAAAAAAGGTGAGTGGGATATATATGCAAGTGCCTTTGTGTGTGCACCAACAGGTGATCCTGAATATTTCTTTACAACACACTGTCTTAAGAATTCGTCAAAGAACCGTGGTGGTTATTATAATGAACAGCTTGAACAGCTTGAAGAACAGCTCAGTACTACATTTGATACAGAAGGCAGGGAACAGCTTGGAATAAAGATGACACAGACAATACTGGACGACAATGCTTTTATATTTGCATCGCATCTTAAAATGTCAATTGTTTCAGGGAAAGGTGTGAGCGGTTTAACTGCACACCCATCAGATTATTATGAGATAACGGCAGAGCTGGATATGCAGTAATATGCCTATAAGAAATATGTAACGGATTATGAAAGAAAATAGATTATGATACAGGATAAAAATAATATAGAAGAAAAAGTTGTAGACTACTGGACTAAGCGTGTGGCAGATTTTTCAGATGTCAGGGAGAATGAGCTTGACAGTGAGTTAAGCCGTGAATGGGTTGATAACATTATGCAATATATAAGTCCGCTTATAGATAATGGACAGAATGTAAGGGTGCTTGATGTTGGAACAGGTGTTGGATATTTTGCGATACTTCTTTATGGCAAAGGACTTCAGGTTACGGGAATAGATTTAACACCGGATATGATAGAAAGGGCTGAAGTTCTGGCTGACAGATATGGGGCAGATGTTAATTTCAAGGTTATGGATGCTATGAATCTGGAATATGAAGACGAAAGCTTCGATGTTGTTATAACAAGGAATCTTACATGGACACTTCCAGATGTGGATAAAGCCTATAAGGAATGGCACAGAGTGTTAAAAAAAGGCGGCGTGCTGTTAAATTATGATGCGAATTATGCCAATATGAAGAATCTGGATGCAACGCTTATTGATGATGATAAGAAAGAAGAACCATACGGACACCAGGGAATGACCTATGCACTTGAAGCAGAAAATGCGTATATCACGAAAGCAATGGATATAGGAAGACACCAAAGACCTGAGTATGATATAGCTTTATTAGAAAAATATGGATTTAGTAATTGCAGTGCAGACAAAGCCATAGGTAAGAAATTATTGAAAGAAAAGGACATCAAAGAAGCACCAATGTTTCTTATAACTGCATATAGATAAATTATCTATTGCAATCTGCATAAGAACGTGGTATATAATTCATAAGTGAAATTTTTACAATTATTATATTAATATATCTGCTATGTTAATAGCGTCAACAGAATACAAGATTGACAAAGGCGTCTAATTCCAATGAATTAGGCGCCTTTTCTGTATGTATTTTTTACTATGGCAATGGTGAAAGGAGAGAAAAGTTATGAAGAAGAAGTTATTATCGTTAATGGTTGTAATGTCACTTGTGGTTTCAATGACATTAGGAGTTACAGGTTGTGGAAGTAAGAGTTCCGATTCAGACAAGAAAGTATTGAAGGTAGCATTTGAATGTGCATATGCACCTTACAATTGGACACAGGAATCACCAGAGGTTGGTAATGGCAAGCAGGCAGTAAAGATTAAAAATGCAGATGGATATGCATATGGATATGAAGTTGAGCTTGCACAAAGAATTGCAGACGAACTTGGCTATGAATTAGAGGTATACAAGGTTGAATGGAGTTCAATACTTATGGGACTTCAGGATGGATCATATGATGCAGTAATGACTGGTGTATGCTACAGTCCTGAAAGAGATGAGACATATGATTTTTCAACACCTTATTATAAAAGACAGATTGTTGGTGTTGTAAGAGCAGATAGTGAATATGCTAATTATACTAAGCTTTCACAGTTTGCGGGTAAGAATACTAAGTTAACAACACAGATTGCAACTAACTATGTACCTTACAAGGACGAAGTACCTGGCGGTGTAATTGCAACAGACTATGAAACATCATCAGAATGTTTTCTTGCAGTACAGAATAAGACAGCCGATATGGTTATACTTGATTACACAACATCAATATCAGCACTTTCAACTATGAATAATTTAAAGATGCTCAATCTTGATTTCACAGAGCCAGAGGGTGCATCGAATGACTGCTGTATAGTATTCAGGGAAGGTGATCCAATGAGAGATACAGTTCAGGAAGCACTTGATAAGCTTAACTGGAATGACAAGGCTGAATTTGATAAGTTAATGGATGAAATGGTTAAGTTACAGCCATCATCTAACTAAATAAGACTAAAGTAATAGTTGATAATTAATCTGACAAAGTACTACATAATAGTTTAACCTTATAAAAATAATAAAAGTCCACAGACTTTCCTGTCAAAGGCGGCAGGACCTTACAGGGGAAGTCTGTGGCTTTTTTATGTAACAGGAAATTCCGATAGAATCCCCTATTATATAAAATGCACTATGTGCCTATAATGCACACTCGCACGAAGATATAGTTTGACGCAAATGACCGTGCCCGGTGCGGGAATGTGCTTTGCACATTCCTTTTTATAATTAAATGTATGGGAGGTAAAGGTATGTATAGTTCAATAGTGGCATTAGCGGCCAATACGCCAGGTGCTGATGGAACACTGTTCCAATGGAGCTGGTTTATATTTAATAAATACTCAACACTATTTTTAAAAGCTACCTGGGTAACACTTTATGTGTCACTTATAGGTACAATATTAGGATTTATTCTTGGTTTTGCAGTAGGAATAATCAATACAGTACAGATACATAAAGAAGACAATATAGTAAAGAAGATCCTGATAAGAATATTAAAGATAATTGTAGTTGTATATGTTGAAATATTCAGGGATACCCCAATGATTGTTCAGGGAATGGTTATTTACTATGGCTTAAGACAGAATGACATAATGATAACTTCAATTATTGCAGGTATTCTTGTTACAACACTTAATACCGGAGCTTATATGGGTGAAACAGTAAGAGCAGGTATTAAGTCAGTAGATGCAGGACAGGAGGAAGGAGCACTCGCTATGGGAATGTCACATTTCAAGGCAATGCTTTACATAATTGTTCCACAGGCATTAAAGAATGTAATACCTGAGATGTGTAATACATTTGTTAATAATTTGAAGATGACATCAGTATTAAACGTTATCGGTGTATCAGAGCTGTTCCTTATGGCAAAGACAGCAGGTGGTGCATATTACAAATATTTTGAATCATATATTGTAATTTCAATCATTTATTTTGTTTTATGTTTTGTATTTAACAGAATATTTGCAGTTGTTGAAAAGAAGTTACAGGGACGAAGCGATTATGAGCTTGCAACTGAATTCCTTGATAATGAGTGATAAGCAGGCAGGAATGGAGGTTATTATGGCAGAGTCAATTATTAAAGTAGAAAATCTCGTAAAGTCATTTGGTGACCACGAAGTATTAAAAAAAATAGATTTTGAAATATCAAAGGGTGAAGTCGTATGTATTATAGGTTCTTCAGGTTCAGGCAAATCAACATTGCTACGTTGTATTAACCACCTTGAAACACCTACAGGCGGCAAAATATTATTTCATGGGGAAGAGGTTAAGAATACACAAAGCTCACTTTCCAAATACCGGTCACAGGTTGGAATGGTGTTCCAGTCATTTAACCTGTTTAATAATATGACGGTATTAAAGAACTGTATGTTTGGTGTACAGAAGATACTTCATCTTAGCAAGGAAGAAGCTAAACTTAGGGCTATAAAGCATTTAAGAGAGGTTGGAATGGCAGCATATATCAATGCCAAGCCGGCACAGTTATCAGGTGGACAGAAACAGAGAGTTGCCATTGCAAGAGGTCTTTGTATGAATCCGGAGGTACTTTTATTTGATGAACCTACCTCAGCACTTGACCCAGAGATGGTAGGAGAAGTCCTTAATGTTATGAAAGAGTTAGCAGATGAGGGACTTACAATGATAATTGTAACCCACGAGATGGAATTTGCGAAAAATGTATCAACAAGAACAATATTTATGGATAACGGATATGTTGTTGAGGACGAAAGTCCGGATATATTATTTACTAATCCTAAGAATGAACGAACAAGAACATTCTTAACAAGATATATGGAAAGCGGCGTAAAGAAGGGTGCTTAATAATGGTAATTTAAGTAACAGCGAAATATAAGTAATAGTGGAATATATGTAACAAAGTGAGCAGGCACTAACTTGACTTGCACAGGAAACGCGTGCAGAAAAGAGGATTATTATGGATAATTTGGTTATTACAGTAGCAAGAGGCTTTGGCAGCTGTGGAAAAAGAATTGCCAAGCAGATAGCAGATGATTTGGGAATACATTGTTATGAGAACAGAATACTTATGCTTGCCTCTCAGATGAGCGGACTTGATGAGGAAGTATTTGCAGAGGTTAATGAGAAATTGAGAAGCCAGAATGTATTTTCGGCATTTCTTAAAGGACTTCCAATGCAGCGTTCTCCTAAAGTAGAGGACAGGAAGTTTGTATCAGATGAGAAGTTATTTGAGTACCAGAAACAGATTATAGAACAGCTTGCCGATACAGAAAGTTGTGTGATTGTCGGAAAATGTGCTGACTGGATATTAAAGGACAGACCTAATGTTATAAGCCTTTATATTGAAGCACCACGAAGATTTACACTTAAAGAGATTATGAACAGAATGGGTGTTAATGAAGCCACAGCGGCAAGGTCAATTACACAGACAGATAAATACCGTGCAGAATATTATGAACATTATACAGGAGGCAACTACTGGACTAACCCAGTGAACTATGATCTTACTATAAATACGGAAAGAGTGGGATTTGAGGGTGCTGTAAAGCTTGTTGAAGATTATATAAAGATAAAATATCCAGATTTTAATATAAAATGCACTAATACAGGAAGCACACAGGAAGCTTAATAAAAAGCCTGAAGTTAAGTGCACATAAGAAAGAAGGTGTTACTATGCAGGTTAAGACTTATCTTATATCAGAAGGTGTTAAATATACAGAGACCATAATACAAGATGGTTATATTAATAAGATATATAAAGTTGATAATTGCAGGAAAGATATATATGCAATTCCTGATGCCTGCATAGACATACAGTTTATATATGAAAAGGGCAGATATGTTCCATATGCGTGCGGAACACATACTAAGGTCAGCCCTGCATATATAAGTGGAAGCAAGAAAACTTTTGCAGTTAAATTTGAACCAGGTGTAATTCCAGATTTTATGAAAGAGTATATTTCGGACATAGTATGTGACAGAAAATGCCTTGCTTATATAGATGATATACAGAATATATCATCTATGCTTCAAAATGAAGATGATTTTGAAAAAATGGTGGATATTTTTATGGATAATTTCCGGTATGACAGGCATTTTGCAGATAAGAAAAATATTATTGCAAGCATAGCAGGCATTATTCATAAGGGTAAGGGCAATATAAATATTGCAAAGATAGCCGAAGAGGTAGGCTACAACCAGAGATATCTTGATCGTGTGTTTAAGGAAGCTGTTGGCGTTTCTATGAAAAAATATGCGGAAATAATAAGAATACAGAAGGCAATATATTATTTGCAGAACAGTCTTACTTATGAGATATACGAAAGGCTTGGATATTATGACCAGGCACATTTTATAAAGGATTTCAAGAAAAATACTTCACTTACACCGAGCAGGTTTGAGAGGGCCAACAGCCAGTATAAGATAGTATAGTTAATGGCAGCAGTAACATAAGTGTTATAGAAAAGAGGTAGTCTATGAGTTATATTAATAATCCAGATATCACTAAGGAAGATATATTAAAGAAAAGTTTGGCACATTGGAATGTTGGAAAGACACAGGAATGGATTGACAGGGATATGGCTATCGTTATGGGCAAAAGAGAGGGCTATTATTTCTGGGATATGGATGGCAGAAAGTTCTTAGATATACATATTAATGGTGGTACCTACAACTTAGGACATAGAAATAAAGAGATTATAGGTGCTTTAACAGATGCTATGACAGAGCTGGATATAGGTAATCATCATTTTACAGGAATAACCAAGGCACTGCTTGCGGAGCAGTTGACAAGCCTTTGTCCTGACGGACTTGATTATGCATGCTTTTCAACCTGTGGTGGTGAAGCAGTTGACCTTGCAATAAAGAGTGCAAGATATGCTACACAAAGAAAGAGAGTTGTATCAATTCAGGGCTGTTATCATGGACATACAGGTCTTTCAGTATCGACAGGAGATGCAAGATTTAAAGATCCATTTCTTTGTCAGGGAGCACCTGGAGAATTCGTACAAGTTCCCCTTAATGATCTTGATGCAATGGAGGCAGAGCTTAAGAAAGAAGATGTAGCGTGTGTAATTATAGAATCACTTCTTGCAACTTATGGCTTCCCAATTCCAGATAAGGGCTATCTTGCAGGTGTTAAGAAGCTTTGCGAGAAATATGGAACATTGTATATAGCAGATGAAACACAGACAGGTCTTATGAGAACCGGAAAAATGTGGTGCTTTGAACACGAGGGCTTCGTTCCGGATATGATTACAACAGCTAAAGGCTTTGGAGGTGGAATATATCCAATATCAGCAACGGTTATGAACAAAAAAGCGGCAAGCTGGATGTTTGATATAGGAAGAATGCACGGTTCTACCTGTGGTAATTCAGAATTAGGCTGTGTTGTTGCGATGAAGGTTCTTGAAATATCAACAAGAAAAGAAACAGTTGATAATATTAATAAGAATACCAAGCTTCTTACAGAAAGAGTTAATGCACTTATTGATAAATATGATGGATTTATTACAGGTTATACACAGCGTGGTGTAATTATGGGTATTAATTTTGACTGTAAAGATGCAAGCAAGACAGTATGTAAGCCATTATTTGATAATGGCGTATGGTCACACAATTCAAGACTCCACCCTAATACATTGCAGTTAAAGTTAGGACTTTTGTGTGATGATGCATTTATGGACGAATTATTTGAAAAAATGGATAAGGGTCTTGCACAGGCACTTTCAAAGTAGGTTAGAAGTAAAGATTAGTTAAAGCAGGATATTTTAAGATACTCATTGTGATTTTTCAGGAAAGTTCTAAGTGAATTATGTATGTGCGGAAAAGAGGGCTATATGAATGATACACGACAGGCATTAGAAAAAGATGTAAGAGATAATTTATTATTGCTGTATGATTTTGATAAAGATTATGATGTAAAGTTATTGAAATATTCAGAAAATGTTATATTCAAAATTACATTTAAAGAAGCTTTTCCTGTAGTTTTCCGCATACACAGACCGGGGTATCACAATATAGAAGAACTGGAAGGCGAAATATTATGGATGGACGAAATCCACCGTGATACAGATGTGGAACTTCCAGTCGTATATCGTGGCAGGGATGGCAGATTTCTTCAAAAAATGACTACATTTTCTGGTGAAGAAGTATATGTTTCAGTTATATCATTTCTTGAAGGAAGCCCACTTGGTGAGCTTAAAGATGACGAACTTATAAAAGGACTTGAAAGCCTTGGAGAAATAACAGCGAAGCTTCATATGCAGTCAATTAACAGAGATAAGAGCGTTGTTATTAAGAGATTTTACTGGGATATCAACAATCTTTTTGGCGACAATAACGGTGGAATATGGGGCTCGTGGCGTGATTATAAGGCTTTAACTAAAGAGCAGTACAGGATACTTGAAAAATGTACATCTGTAATGAAGGACAAACTTAATTATTATGGCAGAAGCAATGAAAAATTCGGACTTATCCACGCAGATTTACATTTTTATAATGTGATTAATAATAATGGTGTCAACCAGATAATAGATTTTGATGACAGCGGTTATGGATTTTATATGTATGATATGGGCTGTGCACTTGTTACTTATTCGAGAAATCTGACAAAGCTTGAAGGAGCGTGGGTAAGAGGCTATGAGAAAGTAAGAAAATTATCAGACGAAGACAAGAAGTTTATACCGATGTTCGTATTATTAAGGCGTATTACAAGACTTGCGTGGCTTGCGACTCATAGTGACAGTGACACAGCCAAGACTGTAGATGATGAATATCTTGATGTCACTATTGATATGGCTAAGGAGTGGTTAAAAGCCAATACCAGGGTAGCTGTTATTACGGGTGCGGCTGGCGGAATAGGCTATGGAATTGCAAAAAAATTCTTAGAGTCTTGCAAGTGATGATGCAGAGTATGTTACAGGCACAGCCAATATAATAGATGGTGGTAACATAATTCCTGAGACTGGGGTTATGGGTACAGAGTAAATAATATATTTGTGTAGGAGCTGGTGAAGTATGGTAAATGTTGTTATGACTGCACTTGTGTATCTGCTGACTATGGTGATGTCGTATATTTTAAAAAGAGTAGGGCTGTTTCATAAAGAAGACAAAAAGGTGTTGTCAAACCTGATATTTTATATTACTCTGCCAGCTTCTTTAATAAGCAGCTTCGCTGGGGCAGAAGTAAATGTATACTATGTAATAGCGATACTGCTGGGATTTCTGGTTAATACGGTTATGGTGATATCAGGACAGATAGTTTCGGCTGATAAAAGTCCTGAATTAAAGGCAATATATTCAGTTAATGCTTCGGGATTTAATATGGCCTGTATTGCAATTCCATTCTTATCAACCTTTTATCCAGCAGGTGTGCCTTATCTATGTATGTTTGATGTCGGAGATTCTTTTTATACATTGGGAACAACCTATGCAATAGGCAAAATGAGACTTAATGGAGGCAGTAAAGATAAAAATGATAATTATGTATTAACAATTTTAAAAGGATTGTTAACATCAGTTCCATTTGATACATATATGATTATGACAATACTGTCATTTCTTAATTGCAGGCTTCCGGATTTTATAACGATGGCAGCAGATTTCTGTGGAAAAGGAAACGGATTTATTACAATGATAATGATAGGTGTGTCATTAGAACTTCATATGAGCAGAGAGTCTGCAAAAGAAGTGATAACACTGCTTTCAATGCGTTATGTTATTGGTATTATTGCAGCTGTGCTTATATATTGCGTACTTCCGGCACCGCTAGTTATGAGACAGATATTAGCGGCGGCAATGTTCGCATCATCAGCGGCTGTGTCAATAATATATAGCGAGAGGCTGGGTGTATCTACCGATATAGCGGCGGCGTTAAATCCGATATCTACGATACTTATGATTCCTATTATGTCGCTGGTGGTGATGGGGACTATGGGGAGGTAGGTAAATATAAGACCAGACGGACGTTGTGCGAGGGTGTTATATTACCGCTGGGCACGCTCTCGCTGCTTGTAGCCGTAGCGGACACGTAAGCGGCTAAAGGACAGCCGCTAAGTGCCGACGGCTGCAAAAGCACCCAGCTTGTAATATAACAGCCTCGCACAACTGTGCGTTGGCGATATTTAGGTGATGTGTAGTGGTCACGGGGATATTTCTCTTAGAAAATATCCCCGTGATTTTTTTATGCTCAATTTTTGGGATAGTGTAGATGTATTGTGGGGATAATGTAATTTTAGAGGGGAATAGTGTAATTTTAGTGAAAAATAGTGTAATAATAGTGTAATTTTAGTGGAAAAAATATGAGGGGGATTGTATTATATATTTATGAGGATATATGTAAGGAGATGATGTTATTAGTGATAAAGGCTGTTTTAAATAACGATATTGTACGAATGATAACTAATATTGAACAGAATAAATTTACGCTTAATAATATAAAATTACCAGCTATTACGAGAAATAAACTTCGTAAGAATTCTAAGAAAAAGAGTTCGTATGCTTCTAATAAAATAGAGGGAAATCCGTTGACGGAAAAGCAGGTAAGCGATGTTATAGATAAAGATGAGCATAAGCATTTTTTAAAGCCAGAGCAGGAAGTTCGTAATTATTATATGGCACTGAATTATCTTGAGGAGCAGATAGCTAAGAAAGCACCATTTACAAAGGAACTTATATTAAAGGTCCAGTCAATTGTAGAAAAAGGGGCATCTAAAGAAAAAATAGGTTTAAGGGGTGCAATGCCGCCGGGATATTTATTTGCTGTGTATGATTCTGAGACACAGGAAGCAGAATATATACCACCAGAGTATAATGAGATACCTGAATTATTAGATGAACTTGTTGAGTATGTTAATACAACTGATGACCATCCACTTATTATAGCGGCAATTGTTCATTATCAGATAATTACAATACACGCATTTGAAGATGGTAATGGAAGAACAGCGAGACTGCTTTCAGGATATATATTAGATTATTATGGTTATGGATTTCAGGGTATAGGCTCATTAGAGGAATATTTTGCATATGACTCAGATGAATACTATAGTTCATTACAAATGGGTCTGCCAGCATTGTACTATATGGGGCGCGAAAATCCACCTCATCCAGAGATATGGATAACGTATTTTTTGAGAATGATGGAATTATATTCTAATAAGGTCTGCGAGTTATCAATGGAAACCAATAAGCAGAGTGAACAAGTTAATTTATCTTATCTTAATAAGAAGGATAAAGAATTATTAGCATATTTAATAGAGAATAAAATGTATGAATTTAAGCCTGTTGATGTGGCAGGAGCATTGAAAGTTACTAATAAGACCGTTATTAACAGATGTGCGAAATTATATTCTAATGGATTTGTAGTTCCTGTTATTACAGGGGTAAGAATTATGGCATATAGATTGACAGATTACACAATAAGTAATGCAGATACAATATTAAAGAACATTTTGTAAGCTGATTGCAAGCTATATATGTTAATATTAATCATATTACAATTATTACAATGTTAAGAGAATTAGTGAGAGTAAAAGAGGTGGGGTTAGTGTACAGGATAATGATTGTGGAAGATGACAGGGAATTAAGGGAGACATTAAAGGAACTGCTTATCTTAAAGAATTATGACGTTATAACGGCAGGAAGTGTTAAAGAATTTGATGAGCATACGGATATATATGATATGTATCTGCTTGATGTGAAGCTTCCTGATGGTGATGGGTTTGACATTTGTGAAAGAATAAGACATAACAGCGACGCACCGATTATATTTATTACCTCGTGCGATGATGAGGAATCTATTATAAAAGGGCTTGATATGGGCGGAGATGACTATGTGACGAAACCATTTCATAATGCGGTGCTGTTATCAAGAATAAGTGCCAATCTGCGAAGAAGAGATATGAATTCAGGTGATGTCTATAATAAAGGAAGCCTGTCAGTGCATTTTGACCAGTATAAGCTTTATCGTGACGGCAAAGAGCTTAAGCTATCATCAAATGAATGGGATATTATAAAGATATTGATTGAGAATAAAGGCAGGGTTGTAAGGCGTGATGTGTTCTTTGACAGACTGTGGGATATGCACGGCAATTATGTGGAATATAACACACTGACAGTTACAATGAGCAGATTAAAAGCAAAGCTTGGAACATTCTCAGATGAGCATATTCCATATATTGAAACAATAAGAAATGTAGGATACCGCTGGATAATATAAAAAGAGGGGGAAAGCTATGGGAATAGTTAGAATTACAGAAGAAGATGTTAAGAAAAACGTAAGAAATTATAGAATAAAACAGACATTTTTCGTGTTAGGAGTAATGGCTGTAAGTGTGATTATAATAGTGTCGTTAATTGTATATTATAATATTAAACAAAGGGCTCTTGTTGGAGCTCTTTATTTGTCAGATGAGAATTCGGCAGTACAGCTTGTTAATAACCTGATGTATCTTAATATTAATAAGTATACGTTACAGGCAGGCTCTGATGCAATGCTTGAGGCAGGATATTCAGCTAAAGGCTACACATATTTATTAAGGATAAATGGAGAGCTTGTAAGTTATATTGTAATAGCTTTAATACTTGCTGTAATTCTTATATACGGTCTTATCAGCTGTTATAAGATTGGCAAGAAAGATTATATGGGACAGATTAAGGTTATTGCAGGAAAAAATGTTTCTTTGAAGGAGGAGCTTAATAAAGAACACGAATATAACAAAATACAATATAAGAAAATGCAGGAGTTCGTTGAAAATATAGCACACCAGATTAAGACACCACTGTCTGTAATTACTATGAAGCTTGAGATGATACAGGAATTATGTGGAATTAATGAAGATATATGCAGACTGATAACAGATTGTACGAAGAATACATTTAAAATTAAGATGTTTATTAAGAAATTACTAGACATAAGCCGTATAGAGTCAGGAAAAATCACACTTTCATCAGATGAGATAGTTATTGATTATATAGTTGAGGAGAGTGTGGAGTGTTCGGTTGATGATAAGCAGAAAGTGTCGGTTAATTATGGCAATGAAGACAGACATAGAAAGATGTATGCAGATGAGGGCTGGCTTTTAGAGGCGTTGATTAATGTTATAAGTAACTGTTATGAACATATTAACCAGAAGAAGGATGGTATGGTCTATATAGATATAAGCAGTAATTCAGAGGTATGTATGATAACTATATCTGATAATGGAGATGGAATACAGGATTGTGATATAGCAGGAATATTTGACAGATTTATGAGCAGGAAAAGTCAGGACGAATTCCACGCAGGAATAGGACTTAACCTGTCGAAACTTATAATAGAAGCACACCACGGAAATATAAGGGCAGGCAATAGTGACAAGTATGGAGGGGCACAATTTAAAATAATACTGCCATTATATAAATTTAAGGGCAAATTGTAAGTTGTATGTAAGTCGTGCAATATATAATACAGTCATAGCAATAAATAATAAATGTACAACAGTTAGTAATCAGACAGGCAGCAGTACATTAAGCAGTGATGAAGTACTGCGGACAAGCCTGATAACAAAAGATAAGGAGGTGTGAAGATGGAATACATATTGAAAGCAGAGGGTATATGCAGAACCTATCATACTGGAACAGTTGAGGTACACGCATTGAAAAAATGCGACATTAATATTAAGAAAGGTGAATTTACTGCGATAGTAGGAAAGAGTGGTTCGGGTAAATCGACACTTTTAAGAATATTAGGAACGCTTGATAAGCCAGATGAGGGTAATGTATGTATAGATGGCATTAATATAGCTGAACTTAAGGACAGGCAGTTATCAAAGTTCAGACGTGAGAATATCGGATATATATATCAGGATTACAGCCTTATACCAGAATATACAGCGTATGAGAATATAGTCCTGCCATTAATTCTTGACAATAAAGACATTGACGGGGACGAAGTAAGGGAATTGATGAGTTCGTTGCAGATAGAATATTGTTATGAGAAATATCCGTATGAGATGTCAGGGGGTGAGCAGCAGAGGGTGGCAATAGCAAGGGCATTGATTAATCATCCGGCTGTTGTATATGCTGATGAACCAACTGGTAATCTTGATGCAGGAAGTTCAGAAAATGTAGCTGCAATGCTTGCATTAGCGGCAAGTAAATACCGCCAGACGATTATTATGGTAACACACGATAAGCAGATGGCTGGATATGCAGACAGGGTATTGAGTATTGTAGATGGAAATGTATCATCGGAGGTGAACGTATGAACATAGAATTGCTGGAATACTGCCTCAAAGGACTGCGTAAAAGGTGGAAAGAAGTATTAAGAACTTTGATTGTGATATTTATAGCCTTTACATTTGTAGCTGGAACACTTATATTCCAGAGCAATATGTATAAATGGCAGATACAGTCAGCTAAGAGCCGTTTTGGAAGCTGGTATGTAATGTATGAGGGCTCAGTCAAGGCTGAAAATAATGATTTGAAAAATCATCCGTATCTTGGAACTGCCGGTCTGGCACAGGTTAATAATTATGTATATAATTCGGTGGGAAAGACTGATATAAGTATTGGCACGTTGTCAGACAGATTTATTGAGATAGGTAATATAAAGCTTAATAAAGGAAGAATGCCAGCAAAGGATAATGAGATTGCAGTTGAGTGGAGTACACTTATAAAGCTTGAACAGGGCAGTGATATTGGACAGGATATAGTTATTGATACATATCTGAATGGAACTTCTGATAAATTAACTAAGACATATAAGCTTGTTGGAATACTTAACAGTTACACAGATGTGTGGCATGGCGGTGATAAGCTTCCAGGTATCATTGTAACTGAGAGTGAGGGAAAAGCCATTAACAGATATGGCGGCGGTATATTTATTTATCCTATTAATGATTACATCAAAGAGGATTATAGGGATATATACAATGGAATTGAGCAGAAGGTAAGTCCTATATATATTACATATAACAGCAGTGTATATGATTATAAGCCGTGGAAGGATAATTATGTATATAAATATATGTACATAGTTGTTATGATACTTGCCATAGCAGCAATAATATATCAGCTTATATCGTATAATAAAGCAAGAAGCAGGACACGCAGTATTGTTAAGAACATAGGTGCAGGCAATGTACAGATGGCATTTATAATTATAATTGAAAATGCTGTTATATTGATAAGTTCATTGCTGTTATGTCTGATTTTTTCAATAGTTGCAGGGAAAGCGGTATGTATATTTATTGAACACAAATGTGGTTTTGAGTTCTACTCAATAGATAATAGTGTGTATGTTAATACATTTCTGACATTTATAATAGCTGTAATTATGTGCTGTGTCATCAATATAATTCAATGGAGTAAAAGAAGCAGGGGACAGTCTTACAGGGTTAGAAAGTATAAGAAACCAAGGATACGCAGTAAGTCAATCAATAAGGATAATTATATATGTTACACGCATAAAAGGCTTATGCAGTCGCACGGAGCAGTCCAGAATATACTTACAAGGGTATTTGGCATATTAATGCTAGTAATAATAGTTGTATGTGCTATGAACATATCTGTAACATATAAAAACTATAATAATATCACAAAGAGTTCAGATATAATAGCTTTTAAAAAGGTTGATAAAAAAGGCTATTATAATATTAATTATATATATAACCCTGTTGCAATATGGACCAATGAGATGAAGGAGAAATTCAGTAAAGACAGCAGTTATTTATTAATAGCTGAGCAGAATGGCAAAGTTGATAATGTAACAAAAGAAGAATATTTTCAGAGGTCAAAAAATATACCACAGAACAATGACAGTGGAATAATTTATACATATGGCAATGTGGTTATTGAAAAGTATGCAGATGCCTATATGTATCAGGGAATAGATGAGCACATAATAGATTATATAAAGGGAATATCCGGAATAAAAGATGTGCAGTATTCCTGTTTTGAAACGTCAAGGATGTGGACCTGGGAAGGCTGGAATATACAGGAGGCTAAGTCAGTAAATAATAATTATCTGTATGCGGCTGAGTATGTTGAGCCATCTTATGAAATCTATAATATACTGATAGATTATGCTAAGGATTGCGATTTTAGTTATGAAGATTTCTGTAATGGCGATGCGGTAATTGTATTTGAAGAACCCAATATACATGGAGGGTATGATAGTACAATTGGCAAAGATACGAAGATAAATCTTATGAATTATTGCAGCTTTCCAAAAGGTTCTACATCTTATGACAGTTCTTATGGTGGTGAATATTACGAAAATTTATATGAATATATGTATAATAATGGAATGATAACGGTTAATGATAATTACAAGTCATTTAATGAGGATTATCTTACTTCTGATATAACCACAGAAGAGCTTGATAAAAGGTGCAGGGAAATAATGAATATAGATGAAAATATTCAGGTCAGCAGGTCAGTTGCTGAAGGTATCGTTGGAAATACTATTTTAAATGAATATGAATATGATACTCTTTTTGCACCGGCGGCAGTGACAAGGGCTGCTAATGTAGTCTATGTTAATGATGAAATAAAGGAAAGATTAAAAGAGTATATACCTGAGTATGCCAAATATACGATGGTAGCTTCTAATAAGCTTGGACAACGGGCCGTAGACCGCCAGAATGAATTGCTTAGAAATCTGCTTGGTATGGAAGAATTACCAGAAACAATTACACTTGCAATGAAATACAACCAGATTAATGTAAAGTACAGCTTAGATTCGGTAAATCTTTCTACAGGCAATAATCTGCAATCATATCTTGGACCAGCAGGATTTTCATATTATGTGTATTCAGATGATAAAGATGATGCCAGAAGGGAAGCAATAGTCAATTACATATTATATGGAGTATCTCTGGCGGCAGCAGTATTCGTGTATATAGCAGTATCTCTGGTTATTCTTGTAACGAGAATGAAACAGTATAAAGATATAATACGTGTTATGAGGAATACAGGTGCAGACAGGGAAGTAATAGAGAAAATCTGTATGAAGGAATGTATCGTGTTATCGCTGTGGTGTATAATACTTGCACCAGTAACGCTTGTGGCAGAGTATCTTGTAATACATAAGATAATCAAAGGATACTAAAATATAATTAGAATTAAAGATATAATCAAAATATAAATATTTTAAAATAAAAAATGCGGATGACAGGAATCGAACCTGCACATCGTACGATACTAGAACCTAAATCTAGCGCGTCTGCCAGTTCCGCCACATCCGCAAGTAAATATTATTTTAACATATAACAAAAGAATAGTCAACTTATCTTAACAGGGTCTCTATAATGGAGGCTCTGTTTTTCCAGTCGTGCCTGTTATGGCACAGGCTGTAAGCGTTATCAGCAATAGCCTGAAGCTTATTGTCGTCTGCTAATAATTTTTTAATATAGTCTGTAAGAGGCTTGGTGATATTAAGGTCATACCCGGAAAGCTCATAATCCCTTAACATATTAAGGTCATACAATATTATATTCTGTCTGTCGGTGAATAATTCATCAATATATATAGATGAGTCAGAGAGGCTGACAGCACCATTAAGACAGCTGTTAAATATACGGTCGTGAATGCCATTTTTAAACCAGGGCATTACATTAAGTGATATTTTGGACTGGCTTATCATATCAAGGCATTTCTGGGAATTAACACCGCCGTGCATAATGATATTCTCAGGGTGGTTACATTCTATATAATTATAGCCGGAACCATATGTATTAAGCTTTATTCCAGAGTCTGCAAGCATACGGATAACAAGCTGTCTGTAGTGAAATCTTACAGAAAGGTCAACATACATCATTGGCGGCATACAGTTGGCGAGCTGTTCATCAGTTATTTCTGGAAATTCTTCTTTAAGACACATTTCTGAGAGCTCATCAATAGTAAGGTCTGGTGACATAATAAGGCGTTCTAAGGCACTTTCATAGAAATCAATATAATCCTGTTCCATATTATTAAGCTGCTTTCTTAGAATATGCTTAGGAGTGTAATTGCCTGTAAATATTACATCGATTGGACGTTGGCACATTGGCAGGTAATCATAATCTTTCATAAGCTTTCTGTGTTTATTGAGCTCGGTTCCGGCAGATGGGATAAAATATACATCAACATCGGGAAAGAAGCGTTTCATATAATCAATATGCATATGGTCAATATTGACCTGACGATAATGTTCAGGCAGAGCTTTAAGAAACTGATTGTAATATAAAGGGTGGTCAACAACGATATTAATAACTGTAACACCAGAATAGTCCCAGAAGTTCCAGCCATCATTGTTATATAACCCTTCTTCGCCCTCAAGTCCCTCAAAGTTAAAGGTAATTGCATAGAGCTGTTCATTGCATTGATTATTATAATAGTGCATAAGCTCATTAAAGCTGTTCTTTGATAAAAGCAGGTTGTACCAGAATATTTCGTATCCCTTGCTTTCTAAATATTCAGCTATTTCAACAGAGAAGAACTCAAGTGTTTCAACTCCACCTTTAAACATTATTATCCTTTTCATAATATAATCCTTAAATATCTTTGAATATAGTATCAAGTGCAGAGGCATCAAGCTCCTCAGCACGTCCTGCATCGATATATTCAGCAACGTGTGGGTCTATAGGCATTTTAGCAACATTTTTAATGCCCATATCTTCGGCAACCTTATCAATATTGCTTTTTCCGTAAATGTAGTGGATATTGCCACAGTCAGGACATTTGAAATATGACATATTCTCTACAATTCCGATAACAGGAATATCCATCATCTTAGCCATATTAACAGCCTTTTCAACAATCATAGATACGAGATCCTGAGGTGATGTTACAACAACAATTCCGTCAACCGGGAGTGTCTGGAATACAGTAAGTGGAACATCGCCAGTTCCAGGTGGGCAGTCGATGAACATACAGTCTGTATCTTCCCATGCTACTTCCTCCCAGAACTGCTTAACAGCACTGGCGATAACAGGACCTCTCCATATAACAGGGTCGGTTTCGTTATCAAGAAGATAGTTAAGTGACATAGTCTTGATACCGGTGCGGGTTTCTGGTGGGTATATTATTGTACCTTCTTCATTGCAGGTTGCCTTGCCTGAAAGACCAAAAGATTTAGGGATAGATGGTCCTGTTATATCAGCATCAAGAATGGCAGTTTTAAGACCAGACTGGCGTGCTTTAACTGCAAGAAGTGAAGTTACAAGTGACTTTCCGACACCGCCCTTACCACTGACAACAGCTATAACTTTCTTTACATTTTTATTATTATCATTTCTTGAGTTCTGTGGTGCTGTTCTTTCGCTACAGTCAGAACCGCAGCTTGAACAGTTATGTGAACATGCTTCGCTCATTAGATAATCCTCCTGTATTAATAATTGTTAATAATGTGAGTGTCAGGGGCATAAACAGCGGTTTCTTAGCGAAGAAAAGCATATTTACCTGTGACACGTCATAATTAGAATTATTGTAGCATAATTTAAGTGTTAATCAAAGAGGAAGATGTTATGCAAATATACTAATTAATTTCATATTGACAAAATTCAAGGTATATAATATATTAATCATAACAACTGTACTAATTAATATAGTACAGTTAATACATTGCAATGGATAACTGGTATAGAATACTGGTAGTAATTATAAGATCTATAAGACTTATGATAGTTAATAACAATTATAGATAAATTATAATCAATATGAATTAAATATTAGAAAGGATTGGTAATACGATGTTCGTTATAGATGTCATGTCGCGAGTGCCTGTATATGAACAGATTATAAATCAGGTTGAGGAGCAGATAATGACTGGAATTCTTAAAGAGGGAGATAAAATGCCATCTGTAAGAAGCCTGTCAGTTAAACTGTCAACTAATCCTAATACAATTCAGAAAGCGTATTCAGAGCTGGACAGAAGACAGATGATAGTCACAGTTCCGGGTAAAGGGTCGTTTATATCGCCTGACGCACTTGAAGCTTTGGGAGTTAATGTAAGGGAGAAGCTTCCTAAGTTAAACCAGATTGTAAGGGAGCTTGCATTAGCAGGTATTTCTAAAGATGAGATTATTGAAAATGTTAATAAGGTATATGAAGAAATAGAATAAATAAGGGAGGGCTTGTGATGATTAAGGTTAAGGAAGTCAGCAAGAATTTTGAAGACTTTGTTGCACTTGATAATATTACTTGTAACATCAGTGACGGCTGTATATACGGAATGGTCGGCTCTAACGGTGCAGGAAAGTCAACATTTTTAAGAGTTCTTGCAGGCATATATAAGCCGGAAAAGGGTGAGGCATATATAGATGATGCCCCAATATATGAAAATCCTAAGATTAAGGAAAATGTGGTTCTTGTGGCAGATGAATTATTCTTCCTGCCAGGTGCTAATATGAATAAAATGGCAAAGCTGTATGCATCAATATATGAAAAGTTCGATTGGGAAAGATTTAATAAGCTTACAGAGCTTTTCGAGTTAAATCCAGCAAAGCCAATAGGTAATTTTTCTAAAGGAATGAAAAGACAGGCGGCTATTATACTGGCATTGTCTACAAGGGCAAAGTATATGTTCTTTGATGAGACATTTGACGGGCTTGACCCTGTTATGAGAAATCTTGTTAAAAAGCTTATATGCAATGATGTTATTGAATATAATGCAACTGTTATTGTGACTTCACATTCATTAAGGGAGCTTGAGGATATATGTGACCATCTTGCATTACTGCACAGAGGAGGTCTTGTACTTGACAGTGACGTGCTTGAATTAAAGACATCACAGTTTAAAATTCAGGTTGCATTCAGGAATGAATTCTCAAGAAGTACATTTGATGAATTTAACATAATAAGATACAGACAGGAAGGTTCTGTTGCCAATATGATTATTAATGGCGACAGAGATACAACTGTTGAGAAGCTTAGTAAGTTAAATCCGCTTGTTCTTGATGTGCTTCCGCTTACATTAGAAGAAGTATTTACTTATGAGATGGAAGCGTTAGGTTATGAATTTGATACAGCATTGGAGGTGGAACTTGATGGACAATACTAATAATAAAAATGTATTTAGTTTAAAGCTGTTCTGGCAGACAGTAATACAGTTAAAGGTGATTGGATTTATATCTTTAGCAGTTGTGGCATTTGTATCAGGATTTCCAATTATCATAGAAGGACTTAATATTAAAAAAATGATAAATGCCGCTAATGCTGCAGCAGAGAGTGGCACAGAAGTTATTAATATGTCATCGCCTTATACATCATTGGTGTCACCGATATCATCACAAGGAGTGCTGCTGATTGTTGTATTGGTTATAACACCGATACTTGCTCTTTATGCGTGGTCATTTCTTAATAAAAGAAGTACAAGTGATTTCTACCATTCACTTCCGTACAAAAGAAAGGCATTATTTATAAGTAAGTTCGCTGCAGTTACATTCTGGCAGGCAGTATCAATGCTGACAGCTTTTGTGGCAAGCTTTATAGGCTACCACATTTTTAGGAACTATTTTATAGTTGATTATGGTGTAACAATTCATATATATGTTGCAGAATTTATATGTGCACTTCTTTGCAGTGCGGCAATTGCACTGGCTTGTTCAATAACAGGTAATATATTCAGCAATATATGTGTGTCAGGACTTATAGTATTTCTACCAAGATTTATTATACTGCTTATCGCAAGTACAGTTACAGATTCAGTTGCTACAGCGACTATGGAATGTCCTGTGTGGATACTTGATAATTCTTATAATATGCTTACAGCACAGGTATTTGGTGCATTTGAACCTTTATATATTACATCGTCAAGTGTTTCACAGATGCTTTTGTCGATCGCCTCTAATATATACACACTGGTTCTTGCAGTTATTTATATTGTTCTTGGCTGTGTACTGTTTACTAAGAGAAAGAGTGAGACAGCAGGTAAGCCGGCACTCGGCTGGAAGTTACAGTTTGCAATAAGAACTGCAATCGGTTTTGTTATAAGTGTTCTTGGAGTTATGCTTTATATAAGGGAAAAGCGTAGTGGTTACAGAGGATATTTTCTTGAATATATAGTGGTTTCATTTGTGGTGGCTGCATTTGTTGTAATAATATATGAAGTCATATCAAGCAGGAAACTTCACAGAATAATAAAAGCAATGCCTTCAATTATTCTGGCTTACGTCCTTGCGGCAGTATTTGGAGTGATTGTTAATGCAGGAATTGGGCAGATGCTTTCGTACGTTCCAGATACTTCAAAGGTAAAGTATGTAAAGATGTCAATTGTAAACGACAATATGTTGTCATACAGTTATTCAGAAGAAAAAGATTATTTTGAGGATATATTAGGCAGACTCAAGATAACAGATGAAGAAGTTATAAAGCTTGTAGCAGACAGTATTGAGGATAATTTACAGAATATACAGGATATCAGTGCAGGTTATTATAATAATGGAAGAAAAAATGAAGAATATATAAAATATAATGTGTATATTAAAGACGGCATATTTGGAAGATACAGAAAAGTATTCATTAAGCAGTCAGAGGTTGTTAAGCTTGCTTCTAAGTTCGAGAATATGCAGGATATAAGTAAGGAATATAAGAATCTTCCAGCATTTGAAGATGCAAAGCTTTCATTTATGGATAGCATATTTACACAGGAAGCAGCTAAAGAAGTGTATGAAACTTTCATTAATGAAATTAACAGTATTCCATTTACACAGTATTATAGCTGTATTAATGATATTTCATCAAGATACAGGGGTGGTATGCCATATATATACATTTCGTTTACAAGAAATGGAATACCATACTCAGCACAGATATTATTAGGTGATAAGCTTCCTAAGACTTTAAATGCTTATTATAATGCAGTTAATAAAGTAGCATCACAGAATATATCAGAGACAAGTAATAAGCTTAAAAAGTATCTTGATAACTTTGAAAGTAAACGATTGAATAAATCGGACAATGATGATGATTTTACATTGTATATATATTCAATAAAAGACGGCGATTATTATTATATGGACAGCAGTAATATATCAGATATGACTCTTATCAGTGAAATAAGAAAAGCACTTGACAATCCATTTGATAAGACCTTTGATACTGATAAGGTTATATTATCAGTAAGCTATTATGATGAGGATACTTATAATAATGTTAAGTATTATATGCAGCTTAGTGATTATAGTACTTTAAAGTCGTTGGGATATTAATGTTTAACAATTATAATTAAAGAATGATACAATTATAAGAAAGCTATAATTAAATGGTAATTGGGCTGTTACACTAAATGGTAATTTGTATAATATGCAGGTAGAAGGCAGTATGCTTACAGCTGCATAATGTATAGATTAAGTTTAGTGTGACAGCTTTATTTTTATGTTATTGCAGGGAATGGTTATGTAGATAATGAATAAAAAATCGGAGTGGGATAAGACAGGAACGCGGCTGATTAGTAAAAAGTACTGGACATATTAGTACAAAAGTAGTATATATAAAAGTATCAAAAAGCTACTTTTAATAAGAGGTATAGGTTTTATGAGTGAAATTAGCAATAATAATGAGTATATACCAAGAGCTGAAAGAAGAAATAAAGATGGGCTTACAGAAAAGGAGTTTCTTGAACAATATAATCCGGGACACTATGAAAGACCTAGTGTTACGGTTGATATGCTTCTTTTTGGCATGAGCAGGGATTTAAAATGTCTTAAAGTACTTCTTATAAAGCGTAATAATCATCCATATATAGATTGTTATGCACTTCCGGGAGGTTTTGTAAATATAACAGAATCAGCGTATACGGCAGCGTGCAGAGAGCTTGAAGAAGAAACAGGACTTAAAGATATATATATGGAACAGCTCTATACAATGAGCCAGCCGGACAGAGATCCAAGAATGAGGGTTATAGATATAGCGTATATGACACTTATTCCAATTGATGGAATTAAGCCGCAGGCTGGAGATGATGCGAGTGAAGCATTATGGTTTGATATAACATTTAATGATGAGATATTGACATTTGCTAATAAAGAAAAAAATATTACGATTAAATATTCGCTTAAGGAAAAGACATTTAAAAATGGCTGTATCAGCGTGAAGAGTTACATTCCGGAACTTATAAGTTATGAGGCGTTAGCATTTGACCACGCCCAGATTATCCTGGAGGGACTTATGAGATTAAGGAATAAGACACAATATAGTGATGTTGCATTTAATCTTATGCAAAAGGAATTCACACTTCCAGATTTGCAGAGAGTGTACGAGATTATACTTGGAAAGCAGTTGTATAAGACAAGTTTTAAAAGAAGTATAAATGATAAAATAAAGGCCGTTAATAAAAAAGGTGTATCAATAACAGGCAATAAGTTATCAGAGTTATATGTATACAGTAATGACAGTCAGGAGTAAGTGCAGCAGCACAGGAACGGAGGATTATTTATGAAATTAAATCCAATTATAGTAAGTCTTTTGGAAACAGATATGTACAAGTTCAGTATGGGACAGGCAATTTACCACCAGTTCTCTGATTATAAGACAACCTGGACATTTAAGTGCAGGAATAAAGATGTACATTTTACAGAAGAGATGGTAGAAGAAATCAGAGAGCAGATAAAGCATTTCTGTACTTTAAGATTTACAGAGGACGAGCTTGATTATCTTGAAAATGTTAAGTGGATGAAAGGAAGTTATGTTGATTTCTTAAGATTATGGCAGGCAAGATATGCTGATTTTAAGATTACAACTGATGCAGAATGTGGACTTAGCATAGAAACTTTTGGAACGTGGCTTAATACTTCATTATATGAGATACCAACACTTGCGATTGTCAATGAAGTGTATTTCAGAATGGCATATAATTATGATGAACTTCTTAAGAGCTTTAAGGAAAGATTAAGTGCCAAGGTTGAGGCACTTGAGGCCGATGAGGCTGATGAAGCACAAGGAAAGAATGTATACAGGCTTGGAAGCTTTAGTGAATTCGGACTTAGAAGAAGATTATCATCAGAGGCACAGGAACTTGCGGTTAAGACACTTGCAGAGGCTGACTATAATGGTAATTCTTTGTTCGTAGGAACAAGTAATGTATATCTTGCCAAGAAATATAATCTTACACCTGTTGGAACAATGGCACACGAGTGGATAATGTGTACAGGACAGGGCAACCATAAGCACAATCCGGCATATTCTAACTGGTATGCACTTGATGCCTGGGTAAGGGAATATGGAATTCTTAATGGTATTGCACTTACAGATGCGATAACAACAGACTGCTTCTTAAAGGATTTCCAGCTTACTTATGCAACACTTTTTGGAGGTGTAAGACATGACAGCGGCGACCCATACGAATGGGGGGATAAGATGATTAAGCATTATGAGAGTCTTGGGATAGATGCTGCTAATAAGACATTATTATTCAGTGACAGCCTTGACTTTGACAGGGCTGACAAGCTTTACAGATACTTTAATGCAAAAGCTAAGGTTGCATTTGGAATAGGAACATATATAAGTAATGATACAGATGTTCCGGCACTTAATATAGTAATGAAGACTACTAAATGTAATGGAATGGACGTTGCTAAGATTTCAGATAATCCGGGAAAGGGTATGTGCAAAAATCCAGAATATGTTGAATATCTCCAAAGATGCATAGACTGGAGGATGAATAACGACAGATAATAAGGCAGGTAACTGCAAATAAACATAAGGGAGAGGAAATATATGCAGTATACACTTAGTAATGATAATTTTGAGGTGATTGTAGATAGTAAGGGCTGTGAGATAGTATCAGTTATTAGAAAGAGCGATAATAAGCAGTTTATATGGTCTGGACAGCCAGACATATGGAAAAGACATACACCAGTATTATTCCCGCTGGTTGGAAGGTATAAGAACGATACTTCAATATACGAGGGAAAAGAATATCATATGACACAGCATGGTTTTGCAAGAGATATGGAGTTTAGTCTTGTTATGAAGGATAATAGTGCCGTGGTTATGAAACTGGAGTCTGATGAGAACACTAAAGCTGTATATCCTTTTGACTTTGAGTTAAAGATAACACACAGACTGGCAGATAATAATGTCATAACTATATGGGAAGTTGTGAATAAGGATAATAAAGAGATGTATTTCAGCATTGGTGGACATCCGGCTTTTGTGTGTGGTGAAAATGCCATTGGAGCACAGGTAAGATTCGAAACCAAAGAGAATGGAATACAATATCATTTGTTATCAAAGGATGGACTTGTACAGCCAGATATCCACTATATGCCAATCACTAATAAAAATGTGACATTGACAGAGAATTTCTTTGATAAGGATGCTTATATTATTGAGAACAACGACATAAAATGTGTAAGCCTTTGTAAAGATTGCAAACCGGTTGTTGAGGTTATATTTGATACACCGGTATTTGGATTGTGGTCATCAGCAGGAAAAGGAGTACCTTTTGTGTGCATAGAGCCTTGGTATGGACGTGCTGATGCAGTAGATTTTAACTGCAGGCTTACAGACAGGGAGTGGGGCAATAAGCTTGCAGTTGGGAAAGTGTTCAGCGGTGGTTATAAGATGAGGTTTATGTAACTTTTAATCATTTAATTGTCGTCCGGTACTATCCATATGGAAGTTATCTTTTAAGATAAGCTGTGATATAGGAACAATCTCATACCCTTGCTGTTCAAGATTAGTAAGGACGGTATCGAGTGCATCAGCCGTGAATTTAGCACCGTTGTGCATAAGAATTATAGAGCCGTTGCCAAGTGCTTTGTGCGTGGTGACGGTTTTTATAATGTTTTCAACGCCGTAGTCCTTCCAGTCAAGAGAGTCAACGTCCCATTGTACAGGATAGTGGTTACAGCCATATATAGTATTAATTAGTTCAGAATTATAATCACCATAAGGAGGGCGGAACAGGAAACAGTTGTATCCTGTGAGTTCTTCTATTTTCTGGTGTACAGACATAATTTCCTCTTTCTGTGAGGCAGTATCAAGCTTACTCATCTGTTTGTGGTTCTCGCTGTGATTTCCAAGGTCGTGGCCGCGGCTGTATATCTCTTTAACCATATCAGGATAAGTTGATACCCAGCCTCCCGTCATAAAAAATGTAGTCTTTACATTATGTTTATCTAAAACGTCCAGTATCTGGATAGTATCGTCAGCACCCCACGCAGCATCAAAAGATATCGAAATCTGTTTCTTGTCAGTCTGCACGCAGTATATTGGCAGTGCTTTTTTTCCTGCCTGACAATCACCAGTTATATTACCTCCGCCAATTCCATTAATAACAGCCGAACTATTGGCATATGCACCGTGTTGTGTGAATATTGTCGTGTATATGTAAAAAAAAGTAGCAAGACTAAGAAGTATTATGGAAAGTAATACTGATAATTTGTAATGGCTGATCTTCATTGTAATCCTCATTTCTGTATGATACAGGCACTTATTGTTGGAATATTATATGTTAAAGTCAAAGTTAATATGACGGTTTACATTATTAGTTTTTGACAAAACAATGTATACAAGATAAAGGTAAATGTAGTATATTATCTGTATTGGCGTATTGGTTGAGGGTGCGTAAAATGTGCACTGGTGAATATTATAATAACGCTTATGCTTATCATTTAATCAGGAAAGGAACAGAGTGATATGGGAAAGTATACCAAGCAGGACATATTTAGAATGGTTGAGGAAGAAGATGTTGAATTTATCAGACTTCAGTTTACTGATATGTTCGGAGTTTTGAAAAATGTAGCTATTACATCAAGCCAGTTAGGAAAAGCACTTGATAACAAATGTATGTTTGATGGTTCTTCAGTAGAAGGATTTGTAAGAATTGAAGAGTCGGATATGTATCTTTATCCGGACTATGATACATTTGAGATATTCCCATGGAGACCACAGCAGGGCAAAGTTGCAAGGCTTATATGCGATGTGTATACACCTGATGGTAAGCCATTTGAAGGTGATCCACGCTGGATTCTTAAGAAAGTAATTAAAGAAGCTGAGGATATGGGATATGTATTCGAGGTAGGACCTGAATGTGAATTCTTCCTGTTCCACACAGATGATAACGGACTGCCAACAACACTTTCACACGAGAAAGCTGGATATTTTGATTTAGGTCCAACAGATTTAGGTGAAAATGTAAGACGAGATATGGTGCTTACACTTGAAGATATGGGCTTTGAAATAGAAGCTTCACATCACGAGGTTGCACCAGCACAGCACGAGATTGATTTTAAATATGATGAGGCGTTAAAGACAGCCGATAATATAATGACATTTAAGCTTACAGTAAAGACTATAGCTAAAAGACACGGACTTTATGCAACATTTATGCCAAAGCCAAAGTATGGAATTAATGGCTCAGGTATGCACGTTAATATGTCACTTGCGAAGGATGGAAAGAATATATTTGCTGATGAGAATGACACACTTGGTTTGTCAGAGGATGCATATCATTTTATAGCAGGACTTATGAAGCACGCAAAGGGTATGGCGGCACTTACTAATCCATTAGTCAATTCTTATAAGAGATTAGTTCCGGGTTATGAAGCTCCTGTATATATTGCGTGGTCAGCAACTAACAGAAGTCCGCTTATAAGAATTCCGGCTTCAAGAGGACAGGGTACAAGAGTTGAATTAAGAAATCCAGACCCATCAGCTAATCCATATCTTGTACTTGCAACCTGCCTTGCGGCTGGTCTTGATGGAATTAAGAATAAACTTGAGGTTCCAGCAAGTGTTGACTGTAATATATTTGAGATGACAGATGAAGAAAGAAAGCATGCGGCTATAGAGGTGATTCCTGAAAGTCTTTATGATGCTGTCAGATATCTTAATGAGGATAAGTTCATATGTGATGTATTGGGAGAACATATTACATCTAAGTACACAGAGGCCAAGTTAAGAGAATGGAACGATTACAAGACACAGGTTACCCAGTGGGAACTTGATGAATACCTTTACAAATTTTAAAAACTGACTGTGATAAGAGGTTAGAATATGTCTACATTAATAGTTGCGTTTCCGAAAATAGAGGAGGCCAAGGCGGTTCGCAGTCTTTTAGTAAGAAGAGGTTATGATGTGGCAGTTCCCTGTACAAGCGGTGCTCAGGCTATCAATCAGGCAGATAATCTGTCAGACGGAATTATAATATGTGGTTATAAGCTGTCTGATAATATGTTGTATTCAGAACTATACGAATACAAGCCAAAGAGTTTTGAAATACTGCTTGTCGCGTCGCAGAATTTGTGGGAGGAATGTCACGACAGCAATGTTGTATGCGTTGCCATGCCGATTAAAGTTAATGATTTATTATCTACAATTGAGATTATGCAGCAATCGCAGATTCGCCGCAGAAGAAAAGCTAGAACCACGCCAAGGCAGAGAAGCCCTGAGGAACAAAAGATAATAGATACTGCAAAGCATATGCTTATGGAAAAGAATAATATGACTGAGCAGGAAGCATTCCGTTATATACAAAAATGCAGTATGGACAGCGGTAATACTATGGTAGAATCGGCGACTATGGTTATGAGTATATTTACGGATGCGTAACACTAAAGATGGGTATTAAAGAAAGATATAGATGTAACAGATTGGTATTATTAATGAAAGATACTGATATATAATTTTATAGTAAGGTGATTGGAGGATATATGGTATTTACAAAAATGCACGGAGCAGGCAATGATTATGTATATGTTGACTGCACTAAAGAAGAATTAGATAATCCAAGTGAGGTTGCAATTAAGGTAAGTGACAGACATACAGGAATAGGCTCGGACGGACTTATCCTTATAAAGTCATCAGATAAGGCTGATTTCTTTATGGAAATGTACAATGCTGACGGCTCACAGGGAAAGATGTGCGGCAATGGCATACGTTGTGTCGGAAAGTATGTATATGATAATGGTCTTACAGATAAGACAACAGTAAATATTGATACACTTGCTGGTATAAAGATACTCGAATTAAATATAGGTACAGACGGAAAGGTCGCAACAGCAAAGGTTAATATGGGATGTCCGGTTCTTGAAGCCGCAGATATTCCGATGGATATAAGTGCATTAAAGGATTATAAAGCTGTATACAAGGATATACTTTCTAACGCAAAGGATACAGGACTTAGCAAAGTTGCAGTAAAGGCACTTAGTGAAGTAACCAACGCCGTTGTAGCAGAAAAGATAGAAGTTAATGGCGGTATATATGAGATAACAGGCGTATCAATGGGTAATCCACACGGAATAGTGTATCTTGATAAAGATATTGATATAAAGAAGTTTGCAATTGAACAAATCGGACCTCATTTTGAAAGCCATATGGCATTTCCAGAAAGAGTTAATACTGAATTCATTCAGGTAGTTGATAGAAAAAATCTTAATATGAGAGTATGGGAGAGAGGCTCAGGGGAAACTCTTGCATGTGGTACTGGTGCTTGTGCAAGCCTTGTGGCGACAGTGCTTAATGGAATGTGTGATATTGATGCAACACTTCATCTTCTTGGCGGAGACCTTAATATAAGCTGGGATACAGAGTCAGGAAATGTGTATATGGAAGGTCCTGCAACAACAGTATTTACAGGTACAATAGAAATTTAGCAGATATTTAAGGAAGTGAGGAAAAGTATATGGATATGAAGGATTTTTTAAATGTTCTAGCTTCTAAAGAGCCGGTTCCTGGAGGAGGGGGAGCCTGCGGATATGTGGCAGCAGTAGGAATGGCATTGGGCAATATGGTGCTTTCTTTGACAACAGGAAAGAAAAAATATGCAGAATATCAGGAAGAAATAGAAGAACTTATTGTTAAAGCTGGGGACATTACTAACAGATTGTATGAGTGTATGGATAAGGATGCCAAGGCATTTAAGCCGTTATCAGAAGCTTACGGACTTCCTAAGGATACAGAAGAACAGTTAGAGCACCGTAATAAGGTTATGGAAAATGCTTTGCTTATTGCAAGTGAAGCTCCTCTTTCTATGATGGAGCTTATAGTTGAGGCAATAAAGCTTATTGACAGAATATCGGTTATTGGAAGCAGACTTGCAATCAGTGATGCAGGTGTTGGTGTACAGATGTGCAAGGCGGCTCTTAACGGAGCTTCATTAAATGTGTATATCAATACAAAGCTTATGAAAAATATTGATGTTGCAGAGGATATGAATACTAAAGCTGACGAGCTTGTAATTACAGGCAATGAACTTGCTGATAAAGTATATGACAGGGTTATGGATTGCGTACATCCATAATAATCACAAGATATTGGCATTGTAGTTATATAAAAATACCAGGATAACAATATATACAGTCAGAATAATGGAGGTATTATCTAATGGAAATATTAAAAGGACTGCCAGTTGCTAATTCTATTAATGAGCAGCTTATAGAAGATATTAAGAATATAGATGGGGAACTTCCACATCTTGCAATAATAAGAGTTGGTGAAAGACCGGATGACTGTTCATATGAACGTGGAGCAGTAAAGAAAATGGATAAAGTAGGCGTAAGATGTACAACATATACATTTGCGGCAGATATATCTAATGATGAATTTCAGAAGGAATTCGACCAGATTAACAATAATCCCGACATAGATGGAATCCTTCTCTTAAGACCATTGCCAAAGCATATTGATGAGAAGGCTGTCGAGAACAGAATAGACCCAAGAAAAGACCTTGATGGAATATCACCGGTTAATCTTGCTAAGGTATATGCAGGAGATGAAACAGGATATGCACCTTGTACAGCGGAGGCTGTTATAGAGATGTTAGATTATGCAGGTGTAGATATTAAAGGCAAGAGAGTTACAGTAGTTGGAAGAAGCCTTGTTATTGGTAAACCTGTGGCTATGCTTCTTATGAAAAGAAATGCAACAGTTACAGTTGTACATACAAAGACAGTCGATATGGCGGCGACCTGTAAGCATGCGGAGATACTTGTTGCAGCGGCAGGCTCAGCAAAGATGATAAAGCCTGAATATGTTGCAGATGGTGCTGTTGTTATTGATGTTGGAATAAATGTTGATGAGGAAGGAAAGCTCTGCGGAGATGTGGATTTTGAAGCAATAGGGAATATTGCCTCAATCGCAACTCCAGTACCGGGCGGTGTTGGCTCAGTTACAACATCTGTACTTGCCAAGCATTTAGTGAAAGCTGCACATATGAGATAATGCTTATTAAGCTTTAGTTATACATTAACATACACTAGCAGATAGTTAATATTTATTAAGGTATTAATGAACTTATAGGATAAAAGACTTATAGGACAAAATGTGTTGATAGAAACCGACGCCAGCCTTTAATTTCAATGGCTGACGGCGGTTTAATCTTTATATTAATGTGTCTGTAAAAATGTTATAACAAGTTCTACAATAAATACTGATGCACAGCTTAACATTGCAACCTGAAAAAGGCTTTTTCCAATCCACGCAAGCACGATGGCTATTACAAAAGCGATAGCCGCTGATATTATACTGGAGGTTGCAGATAATATCGCTGGAAAAGTCATAATAGCAAGTGTTACATAAGGCACATAGTAAAGAAATGATTTAACTGTGATATTTTTAATCTCTTTTCGTATCAGTGTAAGAGGGAGAACTCTTACAAGATATGTTACAAGAGCCATAATTAATATGTATATGTATGTATTATGTGTAGGCATAAATAATCTCCCAATTCTATATAGGTAATATGTTTCTTAAGTATTATTAGTAGCATTAGTGTTATCAGCACTTCTGGCATTCTCTTCCTTCACAGGAAAAAGAATTGCTGCCGCAAGTGAGATGATAACTGTTAATATAATAATTCGAGTTCCAGAGGAAATGCTGCTTATAACAGGGGCATAGCTGAATATACAGCTTATAATCATTGATATTGCTACAACGCCTGCAATTATGTGATTTTTCCTTGCCGGAGGAATTATTATTGCAATGAACATTCCGTATAATCCGACACTTAAAGCACTTACAATATTAGCTGGAAGTATATTTCCAAACAGCACGCCGAAGTATGTTCCAAGAACCCACGCGGGTGAGGCTACAAGAACCATTCCGTACATATATGCGGGGTTGAGTTTTTCAGGAACAGATACTGTCAGTCCGAATATCTCATCAGTAACGAACAATCCCATAATAAGTCTGTGAAAAAATGGTATTTTATTATCTAATTTCTGGCTTAAGGCACACGACATAAGAAAATATCGTGCATTAATTATAAGTTCCATAACAGCAATCTCTGTATATGCAGCAAGTGCCGCAATAAGTGTAAATCCGGCAAACTCACCAGCAGAAGCGTGGCATGTTATGCTTGCAAGGGCAGCCTGTAAGGCGGTCAGTCCTGCATTCTTAGCGGCAATTCCCAACGTAAAAGAAACAGCAAGGTAGCCAAGTGCTATAGGCATACCGTTGTGAATTCCTTTTTTTAACCAATAAGAGGTTGAATTATTCATATATTCTCCAATCTTGCAAAATAATATAAAAATTGCAATAGACATTAAAGCTTATGCAAACCACTATGATACAACAAATGCTATATTTTTACAATGTTTTCATCTGGTGCAATGTCAAAAGTTTAACAAATACATAAAAATGGATATGCTATTTTAGTAAAAGTATTTGAAAATCGACTTACACTTGTGCATATATTACAAAAATATTATCAGAAATTTATAAAGCTTTGATAATTGATTATAAACCGGTATACTGGTATACTGCAAGTGTCAAAGGAAATGACAAATAAGTAACAAACAGGAAAATTTAACAAGTATCTAAAAAGCTAACAAGTAAACAAAATATTTAATTCACAGGAGGATTTAATTATGAACACAACATTTGCTTTAGGAAACGGATTAAAGGTAATCGATCTTACAAAGCCATTAGACCCAAAGACAGAGTCAAGAAGATGCCACCTTATCAGATATAACACAGGCGGACCAATTCCTGATTTCCACACAGCAATGGATCTTACAAGCCACTTAGGAACACATTGCGAGTGTCCTTATCATCACGATGACAACTGGCCATCAGTTGCTGAACTTCCACTTACAACATTTATGGGAAGAGCAATATATGTTGACTTCAAGGATACACTTCCTCACAGAAAGCACATCAGTGCGGCAGACCTTGACAAGGCAACAGAAGGCTGGGTAAAGGAAGGTGATATTCTTATCATCGACTCATCTTACAAGCTTGACCCATTCACACCTGATACTAATACAGACAAGGATCAGAGATTATTAGTAAATGGTGAGACAGCACAGTGGTGTGTAGACCACAAGATTAAGTGTGTAGGCTTCGGTGATGGTGTTTCAATTGAGAACTGCAACGAAGATGTTAAGCCTTTCCACGACATCTGTATGGCAGAGAACATCGTATTCCTTGAAGTATTAAAGAACCTTGATAAGCTTTCACAGGATACATTCTTTATGTCATACTCACCACTTCCAATATATGGCTTGGATTCTTGCCCAATCAGAGCTTATGCTATTGAAGGTCTTGCAGAATTTACCCGCTAATCAGTGAAAAATGTATTTAACATAATATAATATGCTGGCGGTCTTAAGGGCTGCCGGCAGCAATAGAAATAATAAAAAAATATTTATTACCGCAATAGCAAAAATAATAAATAAAGAAAAATATTTATTATGGTAATAATAAACAGATAAAAGAAGAATATTTTAAGAAGAAATAATATTTAAGATAACAAAAATGTGAAGAAATGGAGGCATACTATGAAGATAGCGGTACTTGGAGCTGGTGCCATGGGTTCTATATATGGTGGACATCTTTCTACTAACAATGATGTATATATGATTGATAAGAAGGCAGAACTTGTAGATAAGATTAATGCAGACGGATTAAAGTTATTTGAGAATGATACAGATGTAATATATCACCCAGCAGCATTACTTAGTAGTGAAGGAATAGGTGAAGTAGATTTAGTAATTATATTTGTCAAGGCTTTATATTCAAGAGCAGCACTTATGGAGAATAAGGGAATAATAGGAGATAACACATATGTAATGACTCTTCAGAATGGTGCAGGCCATGAAGACATTATCTTGGAATTTGTTCCTAAGGAAAGAATTATCATAGGTACAACAGAAGATAATGGAGCAATCCTTGGTGACGGATATGTAAGAAGAGGCGGCAAGGGCAAGACCAATATCGGTATGCTTGTTGAAGATTCACAGCATATGCTTGACAAAGTTAAGGTCTGTCTTGACTCTTGTGGATTTGATACACACATTTATGATAATATCCAGCAGCTTATATGGGACAAGCTGTTTACTAATGTTTCACTTAGTGCTCTTACAGGAGTTCTTCAGGTTCCAATCGGATTTATCGCAACAGATGAATATGCATGGAATATGACAGTTACTCTTATAAAAGAGGCAATGCAGGTAGCTAAAGCTATGGGGCTTGAGTTTAATGAAGAAGAGATGATTGAACGGGTAAGAAATACATCTCTTAATTCTCCAGAAGGAAGAACATCTATATATGCAGACCTTAAGGCAGGAAGGCTTACGGAGGTTAATACAATCAGCGGTGCGGTAGTTAAGGCTGGTGACAGATTGGGAGTTCCAGTTCCATCACATAAGATGATTGTTAATATGGTTCATGCAATGGAGAACAAAAGCAAGAATAATGTAGAATAAAATATAAATGTATATATTATAGAATTTCATATTTATAATAGAAGGGAGTTTTGTTATGATATTTTCATCAATTCATACAAAGGATGATTTTAAGAATTATCCAGCAGCAGTACAAAGAGCAATAGAATATTTAAAGAACAATGATTTTACTAAAATGGAAACCGGCGTATATGAGATAGAAGGAAAGCTTATGTATGCACAGGTATTCGATGCTGAGACAGAACCATTAGAGGCAAGAAAGCCGGAATATCACGAGAAATATCTTGATGTACAGTTTCTTGTAACAGGAAGGGAAAAGTTAGGCTTCACACCAGATACAGGTAACTACGAAGTGGCAGAAAGATATGATGAGAGAGATCTTATATTTGTTAAAGATGTAGAAAATGAAGGCTTTATCACATCAACACCTGGCTGTTTCTGTGTATTCTTCCCTACAGATATTCACAGACCACAGGTTGCAGATGGAGAGCCTATGAAGGTAAGAAAAGTTGTAGTTAAAGTAAGTGTAGAACTTTTAAAGTAATTCACTTGTATGCAAAAGCATAAGAATGGAGGATTTTATGGGTAAAAAATTGATGGCATTATTATTATGCGTATGTTTAATGGCCAGCTTTACACTTACAGGATGCGGAAGTAAAAGTGCAGATGGTCAGGAAGTTAAGATTATCAGAGTAGCATTTAACCAGAATGAAAATCACCCACAGTATAAAGCTATGAAGGAGCTTGGTGAGAAGTTCGAGAAAGCTACTAATGGCAGATACAAAATGACTATATATGCTAACGGTGTACTTGGTGAGCAGGGTTCTATGGCAGAATTCATCAGAACTGGTGCACTTGATATGGCTATAGTACCATGTTCAGTTCCAGAAGGATATGATTCTAACTTTGCTATTGTCGGTGCACCTTATCTTTATCAGGATATGGATCATTTAAGAAGAGCAACAGAATCAGGGGTATTTACAGACCTTTTCAAGTCAACAAGAAAGTACAATTTTGAAGTCCTTACAATATATACAGCAGGTGAAAGAAATATATATGCTGACAAGCCTATCAACTCAGCAGATGATCTTAAGGGTATGATTGTAAGAGTAAATGATAGTACAACATATCTTAATATGGTTAAGTATATGGGTGGTACAGGTACAGCAATGTCACAGTCAGAAGTGTATACAGCACTTCAGCAGGGTGTAATTGATGCAGGTGAGAACAGTGAGCTTGTATATTCAGATTTCAAGCATTATGAAGTAGCTAAATATTACTCATATACAAGACATATTGTTCACCCTGATGTAGTTGTAGCAAGTACTAATTTCCTTGACAGCATGTCAGAAGAAGACAGAGCAATATTTGATAAGCTTGTAATGGAATCAACAGAATATGAATTTGATACATTTAAGGAAGCTGTTGAGGCAGGTAAGAAAGAAGCAGAAGAACACGGTGCAATCTTTGTGTATCCGGATACTAACGAATTCAGGGAAAAATGCCAGCCATTACTTGACAGTATTGCTAACCAGTCAGATATGACAAAGGATATTTATAATAAAGTAGAAGCTTTAAGAGAGGAGAATTAATATGAAGACAGTAAAAAATATATTAGATAAAGTAACTTCGTATGCAAGTGTATTCATATTTATAATGATGGTACTTATGGTAACTTATCAGGTTGTTGCCAGATACATTTTCTCAGCTCCAAGCAGTGTAACAGAAATACTTACAAGATATTCATTTGTATGGTTAATAATCATATCTGCAACATATATGTTTGGACAGAGAGAGCACATTAATATTGCAGTAGTAAAAGATAAGCTTCCTAAGAAAGCTAAGAGAATCGTCAATATAATAATTGAATGTGTAACAATCGCATTTGCTGGTCTTATAATGGTATTTGGTGGTTTTAAGATTACACATATGAATTTCGTACAGTTTGACTCAATCTTGCATATTCCAACAGGTATTATATATTCAATTATTCCAATATGCGGCGTAATAATTATCTTTTACAGCATATACAATATCGGACTTGAACTTAAAAAAGATGAAGCATAAAGGTACGCAATGCACATAAGTGCATAGAAATGAGAGGTATATATGAGTATAGCATTACAGGTAGCCTTAGTAATGGTTACAATACTGGTTGTACTGCTTGTTATCGGCGCTCCAATCGGTGTAGCAATTGGTATGTCATCAGCAGTATCAATGATATGTATGATTCCAGCAGATGTTTCATTTGCAACTTCTGCTCAGAGAATATTTGCGGGTTCTAATTCATTCTCGCTTATAGCAATTCCATTCTTCATTCTTGCAGGTAATATAATGAATAATGGTGGTATAGCAACAAGACTTGTTAATTGTGCCAAGGTAATCAGTGGACGTATGCCAGGTGCACTTGCACAGTCAAATGTAGTAGCTAATATGTTATTCGGAGCTATATCAGGTTCTGGTGCAGCAGCAGCCGCTGCTATGGGTGGTACAATCGGACCACTTGAAGAAAAAGAAGGATATGACAAGAACTACAGTACAGCAGTAAACGTAGCATCTGCTCCAGTAGGTATGTTAATTCCACCAAGTAACACAATGATCGTATATTCAAGCGTTGCAGGAAGCGTATCAATCGCAGCACTCTTTATGGCAGGTTATATTCCAGGTCTTCTCTGGGGTGGTGCAGTTATGATACTTGCAGGAATTATGGCTAAGAAGCGTGGTTATCAGGCAGAGCAGAGAGTTCCAGTTAAGGTTGCTCTTAAGACATTCTGGCAGGCAATCCCAAGCCTTTTACTTATCGTAATCGTAATCGGAGGTATCCTTGGTGGTATCTTCACAGCAACAGAAGGTTCTGCTATCGCAGTAGTATATGCAACCGTATTATCACTTATATATAAGGCTTTCAAGATTAAAGACATTCCAAGAATTGTCCTTGAAGCAGCTAAGACAACAGGTATCATTACATTTATGATCGGACTTTCATCAATTATGTCATGGGCTATGGCATTTACAGGAATTCCAGATATGATAGCAAATGCAATCCTTGGTCTTACAACTAATAAGTATCTTATCTTACTTCTTATCAATGTATTATTACTTGTAGTTGGTACATTTATGGACGTAACACCAGCGATACTTATCTTTACACCAATTTTATTACCAATCTGTAAGTCATTCGGAATGGATCCAATTCACTTTGGTATCTTACTCTGCTTCAACTTATCAATTGGTACAATAACACCACCTGTAGGAACAATTCTCTTTACAGGCTGCCGAGTTGGTGGAACTACAATCGAAAGCGTAATAAAGACATTGCTTCCATACTTTGCAATAATACTTATTGCCCTCTTGCTTGTAACTTATATACCAATGCTTTCAATGTTCCTTCCTAAGGTACTTGGACTTGTATAAATAAAGGTATATAGATAAAGAAAATGTGCTATTAACTTAAGAAAGAACAGCACTATTAATAACGATAAAATGTGGATATACACCACATTTATATAAACTTTTTTCCTAATATTATGTATGGAAACCGTATTGGTCATATGGCTGATACGGTTTCTTTTTACCATGAATTATGGTATGCTGTTAATAATAATTATTATGGAGGGAGCATATGCCATTTACACATTTACACGTCCATACAGAGTATTCACTTCTGGACGGTTCAAGTAAAATAAAAGAGATAACTAAAAGAGCGGCAGAGCTTGGAATGGATAGTCTTGCGATAACAGACCATGGTGTTATGTACGGAGTTATTGATTTCTACAGGGCTGCAAAGGATGCAGGAATAAAGCCTATTCTTGGTTGTGAGGTGTATGTTGCTCCGGGTTCAAGATTTGATAAGGAAGCAGGAACAGGTGATGATAAATATAACCACCTTGTTCTGTTAGCAGAGAATAACAAGGGTTACCAGAACCTGATGAAGATTGTATCAAGGGGCTTTACAGAAGGTTTTTATTATAAGCCAAGAGTTGATAAAGAAGTATTAAGGGAATTCAGTGAGGGCATAATCGCATCAAGTGCCTGCCTTGCAGGTGAAGTTCAAAGATACCTCACAAGAGGAATGTATGAAGAAGCTAAGAAGGTAGCACTGGAATATCAGGACATATTTGGCAAGGGCAATTTCTTCCTTGAATTACAGGATCACGGAATTGCAGAACAGCATTATGTTAATCCACAGCTTTTAAGAATGTCTGAGGAGACAGGAATTGAACTTATATGTACTAATGATGTGCATTATACATATGCAGATGATGCTGAGGCACACGATATACTGCTCTGTATACAGACAGGAAAGAAAGTTACAGATGAGAACAGAATGAGATATACAGGTGGACAGTATTATCTTAAATCACCGGAAGAAATGTCCGATTTATTCAAATATGCACCTCAGGCAATAGCCAATACAGAAAAGATCGCACAAAGATGTAATGTAGAGATAGAATTTGGAGTTACCAAGCTCCCTAAATTTGCAGTGCCAGATGGCTATACATCCTGGACATATCTTAATTATCTGTGTTACGAGGGACTTAAGAAAAGATATCCAAATCAGGCGGCAGATATATCTGTTGAGGATTTTGTCAGAAAGGCAGAAGAGGAAGCAGTTGAGGATAGAAAAGATGTAGTTATTAAGATTGCCAGGGATACTAATAATATATTTGAAAGATTGGCATATGAACTTTCAGTAATATATTCAATGGGATATGTAGATTATTTCCTTATTGTATGGGACTACATTAATTATGCTAAAAGGCACGATATACCGGTCGGTCCGGGAAGAGGTTCAGCGGCAGGAAGCATAGTATCTTACTGCCTTGAGATTACAGACCTTGACCCTATTAAATACAGCCTTATCTTTGAGCGTTTCTTAAATCCTGAACGTGTATCTATGCCCGATATTGACGTGGATTTCTGTTATGAGAGAAGACAGGAAGTAATAGATTATGTAGTTGCCAAGTATGGTAAGGATTGTGTATCACAGATTGTTACATTTGGTACTATGGCAGCTAGGGCTGTTATAAAGGACGTTGGAAGAGTGTTAGACCTTCCATATGCTATGGTTGATAATATTGCCAAGATGGTTCCAAGAGAGATTGGAATTACAATAGATAAAGCAATTAATGAAAATCCAGACCTTAGAAATGAATATGAGAACAATGAGGCTGTAAGAGATTTAATTGATAAGAGTAAAAGGCTTGAGGGACTTCCACGGCACGCATCTATGCACGCCGCAGGAGTTCTTATATGTGGAAAGCCAGTAGAAGATTATGTTCCGTTATCAACTGGATCTGACGGTGCAGTAGTTGCCCAATTTGTAATGACAACGCTTGAAGAATTAGGACTTCTAAAAATGGATTTCCTTGGTCTTAGAACACTTACAGTTATTAAAGATGCAGAAAATCTTATTAAAAAGCACAATAAGGACTTCTCTATAGATAAGATTGACTACACTGATAAAGGGGTATTTGATGCGATAAGTACAGGAAGATGTGATGGTATATTCCAGCTTGAAAGTGCAGGAATGAAGTCATTTATGAAGGAATTAAAACCTAGCAATCTGGAAGATCTGATAGCGGGTATATCATTATACAGACCAGGTCCTATGGACTTTATTCCACAGTATATAGAAGGTAAGAATAACCAGCAAAATGTTACTTATGCCTGCCCACAGTTAGAACCAATTCTTAAACCAACCTATGGCTGTATTGTGTATCAGGAACAGGTTATGCAGATTGTACGAGATCTTGCTGGATATTCGTGGGGACGAAGTGACCTTGTCCGTAGAGCAATGTCTAAGAAAAAAGCATATGTTATGGAGCAGGAGCGTAAGAATTTCATATATGGCAATCCAGAAGAAGGTGTTAAGGGCTGTGTTAATAATGGTATAGATGAGACGGTTGCAGGAAAGATATATGATGATATGATTGATTTTGCAAAGTATGCCTTCAATAAATCCCACGCTGCCTGCTATGCAGTTGTATCGTTCCAGACAGCATTTTTAAAGACATATTATCCAGTAGAATTTATGGCGGCACTTATGACATCAGTAATTGATAATACATCAAAGGTAGCGGGATATATATACGCCTGTAAGCAGATGAATATCAATATTCTTCCACCAGATGTTAACGAGTCACAGATGGAATTCTCAGTAGATAATGGTGGCATACGTTTTGCAATGGCAGGAATTAAGTCACTTGGAAGACCGACAATCAATGCAATTATAAATGAAAGAACAAGTAATGGTACTTTCACATCAATGCAGGATTTTATTAATCGTATGTCAGATGCACTTAATAAAAGGGCAGTAGAGAATTTTATTAAGGCGGGAGCATTTGATACCTTTGGTAACAAGAGGCGTGCGATGATGCTTGTGGCAGACAGTATGCTTGATAATGCGGTTAAGCAGAAGAAAGATTCGATGTCTGGACAGATGTCACTGTTTGATTTTGTCGGCGAGGAAGAAAAGAAAGATTATGAGATAAAAGTTCCGGATGTTACGGAATACACTAAGGAAGAACTGCTTGGTTACGAGAAAGAAATTCTTGGTGTATATGTAAGCGGACACCCTCTTGATGAATATACTGGAATGGTGAAGAAATATATAACCAATGTCACAACAGATTTTGAGATAGATGATGAGACAGGCGAAACTAAGGTAAGAGATGGCAATACTGCTACGATTGGCGGAATGATAATGAATAAGAGCGTTAAGACAACCAAGAACGGACAGCTTATGGCATATCTTACAATTGAGGATCTTGTTGGAACTGTTGAGGTAATCGTATTTCCGAGGAACTTTCTTATTAACCGGCCAGTTATAGATACAGCAGATAAGGTGTTTGTTACAGGAAGGGTTCAGGCAAATGCAGATGAGAATGCAAGGCTTATATGTGATAAGGTTATAGATTTTAACACTGTTCCAAGAAAGCTCTGGATAAGATTTGAGAGTGAAGAAGAATACCAGTCAAAGCAGAGTGAGCTTAATGATATTCTTTACAATTCAGATGGAAAAGATTCTGTTATTATATACTGCACTAAAGAGAATAAAAGGATTGCCCTTCCTGCAAGCAGGACTGTACAGGTTAATTCAGAACTTCTTATGAAGCTTAAGGGTCTGTATGGAGATAAAAATGTTACGACAACATAAAATAATTGTATAAAAATTTAGATAAAAATTATCTAAAATAATATATCTTTTTAAAGATTTGTGGTACTATTAAAAAAGGTTAAACTATTTAGACAATTATAAAGCTGTAAGTGTTATAAAGGTTGTATCTGTTGACAGAGAATACTTTGTTACTTACAAGATATTTATATGGTGAATGTCATAGACTTTAGATGAAAGGGGAAATTATTTATGGCTAAAGAAATTAAAACAATCGGTGTATTAACAAGCGGTGGAGATGCCCCTGGTATGAATCCTGCAATCAGAGCTGTAGTAAGAACAGCTATTAACAAGGGACTTAAAGTAAAAGGAATTCAGAAGGGCTACAACGGTCTTATTAATGATGAGATTATCGATATGGATAAGAAGAGTGTTTCTGATATTATACAGAGAGGTGGTACAATTCTTTATACTGCTAGATGTCTTGAGTTTATGACAGAAGAAGGACAGAAGAAGGCTGCTGAGGTATGTAAAAAGCACGGGATTGATGGTATTGTTGTCATAGGTGGTGACGGGTCTTTCCGTGGAGCACAGAAGCTTGCTGAGACTGGAGTTAATACAATAGGTCTTCCAGGAACAATTGACCTTGATATTGCCTGTACAGACTATACAATTGGTTTTGATACAGCGGTTAACACTGCTATGGAGGCTATTGATAAGATAAGAGATACATCAACATCTCACGAAAGATGTAGTATTATTGAAGTAATGGGACGTAATGCAGGCTATATTGCACTTTGGTGTGGTATTGCTAATGGTGCAGAGGATATTCTTCTTCCAGAGAGATATAATGGTGATGAACAGGCAATAATTAATCACATTATTGACGGAAGAAAGAAAGGCAAGAAGCATCACCTTATAATTAATGCTGAAGGAATCGGACATTCAACAGGAATGGCAAGAAGAATAGAAGCTGCTACAGGAATAGAGACAAGAGCTACTATTCTTGGTTATATGCAGAGAGGCGGCTCACCTACATGTAAGGACAGAATGTATGCTTCTATTATGGGTTCTTATGCAGTTGATCTTTTAGTTGCAGGAAAGAGCAACAGACTTGTAGCTTATAAGGACGGAAGGTTCGTTGATTATGATATTGATGAGGCACTTGCCATGACTAAGGATATTAGTGATTATGAGTTTAATATAAGTGCTATGCTTTCTAACTAATTATACAGGAAATGGTGAAAAATGATTACAAGTACAAGTAGTTCGCAGGTTAAGCACGTAGTGAATCTGCAGAAAAAAGCAAAGTTAAGAAAAGAGGAGAAGCAGTTTGTTGTTGAGGGCGTGAAAATGGTGTCAGAAGCACCGGCAGACAGACTTGTAAAGGTATATGTATCAGAGACTTTTAAGGCTGATAATGAGGAATTCCTTGAAAGAATGAATTATGACAGCATAGGAAAAGACGTGCTGGAGATTGTGACAGACAACGTGTTTATGCGTATGGCAGATACACAGACACCACAGGGAATTATGGCAGTTGTCAGAATGTCAGATACAGATTTGGAAGGTATACTTTCAGACAAGCGCAACCCATTACTTCTTATTATTGAAAATCTTCAGGACCCCGGTAATCTTGGAACTATTGTAAGAATGGCTGAGGGTGCAGGTGTTACAGGAATTATTATGAGCAGTAACACAGTTGATATATACAATCCTAAGACAATCCGCTCGACTATGGGTTCACTTTACCGTGTGCCGGTTATATATGTAGATGATATATGCGAGGCGGCTGATGTATGTAAGTCTAAGGGCGTGACAGTATATGCGGCACACCTTAATGGTACAGATAATTATAATAAGAAAGATTATACAAACCCTACTGCATTTATGATTGGCAATGAGGGCAATGGACTTACAGATAAGTTAGCAGATAAGGCTGATGAATATGTAAGAATTCCAATGCAGGGTGAGGTTGAGTCACTTAATGCTGCTATTGCGTGTACAATTCTTACATACGAAGCAGTAAGGCAGAGGTTGTAATAACAGGCAGAAATGTGTCGAAGCTCTCTTTTTAAGGGTGTATTTTCATAAATATTTAATAAATGTTAAATCAGTAATATAAGCGCAAAGCCACGGAAACACTGTGTTCCGTGGCTTTTTGTAACAAATTTGACAAATTTGATTAACTTTGCTATTATACTTTCGTAACAAAATGTAACAATTCTGTAACATTTTGTAGGCGCATTTAACAACTTGTGCCGGAAAGGGAAAAACTTTATGAAACTTAGAAGTAGCAAAGCTGCTTGTTGTTTGGGAGCTACGCTGGTAGTGATGATGATGCCGGTTCTTCCAAAGGTAACAGACGCCAAACCTACCTATGAGCAACACGAAAGTACAATTACTGATACCGAGGTCAGAGTTGCATCATACGCAGCCAATGTTGAGGAAGTAATCTTAACAGGTTATGAAGAACAGCAGGGGCAGATGCAAAATAAAGCGCTTGCAATTACAGAACCTTATCTTGATGTATATTCAGCCGATGATGAGAATTCATCAGTTAATGGAAGACTTTATAAGAACACAGTGGTAGATGTGTTGGAAGTTAATGGCAGTATGACTAAGATAAGCTCAGGTAATTGCGAAGGATATACTAAGACAGCCGCTTTATTATTCAATCAGGAGGCAGAGGTTATAGCCCAGACTCTTGATGATGAAGATATCCTTACAGGATATACAATTGAAGAGGCAGAAGCAAAAGAGGCAGAGGAAGAAGCTGCCAGAATTGCCGAAGAAGAAAGAATTGCAGCAGAACAGGAAGCTGCAAGGATAGCTGAAGAAGAAAGAATACAGGCAGTTATATCAAGAACAATATCTGGAACGGATATATCATATAACTCAACAATGAGCGTAAGTAATGAAGAAATATATCTTCTTGCCTGCATTATTGACTGGGAAGCAGCTTATGAGCCATATGAGGGGAAGCTTGCAGTTGCTAATGTTGTATTAAACAGAGTTAGAAGCTCTAACTATCCTAATTCAATAACAGGGGTTATATATCAGAAGTCACAGTTCTCAGGAGCATCAGATGGAGCAGGCGGCCCATCAGCTAAGTTCCAGAACAGACTTAACAGTGGTATCCGTACACAGGAATGTATGGATGCAGCACTTGAGGCATTGTCAGGAAAGAACAATATCGGCGGATATACATCATTCAGAATGGTTTCAATAACCAATCTTTCAGCAATGTCAGACTATGTAATAATTGGTGGACACGTATTCCACTAAATAAGAATACCAGCCAGTGAACAGATAAAAGTCACTGTGCTGGTATTTTTTATGATTAGAAAATAGATGAATGTTACCACGCTGGTATTTTTATAATTAATAAACAGTGATGTAAGCAGGTAAGTGTTATTTGAATATGTAAGAAGTTGCATTTATGAGCTGTTTGCGATAAAATGTTATCTAAATTTATAAATTGGGTATTATTAGCAGGATAATATGCTATAGCCTTAGAGCAGAGATTGTTTACATATGATTTATGCTAAAGAATGGAGGAGCATTATGAATCTTAAAGGAAGAGATTTTTTAACATTAAAAGACTATACACCAGAGGAAATAGAATATCTTATAGAATTGGCTGCAAAGCTTAAGAAGATGAAGAAGGACGGAGTTGTTGAACAGCCATTACTTGGAAAGAATGTTGCTCTTATATTTGAAAAGACAAGTACAAGAACACGTTGTTCATTTGAAGTTGCAGCACACGACCTTGGTATGGGCGTAACTTACTTAGACCCTAAGGGTTCGCAGATAGGAAAGAAAGAGAGCATAGCAGATACAGCAAGAGTTCTTTGTACAATGTTTGAGGGTATTGAATACAGAGGCTTTGGACAGGAGATAGTAGAAGACCTTGCAAAGTATTCTTCAGTTCCAGTATGGAATGGACTTACTAACGAGTACCACCCAACACAGATGCTTGCTGATATGCTTACAATAAAAGAAAAGCTTGGAAGATTAAAAGGTGTTAAGTTCGTATATATGGGAGATGCAAGATATAATATGGGTAATTCACTTATGATAGTATGTGCTAAGCTTGGATTACATTTTACAGCTTGTACAGCTAAGGAATATTTCCCTAATGAAGATCTTGTAAACCAGTGCAGGGAATGGGCTAAAGAAAGTGGCGGTTCTGTAACATTAACAGAAGATGTTACAGAAGGCACTAAGGGTGCAGAAGTTCTTTACACAGATGTATGGGTATCAATGGGTGAGCCTGATGAGGTATGGACAGAGAGAATTAACGCACTTCTTCCATATCAGGTTAATAAGAAGGTAATGGACAATGCTGATAAGAACGCTATATTTATGCATTGCCTTCCAGCTTTCCATGACTTAAAGACAACAATAGGCAAGGAAATTCACGATAAGTTCGGACTTGATGAAATGGAAGTTACAGATGAGGTATTCGAGTCAGAGCAGTCAGTTGTATTTGATGAGGCAGAGAACCGTATGCACACAATCAAGGCTGTAATGGCAGCTACACTTGGAGCATATTAAACCTATAAGTAACGTAACTATTAATTGCATAGAAATGAGGATTGGTATGTATTATACAACAAGTGGTTCTTATAAAAAGACCAAAATGATTATAGATTACACTAATATAGTTCTTACAATTGCAGCAACAGTTATATTTATTATAATAATGTTCCTAAGAAGCAGAAGCGGGGTGCTTTTTCCAATAGAGTTTCTTCTTGGAACAGTTGTTAATACACTTACGGCTGTGAAGCATTTTATAAATGGCAATAAGGTATCTGGTGTTATAGTGGCAGTAGTTGCAGTTCTTCTTGGAATAATGACTGTATTTACTGCACTTGTGGTATTGTAATAATTATAGGACGGTACGAATATGAAATCAGAGATATTACATTTGTTAAGAAATGCAGATGGATATATATCAGGACAGCAGTTGTGTGAGGCATTTGGTGTATCAAGGACTGCTGTATGGAAAGCTATTAACCAGTTAAAAGAGGAAGGTTATGTTATAGATTCTGTGCAGAACAAAGGCTACAGAATTACAGAATATCCTGATATAATAACAGATACAGAGATAAGAAGCCTTCTTATAAAAGACAGTGCAATATTAAAATCCAAAGCTGATACAGAGCAGGGCAGGGAAGCTGATAGCAAGGATAAAAATGAAAGCACAGATAAAGTGTCTGATAACAAGCTTAAAGATAATAACCCTGATGATAATAAGCTTGAGGGAGTATTCCAGCATATCAGATATTTTGAGAAGACAGATTCGACTAATAACCAGGCAAAGCTTGCGGCAGAAAGCAATGCTCCTGACGGAACATTATTTGTTGCTGAATGTCAGACAGGCGGCAGGGGACGAAGAGGAAGAAGCTGGGAGTCACCTGCGGGAACAGGAATATGGATGAGCCTTCTGCTTCGTCCGGATATGAGCCCGGAGAGTGCTTCAATGCTTACACTTGTTCTTGCGATAGCAATGGTAGAGGCTATAAGGGAAGAGGTTAAGGATATAGATTGTTATATCAAATGGCCTAATGATATCGTTGTGAATGGTAAGAAGATAACAGGCATACTTACTGAGATGAGTGCAGAGATGGATCTTATACATTATGTTGTAATAGGCATAGGAATTAATGTCAATACAACAGAATTTGATGAGGCAATAAGGGATATGGCTACATCTTTATATCTTGAAACACATAGAAAGATTAAGAGAAGTAATATAATTGCTGCATTTTCAAGAAGCTTTGATAAATATTATCACGAATTCCTTAAGACTAACGATTTGTCACTGCTTGTCGATAAGTATAATAAACTTCTTATTAATAAGGACAGGACAGTCCGTGCTATATATGAGAAAGAGGAGCTTATAGCAACAGCGATTGGAATTAATAAAGAAGGCGAGCTTATTGTAAAAGATGAAGCAGGAAAAGAGATTACAATAAGAGCTGGCGAAGTTTCAGTGAGAGGATTATATGGATATGTATAGTGATGAAAATGTGGTGCTTTGTGCATCTAATTCTTATGAGAAGAAATATTATTTTAACCCGGATTTTGACAGGCTTCCAGAAGATATAAAGAACGAATTAAAGATAATGTGTGTTCTTTTTACAGAGGAAGTCGGCGGAATACTTGATATGGAATTTGACGAGGAGGGCAACCTGTTATTCAAATCCACAGCAGATGAAGAAGATCTGCTGTATGATGATATAGCGTGCGGACTTCTTGTTAAGAAGAATCAGTATGAAAAAAGAGACCTGCTGGAATCGTTAGAGATGTTCTATAAAGTATTCTTCTTAGGTTTGGATGAGTAAAATATTATAACAACGGAGTTAAGATGAGAATAGGTAATGTTGATATTAAAACAAATGTCGCATTAGGACCGATGGCAGGAGTAACAGACCTGCCATTTCGTCTTTTATGCAAGGAACAGGGCTGTGGACTTTTGTATACAGAGATGGTGAGTGCCAAGGCGGTATTGTATAATAATAAAAATACAGAAGAATTATTAAAGACAGATAAGAAAGAAAGTCCGATAGCTGTACAGTTATTTGGTTCAGAACCACAGATAATGGCAGACATCGCCAAAAGGCTTGCGGAAAGAGATTTTGATATAATAGATGTCAATATGGGATGTCCAGTTCCTAAGGTGGTTAATAACGGAGAGGGGTCGGCACTGCTTAAAAATCCCCTGCTTGTAGGAAATATAGTGGAGGCTATGGCAAATGCAGTTGATAAGCCTGTCACCGTAAAGATAAGGACAGGATTTGACGAAACCTGCATTAACGCTGAAGAAATAGCATATATTATACAGGAGTCAGGTGGGGCCGCGGTTGCGGTTCACGGAAGGACAAGAAGCCAGTATTATTCTGGAAAGGCTGACTGGGATGTAATAAGGCGTGTTAAAGAAAAGGTTCATATTCCGGTAATAGGCAATGGCGATATAAGAAGTGGTGAAGATGCAGTAAGAATGTTTAAGGAGACAGGCTGTGATGCCGTTATGATAGGACGCGGGGCACAGGGTAATCCGTGGATATTCAGACAGGTCAAGGACTATCTTGAAACAGGAAATATTACAGCACCTCCGTCAATAGATGAGATAGTTGATATGATTATCAGGCACTGCCAGATGTTATGCGATGTAAAGGGCGAATTTACAGCAGTGCGCGAGATGCGTAAACATTTTGCGTGGTATACAGCAGGAATAAAGCACGCGGCGGCATTAAGAAATGAGGTTAATCATATAACAAAGCAGGACGAGTTCAATGAATTTGTACAGCAGATGCGTGGATTGACATAAAGTATTAGTTGAGATATAATATCTTGAACATTTTATTAAGCAATAGTAATAATACTATATAAATATTATTTATGGAAAGGTGACGAGCTATGGCAGAGAAACAGTTACTTACAAAAAAAGGATATGAAGAAAGAGTAGCTTTACTTGAGCACTTAAAGGTTGATAGAAGAAAGGAAGTTGCCCAGAAGTTAAAGGAAGCAAGAGAACAGGGCGATTTATCAGAAAATGCTGAGTACGATGCAGCTAAAGATGAGCAGAGAGATATTGAAACACAGATTGCAGAACTTGAAGAAATTCTTAAGAACGCAGAAGTTGTTCAGGATAACAATACAGATAAGGACGCTATCAAGATGGAAAGCGTTGTTAAGCTTCACGATGTAGAATATGATGAAGATATTGAATATGTAATCGTAGGTTCTTCAGAAGCAGATAGTCTTAATAACAAGATATCAAATGAATCACCACTTGGAGCAGCTATGCTTGGCAAGAAGGTTGGAGATACAGTTAAGGTTGAAGCACCAGCAGGAGTTATTGAATATAAGATTATCTCAGTACAGAATGACTAATTATATATAAAGGAGATAAGAAAGTGGCAGATAAGAATAATTCACAGCCAGATGTTAATGAGCAGATTAAAGTAAGAATGGACAAGCTCGCTGCATTACAGGAAGCAGGTAAAGATCCATTTCAGATAACAAAGTATGATGTTACACATCATACAGATGAAATAAGAGCCATCTATGAAGCACACGAAAAGGAACTTCTTGGCGACAGACCAGCAGTTAATACTGATGGTATGGATGAGCAGCAGGCAAGAGAAGCCGTTAATGCTGATTATAATGAGAGAAGAGCTATCATGGATGCTTCTCCTATTGAGGTAAGCTTTGCAGGAAGAATGATGTTCAAGAGAGTAATGGGAAAGGCATCTTTCTGTAATATAGCAGATCTTAAGGGCAGAATGCAGGCATATATATCAAGAGATGCCATAGGTGATGATGCTTATGCAGATTTCAAGAAGTCTGATATAGGTGATATATTTGGTATCAAGGGCTTTATATTCAGAACTAAGACAGGTGAAATATCAGTTCATGCAGAGGAAATAACACTTCTTTCTAAGAGCTTACAGGTACTTCCAGAGAAGTTCCATGGAATTACAGATACTGATATGAGATACCGTCAGAGATATGTTGATTTAATAATGAATCCTGAAGTTAAGGATACATTTGTAAAGAGATCACAGATTATAAAGGAAATCAGAAGATTCCTTGACGGCAGGGACTTTATGGAGGTTGAGACTCCAACACTTGTTTCTAATGCAGGTGGTGCAGCAGCAAGACCTTTTGAAACTCACTACAACGCACTTGATGAGGACGTTAAGCTTCGTATATCTTTAGAGCTTTACCTTAAGAGACTTATCGTTGGTGGTCTTGAAAGAGTATATGAAATCGGACGTGTATACAGAAATGAAGGTGTTGACACAAGACATAATCCTGAGTTCACACTTATGGAGCTGTATCAGGCATACACAGATTATGAAGGTATGATGGAGCTTACAGAGAGCATGTTCAGACACCTTGCAAAGACTGTATGTGGAACAACTGAAATTACTTACAACGGTACTAAGATAGACCTCGGAAAGCCATTCAGAAGACTTACTATGAATGATGCTATCAAGGAATATGCAGGCGTTGACTTTGATACAATTAAGACAGATGAAGAAGCTAAGGCTCTTGCTAAGGAAAGAGGAATTGAGTTCGAGGAACGTCATACAAAGGGCGATATCATTAACTTATTCTTTGAAGAGTATTGCGAAGAGAAGTTAATCCAGCCTACATTTATTATGGATCATCCGCTTGCAATCTCTCCACTTACTAAGAAGAAGCCATCTGATCCAGAAAAGGTTGAACGTTTTGAGCTTTTCATCAACACATGGGAAATGTGTAATGCTTATTCAGAGCTTAACGACCCAATCGACCAGAGAGAACGTTTTGCACAGCAGGATAAGAATGCAGAGAATGGTGATGAGGAAGCACAGCACACAGATGAAGACTTCCTTAATGCACTTGCAGTAGGTATGCCTCCAACAGGTGGTATCGGATATGGTATCGACAGACTTGTTATGCTTCTTACAGATTCACCAGCTATCAGGGATGTACTTTTGTTCCCGACAATGAAGAGCATGGATAAATAAACCTAGTGTTTATGCGGGATTGAGGCATTTGAGTACGTCAAAGGACGCATTAAAAGACGTATTTTGGCATAGTCATTTACATCAGTATGAAAGAGTACACAATCTGAAAAGAATAAGATTCAATCGAATATGAACTGCTAAGAGGACATTTTCTAAAGAAATTTAGAAGATGTCCTCTTTTTTGCGTTATGGAGAAAATACGTCATTTGTTATGAAGTCAAAGTGAAAGGAGCACAGCAATGGATGAATCAAAGAAGAAAGATAGATATGAGGATGCAAAAAAGTTTGTAAGATATTCAGATGGTGCAAAGATGTACAGTATGGGAATGACAAAATTTCAAGAAGTGGCTAAGGATGCCAAGGCATGTTATAAGATTGGTCAGCTTGTACTTGTTAATACAGAAATATTGGATAAGTATCTTGAAACTTTTCATATTATAGATTCTGAGTTTTATAAGTAGGTGATGTTATGGTAAATACATTGAGTGGTTCAGTTAGTGCCTATAGAAAAGAAACTGTAAAACCAAGATTTATTCGTATTGATGAAGTAATGGCTTTATTAGATGTAACACGAGATGAGGCAATGGATATAGCATTAGCTGCTGGAGCAAGATATCAGCTTGCAAAGATTATATTAGTACATAAGGAAAGGTTGATGAAATTTATGAAACATTTTGCAAGAGTGCCTAGTTCAAACAAAATCGTAGAAAAGAAGTTTGTAAGAATTGGGGAAGCTTCAATGACATATAGCATAGGGCATCATAGATTTATTGAAATGGCTAGAGCAGCGGGTGCTGTATATAAGATTGGAACAGCTAAGGGAAATACTATATTAATAAATTTGGAAATTTTTGATGATTATATGGAGCAATTCAGAGAACCGCCAACAGAAATGAAACATCCATTGCCAAATGCGAAAGGAGACTGATGAATGAGTTACTCATATAAGTGCTATTCAGATACAAAGGATTTTATGAAAAAATTTGTCAATGCAGAGGAAGGAGCGATTATTTATGGGATAAGTAAATCTAGAATCATAGTAATTGCGAGAGAGGCAGGAGCAGTCTATAAAGTCGGTAATTCAGCATTAATCAATACGGAATTATTTGAAAAATATCTTGAACTATTCAGAGAGCCGGCAAGAGAACTGCCTAAGCATACATGGAACAAATTAAAGGAAATGACAAATACACCAAAAACTGGTGAAAATTCGTAAAAATACACCAGTGGTGTCACTTCCGTAAAATTAAAGTGCATTGTAGAATATCAATTGTCCAGGAGAGATTGGACATAACAATTGAATAATCAGTTACAGATTTGCAAAGTAGTTTGCACTGCAGAGTATCTGTAGGTAGTAAATTTACGGAGCATGAGTTATGTGGATATCTTCACGGATTCTGAATCAAATAAGCTGGCACTTGGGATGCTTGCAGATGCCCCGCTTGAAACTTTTCTTCGGGAACATCCGCAGATTACTTCCATTCGGCTCTGCTTTGATGGAGATAAGCTGGGACGGAAGGCAGCAGCTGAACTTATGAGAAAGTATTATGAGCTTGGATATGAGGTAGAAGACTGCCCGCCTCCAGCCGGATATAAGGATTACAACGAGTGGCTTGTGGTTGCAAAACTTAATCTGAACAAGATAAATCAGATAGCAGATGAACCAGTCAGGGCATGAGAAATCGGATTTTGATGAGTGGGGGCAGAAAGCGCCCCCACTTTCATAAACAGAGGGTTTTAGGGAGATTTTCTCCATAACTAGATGGCATTAGGACAGAGATGTCTCTAATGCGTATCTAGCCGTAAACCTAAAAGATTCAGACAGGCGTGTAGGTGTGAGAGATATACAAAACACGGATAAGGGAGGTGCAGGAAAGCAATGGATAAAGAACTTACAATAATCACAGAACCAGATGAACTTATTGCCTGGGCAGAAACATTTGATATTTTACTGAACCCTTCGATAGAAGATGCAGAAATCCTTCTTAATTATATGGAAGGACATGATTATGCTATTGGCATAGATTCTGAAGGAAAGATGTATAGACAGGATGTATCCGAGGAAAATGGTGAGGTAGAGCCATATCAGATAGATGATGTGATAGATACTACATTTAAATATGTTTGTCATAACTGGATATAGCTTCAAACTATGACTAACCGCAAAAGAAATGTATTATACAAAGTCATAGTGACATGGTAGGATAACCCTAGAAAACGAACAGAAAAACACAGGAGGTTATCAATATATGAGTACATTAAAGACACCATTTCGCTATGATTTTGTAGGAAGCTTTTTAAGACCAGAAAAGCTTAAAGCAGCAAAAAAAGCGTTTGAAGGAGGAATAATCACACAGGAAGAACTCGACCGCGTGACGGATGAGTGCGTGACAGAGATCGTTACAAAGCAGAAAGTAGCAGGATACCATGCGATTACAGATGGGGAATTCAGAAGAAAATTCTGGCATCTGGATTTTATGTGGGGATTTGAAGGAGTTACCCATGAAAAAGATGGTGGCGGCGTACAGTTTAACGGAGAGATGGCAGACCTTGAGGCTACTTATCTGGTGGGAAAGGTAAAAGCAAAGGTGCATCCGTTTGTAGAGTATTTCAAATTCTTAAAGCAGTTTGAAGATGAACAGACCGTTGCAAAGTATACCATTCCGGCACCGGCGCAGATGTATCAGCAGATGATCGTTCCGCAGAACATTGAGCAGACAAGAAAATTTTATGCGACAGATGATGAATTGATCGAGGATATCGGTAAGGCATATCAGGATGTGATCAAACAGTTCTATGCAGCAGGATGCCGTAATCTGCAGCTTGATGACTGTACCTGGGGTGCAATTGTCGGAGATGCTGCAAAGCAGAGATACCAGTCACTTGGTGTTGATATTGAAGATGTAAAGGCACGGCTTTTGAAAGTAAATAATCTGGCACTGGAAGGAAGACCGGAGGATATGGTGATTACTTCCCACATTTGTCGCGGAAATTATCACTCTACATTTTTTACAAGTGGACCATATGATTCTGTAGCTGACTATGTATTTGCCCAGGAGCATGTGGACGCATTACTTTTGGAGTATGATGATGCGAGATCCGGTGGTTTTGCACCGCTTGCAAAAGTGTCTCCGGACAAGAAAGTTGTACTTGGTCTTATTACAACAAAGAAACCGGAACTGGAAGATAAGGATAAGGTGATCGCAAGAATTCACGAAGCAGAAAAGTATATTCCGCTTGAGCGTCTATGCTTAAGTCCACAGTGTGGATTTGCATCCTGTGAGATTGGAAATAAGATCACAGAGGAGCAGCAGTGGGCAAAACTTGCATTTGTAAAAGAAATTGCAGAAGAAGTTTGGAAATAGAATATTGTTTCACGAATAAACCCCGTATAGATTGTCTATAATAGAAAATCTGTACGGGGTTTTCTGGTATATCTGCAACAATTTAAAAAATTTACATAATTTTTCCCCAAACAGATTCTCTCCAACTGAAGAGATAATAAGACACTGGAGATTAACATAGGCATTAATAGTTTGCCAGTGTTCATTAACGGAATAGAGATTGAATATTGTCCTATGTGCGGACGTAAACTGTAGTACAGATTATTAAATGAATACAGTAAAAAGCCAGCCGTTTGCAAACGGCTGGCTTTTGGGAAGTTTAGTTTTTGATAAAATATTTAAAAAAAAGGGATAGTGAGTGCTATTTCGTTCCCACTCACATTTTTATAATAACATTAGTAAAGAAAATGTGCAAGACTACATTAGCCGACTGTTTTCATAAATGCTTCCCTCTCTTTCTGAATCTTATTATATACGTTTGAGACGCGTGCTTTCTGCTCCGTAATTATTGTAGATTGTTCCTCGTCAGATAAATTGTCGATATCAGATAAATCCTCGTATGGAGAATCAAGACCAGCTTCGTATTTATCTAAAAGCTCATCTTTACTTCGAAATAGCTCAAAAAGATATTTATTTGATTCTTCTCTTTGCACTGAATAAATGATTTCAATGTTACTAATAATGTCTTCAGCATCATGTTTAAAAAATTCTCTTGTTGTAATCATGTTGACCCTCTCCTTTACATTTTTATTATGAAATAATTATATCATAACTGTATCATTATAATTGCCGCATATTTGCGTTAATTATAATGACCAAAAATAACGACTATTACTGCTATTGAAAAAAAAAAATTATCATGTATAATACAAGTATAGAAAACTAAGAAAAAAACATTGAAAAGAAAAAATATGAATGTGAACAATGTGGCTATATTTATGAACCAGCAGTAGGCAATCTAAACATAGATATCGCTCCCAAAATTACATTTGAGTATATTCCAGAGCACTGGGTATGCCCAATCTATGGATTTGAAAAGATGTTTTTGTTCCTTTAGAAGAGTAAGCAGAAAATTTAGATGTGAAACTGACAGACACAAAAAGAATCCAAGAGAAAATAAAAAAGAAATGGAGACCAGATTATGACTTATGATTTAAATATTACTTTTGATGACAATTTAATAACAGGAAATAAAACAATTGATACACAGCATAAAGAATTGATTGAACGTATCCAGAACTTTGTAACTGCATGTCAAAATGGCGACAGCAAGCTAAAAGCAATCAAAATGCTGGATTATCTGGATGAGTATACTAACTTTCATTTCAAAGAAGAGGAAAAGCTTCAGGAAAATGCTGGTTATCCAGAGTATGAAAAACATCACGAAAAACATGAAGAGTTTAAAAAGACAATTCAGGAACTGCAAGAATACCTTCAGGATTATGAAGGACCAACAGAACAGTTTAGTGAACTTGTACAGAAAAATGTAATCGATTGGCTATTTGAACACATTAAAACATATGACCGCTCTGTAGCAGAATTTATCTTTATGAGAGAGAATCCAGACCGATACTAAAATAAAACAAGGACGTATCGAAGGTAAGGGAAGATAAAGCCAGATAAATGTGAGGACGTGGGAGAGATCCTGCGTCCTTTTTTAGTACGTAATAGTATCAATCTTGTGTTTCTCTTTATTAAGACTCTCAGAAATTTCATATATGACACAAAGAACCACCAAGGCAGAAAGGTGGTTCTTATATTTTGCAGTGAATGAATCAATTATTTTGTGATGATATCACAGAAAATAATTTACCTTTTGCTTATAATGTAGCTACAAATTAAGTAAGGAGGTAGTCTAAATGAGATTAAAAGATAAAGTTGCAATCATTACGGGGGGCAGTCGTGGTATAGGATTTGCTACAGCTGATAAATTCTTGAAGGAAGGTGCTTCAGTTGTGTTGGCAGCAAGTTCACAGGAATCAGCAGATGTTGCTGTAGATAAATTAAAAGAAAAATATCCCAATGCAATAGTTGCTGGAATTAGTCCAAATCTGGCAAGCATGGAATCTGTCAGAAAGGCTTTTAAAGAGGCAACTGAAAAATATGGATGTGTCGATATACTGGTAAATAATGCAGGAATTTCAGAAAATACCTCATTTATGGATTATACAGAGGAGACTTTTGATAAAGTCATTGACCTAAATGTAAAAGGAGTATTTAATACTACTCGTGTAGCAGCAGAATGTATGGTGGCAAGAGGCAAGGGTGTCATTCTCTCAACTTCTTCCATGGTGAGTATTTCGGGACAGCCAAGTGGGGTTGCTTATCCGGCATCGAAGTTTGCAGTAAACGGATTGACTGTATCATTAGCAAGAGAACTAGGACCTAAAGGTATTCGTGTTAATGCTGTTGCACCTGGGATTACAGAAACTGATATGATGAAAGCTGTGCCAAAGGAAGTTATCGAACCTATGATTGAAAGAATTCCATTGCGTCGTCTTGGACAGCCAGAAGATATTGCCAATGCGTTTGTGTTTCTTGCATCAGATGAGGCGAGTTACATTACAGGTGTTATATTAAGTGTAGATGGTATGGCAAGAAGTTAATTTAATGTGGTATGGTGATGTAATCACGGAAAACAAATGAATTTAAGACTATAACAAAGCTACAAAAAGAAAAAGATAAGGAGGACTGTAAAATGTCAGCTATTAATATCAATAAAAATAATTTTGAGAACGAAGTACTGAATTCCGATAAAACCGTTCTTTTAGATTTTTGGGCATCTTGGTGTGCGCCTTGCCGTAGGGTAGTACCTATTGTAGAGGAGATTGCAGATGAGCGTAGGGATATTAAAGTTGGAAAGATTAATGTAGATGAAGAGCCTGAACTGGCAAATAAGTTCAGTATTATGAGCATTCCGACTTTAGTGGTTATGAAGAATGGGAAGATTGTACAGCAGGTTTCAGGGGCGAGACCTAAGAATGCGATTTTAGAAATGCTTTAGGGAGGTGTGCTAATGGGATTTTTTGATTTCTTTAAACAGTCGAATATTAATCAAGGCATAGAAGAATATAAAATGACTGCTGGTGCAGTTCTGCTGGATGTCCGTACTCCGCAGGAATATCAGGAAGGACATATACCAGAAAGTAAAAATGTGCCGTTGCAGCAACTAGACAATATTGTTTCTGTAGCGAAGAATAAGGAGATCCCTCTGTTTGTATACTGTTATTCCGGTTCCCGGAGCCGTCAGGCAACTGGGATGTTGCAACGAATGGGATATTCTAAAGTAAATAATATCGGTGGCATTGCAGCTTACTCAGGAAAGGTGGGAAAATAAGATGAAGGTAATAATTGTAGGAGGTGTAGCCGGAGGAGCTACAGCCGCAGCAAGAATACGCAGACTGAATGAGCATGCTGAAATTACTGTGTTTGAAAGATCCGGATACATATCCTATGCAAATTGTGGACTTCCATATTATATTGGAGACGTGATCACAGACCCGGAAGAACTTACCCTACAGACACCAGAGAGTTTTTTTAAACGCTTCCGTATTAACATGAAAATTCATCATGAAGTTATCTCCATACATCCGGAACGTAAAACGGTTTCAGTGAAAAATTTAGAGAATGGTGAGATATTTGAAGAAAAATATGATAAGCTGATCCTCTCTCCAGGTGCAAAGCCAACACAGCCGAGACTTCCCGGAGTAGGTATTGATAAACTTTTTACACTTCGTACTGTAGAAAACACTTTTCGGATAAAGGAATATATAAATAAGAATCATCCAAAATCGGCTGTATTGGCAGGTGGCGGTTTTATTGGTCTGGAACTGGCAGAAAATTTGAGGGAGCTTGGCATGGATGTTACGATTGTCCAGCGGCCTAAGCAGCTGATGAACACTTTTGACCCGGATATGGCATCCATGATCCATAATGAAATGAGAAAGCATGGGATAAAACTGGTACTGGGGTATACAGTAGAAGGATTTAAAGGAAAAGACAACGGAGTGGAGGTTCTGTTGAAAGATAATCCATCCCTTCAGGCTGATATGGTAGTTCTGGCAATCGGAGTTACACCAGACACAGTATTAGCAAAAGAAGCCGGTCTGGAACTTGGCATCAAGGAAAGTATTGTAGTGAATGACAGAATGGAAACCTCTGTACCGGATATTTATGCTGCAGGTGATGCAGTTCAGGTAAAACATTATGTTACGGGTAATGATGCGCTGATTTCTTTGGCAGGACCAGCCAATAAACAGGGCAGAATCATCGCTGATAATATTTGTGGCGGTGATAGTCGTTACCTGGGCAGTCAGGGAAGCTCCGTTATAAAAGTGTTTGATATGACAGCAGCCACTACAGGTATCAATGAAACCAATGCCAAAAAGTCAGGATTAGAGGTAGATACAGTAATTCTTTCTCCTATGAGTCATGCCGGTTACTATCCTGGTGGAAAAGTGATGACCATGAAGGTGATTTTTGAAAAAGAGAGCTATCGTTTGCTTGGCGCTCAGATTATTGGATATGAAGGAGTTGATAAACGTATTGATGTGCTGGCAACAGCAATTCATGCGGGGCTGAATGCAACCCAGTTGAAAGATCTGGATCTGGCATATGCACCACCCTATTCTTCTGCCAAGGATCCGGTAAACATGGCTGGATTTATGATAGACAATATTGCAAAAGGGACATTAAAGCAATGGCATTTGGAAGATATGGACAAGATTTCTAAAGATAAAGATGTGGTGTTGCTAGATGTGAGAACTGTAGGTGAATTCAGCATGGGGCATATTGATGGATTCAAAAACATACCTGTAGATGAACTGAGAGAACGAATTAGTGAAATTGAGAAAGGAAAGCCTGTGTATCTGATATGCCAGAGTGGTCTGCGCAGTTATATTGCGAGCCGTATTCTGGAAGGAAACGGTTATGAAACGTATAATTTCTCTGGCGGATTTCGCTTCTATGATGCAGTGGTCAATGACCGTGCGCTGATTGAAAGGGCATATGCATGTGGTATGGATTATTAAAAAATAATCACGATATTTTTATAATTTTCTTATAGCATAAAAAGATCCCCTATTTATTAGAATGACTTTCATAATTCTGATAAATGGAGGATTCTTCTTTATATGTTACAGAAAAACAGTTTTATGACCTTTGGAGTGTTTCCAGTCTTTTTGAATCAAGGATTGTGATTTTGCCGCGGGAGAGTTTGACGAGATCCTCGACTTGAAAGTATCGAAGCATTCGAGTGATAACTTCCCTGTGGGAACCAAGATGGTTTGCGATAGTTTCGTGAGTGATTTTCAGTTCATTTGTTCCTTCAATGGATGTTTCTTCTAAAAGAAATGAAGCAACACGCTTATCCAAACTCTTCCACATAATCTGTTCAATCAGCCACATGACATCAGAAAAACGGGTAGCCATTAACTCATTGGTATAGTTTGCGACAGGAGCAGAATCCTTCATGATGCCCTTATAGATTTCAGCAGGGATGATCCAAAGATCCGTATCTTTTTCTGCTTCAATGGTTACTTCAAATTGAATGGATCGCATGATACATGAGGCGGATAAAAGACACATATCCATATCGAACAGACGGTAGAGTGTAATCTCTCGTCCTTCATCTGAAAGTATGTAAGTTCGAAGCTGCCCGGATTTAATCAGTAATAATCCGGTACAATCCATGTTCCCGTTGTGAATGATTGTTCCTTTTTTCACATGCTGTGTGATCAAATTGTCTGAAATTAGTTTTTTCTGTGCTGTATTTAAGTCATTCCATAGTGGAAAATAATTTTCGAAGCTCATAATAGTTATCTCCTTTATGAACATAGTATACTTGCTTTTTTAAGATGCGTCAATCGAATAATTGACATATGCCCTTTATAGGACTATTATATAAGAAAAGCGAGAAAGGAGCAATTTCATGCCGAGACCAGTAAAATGCAGAAAAGTCTGCCATTTCCCAAATGTTTTAGAATTTCTTCCGGCAGATGATACTGAGAAAAAAATGCCCATTGTTCTGACGGTAGATGAGTACGAGACAATCCGTCTTTTGGACAAGAAAGGTTATAGTCAGGAGCAGTGTGCAGAATCTATGCAGATCGCAAGAACGACGGTCCAACGGATTTACGAGATTGCCAGAAAGAAAATAGCAGATGCTCTCATTGATGGACATCCGCTTAAAATTGAGGGTGGGGATTTCATAATCTGTGACGGTCAGAGCAGCGACTGCAGCTTTGGAGGATGTTACAAACATGAGATTTATCAAAAATATGCAGTAGAAAAAGGAGAAGGTATCATGAGAATAGCAGTAACATATGAAAATGGACAGATTTTCCAACACTTTGGATACACAGAGACATTTAAGATTTACGATGTAGAGGAAGGAAAAGTGCTACATTCAGAAGTAGTAGATACGAATGGAAGCGGACATGGTGCATTGGCAGGAGTTCTTAATGCCTTAAATGCCGATGTTTTGATCTGCGGCGGAATCGGAGGAGGTGCTCAGACTGCGTTAGCGGCAGCGGGCATTAAGCTTTTTGGCGGAGTTTCAGGAGATGCGGATAAAGCAGTAGAAGCTTTTATCAATGATACGCTTGATTATAATCCGGATGTGAAGTGTTCTCACCATGAGCACAACCATGGGGAAGGACATACGTGTGGTGAGCATGGATGCGGAAGCCATAGCTGTCATTAAGAAGAATAAAAAAATACAACACAAAAGGATGCGTCAAGGTAATGCCAGAATTAGAGATATTTATTTTGGAAACAGCTTAATCAATTTGGAGGTATAAAATGAAAGCACATAAATATTGGTCAATCGGAGCAATAGTTACAATGGTTGGAACTTTTTATACAGGATATAAAGGGTTAAAAGCAGCACACAAATACTTTGCGTTTGGCTCTCTGATATGCATGATTATGGCAGTCTATTCTGGTCATAAAATGATTTCAGGTAATAAAAGAACAAGAAAACAGGTGGAAAATACAAAAGCGGAGGAATAGTAAATGTTAGAGTTAGGAATAAAAGCACCGGACTTTGAATTGCCGGATCAGAATGGAGAAATGCATAAATTAAGCGATTATGCAGGAAAAAAAGTAATCTTATATTTTTATCCAAAGGATAATACACCAGGATGTACGAAGCAGGCATGTGGCTTTTCTGAGCGTTATCCACAGTTTACTGAGAAGGGAGCTGTTATTCTCGGAGTAAGCAAGGACTCTGTAGCGTCTCACAAGAGATTTGAAGAAAAATACGGACTGGCATTTACGCTATTAGCAGATCCAGAGCGTAAAGTTATTGAAGCATATGATGTCTGGAAAGAAAAGAAAAATTATGGAAAAGTATCTATGGGTGTAGTAAGAACTACATATCTTATTGATGAGCAGGGAATCATTATAAAGGCAAATGATAAAGTCAAGGCGTCAGATGACCCTGAAAATATGCTTAAGGAATTGGCATAATGAAGATTATTTTATCACCTGCAAAAAAGATGATTGTAGATACCGATAACTTAGCACCGGTTGAACTGCCTGTCTATATTGATAAGACAGCAGAAGTATTAAACTGGATAAAAAGCAAATCAAAAGAAGAACTGAAAGCTATCTGGAAATGTAATGACAAGATTGCAGAGCAGAACTTTAACAGATTGGAAAATATGGATATATACCATATGCTCACACCTGCTGTTTTATCATATGAAGGAATTGCTTTTCAATATATGGCACCATCCGTGTTTGAAAATAGTCAGTTTGAGTATGTACAAAATCATTTGAGAATATTATCAGCTTTTTACGGTGTTTTAAAACCTATGGACGGAGTAACGCCATATCGCTTGGAAATGCAGGCAAAGGTCGAAATAGGAGATGCAAAAAATCTGTATGAGTACTGGCATGATATGCTGTATCGTTCAGTAATTGATGAAAGCAGAATTATAATTAATCTTGCATCAAAGGAATATTCTAAATGTATAGAAAAGTATCTTACACCGAAGGATAAATATATTACAATTTCATTCTGCGAACAAGCTGGAAATAAACTGGTAACAAAAGGTACTTATGCTAAGATGGCTCGTGGTGAGATGGTTCGATTCATGGCGGAAAATGATATTGAAAATCCTGATGATATAAAAAAGTTTGACAGGCTTGGTTATATATTCAGGTCTGATTTATCATCAGATAGTAAATATGTTTTTGAACGCAAAATAGCATAATTATTTTAAGTTTTCAAGAGAATATAATTTGAAAATAATAACTATTACTAATTTTATATTATAAGATAACCTGTAATAAAAAAGAGGACATATGGATTTATACATATCCATATATCCTCTTTTTTATTGATATTAATCTACAAGCTTGTCAAGCTCCTTGATATACTCAGTTTCACTTGATGTTTTATGAGTAGACTGTTTTGCATACAATCCGACAGAAGTCTGTGATTTCTTAATTGCCTGCATGGTTCCAGCACCGGCAACACAGCCTCCGGGACATGCCATACCCTCAAGCAGATATCCGGGATACTTGCCTAAAGTTGCAAGTTTAAGAAGCTGACGGCATTCCTTTAAACCTTCTGCGTTTGCTACCTTTACCTCCTGATCCGGATGATCACGCTTTATGACATTAACAACAGCCTGTGCCACACCTCCTGCGACTGCGAAGTTTCTTCCGTCTGTTGAAGCATCGCTGACACCTGCAGGGTCTTCCTCGATATTTTCAAGGTCCACATGCTTTGCAGAAAAAATACCGGTCATCTCTTCGAAGGTGAGTACAAAGTCCACTTCACTTCGTACACTGCGTCGCATAGCTTCAAGTTTTTTGGCAGCACATGGTCCGATAAATACCACGCGCGCATCTGGATTATGCTGCTTTATAAGACGTGCAGTGAGTGTCATAGGTGTAAGTGCCATTGAGATACATTTTGCATGCTCAGGGAAGAGTTTTTTAGCCATGACAGACCATGCCGGACAGCATGAGGTTGCCATGAAAGGAAGTTCATCCGGTACCTCTTTTAGGAAGTCCTCGGCCTCCTGCTTGGCACAGAGGTCTGCACCTATAGCTACTTCAAATACATCTGCAAAACCAAGAGCCTTCATGGCTGCACGTAGCTTTCCGGGAGTAACTTTTGGACCAAACTGTCCAACAAATGCAGGAGCAACTGCAGCATAGACCTTTTCACCGGACTGTATAGCTCTGATAGTCTGGAAAATCTGGGATTTATCAGCAATCGCACCAAAAGGACAGTTGACAAGGCATTGTCCGCACGAAACACACTTGTCATAATCGATATTTGCTTTGCCGTTTTCGTCAGAAGAAATGGCATCCATGCCACAGGCCTTTGCACATGGACGTTCCTGAACAATAATTGCATTATATGAACATACGCTTGCACAGCGACCACACTTTATGCATTTTTCCTGGTCAATTATAGATTTTCCGGTTGTGCGATCCAGCGATATGGCATCTTTTGGACATACCTCCATGCATGGATGAGCCAGACATCCCTGACAGCCGTCTGTAACATGTACTCTTTTTTCAGGGCATGCATTACAGGCAAATTTTATAACATTGATAAGAGGCGGTGTATAGTAGGTTTCATCTTTGTCGGCAGCCTCGATTCCATCTGATATAGGTGAATGCTCTGCAGCACTGCGGTAAGGCAGACCCATTGCCAGACGAAGCCTCTCTCCGACTATAGCACGCTCCAAAAATACATCGTTCCTGAAATTTCCTTTTTCGCCAGGAACAATCTTGTATGGAAGAGCTTCCATACGTTCTTTAACAGGCCATTCTGTATGATAAGCCATACGTGCAACCTCAGTAAAGATTTTATGTCTGATTTCCTGAATTCGGGTTTCGACACCTCTCATTATTGATTCCTCCTTATAAAATAAAATCTCAATTTTCCTTATTGTATCAGATAAAATAAGCATTCTCAATAAATAGGCTGTACTTTTTATGATACATAAATACTAGATATTTAATGAATTTTAAACCTGATTTTTTGCGTTTCTTTGAAAATAAAGGATAATATTTTAAATTTTAAAAATAGGAATGATTACTGTTTTATATTGACTAAAGTACTATAATACTATATAATAATTATTATCAATTAATCCTAATTAATAAGAATAAATGGCTATTTAGAGAATACCATTTAAAATACATGGAGAAGATAAAGGGAGGAAAATATGGATAGGAAAGCAATGTATAAGCTGAGTTATGGATTGTTTGTACTGACTGCAAGGGAAGATGAAAAAGACAATGGATGTATTATTAATACAGCCATACAGGCAGCTTCGGAACCAAACCAGTTAAGTATCTGCGTCAATAAGGCAAATTATACGCATGATATGATTGTAAGAACAGGAAAATTTACAGTATCAGTCCTGAGTCAGAATGCACAGTTTGAATTGTTTAAACATTTTGGCTTCCAATCAGGAAGGGATACAAATAAGTTTGAAACATTTGAAAAGTGTTCCAGGGGAGAAAATGGTATTTATTATATTACAGAAGGAACAAATGCATACATTTCTGTAACAGTTAATAAGACTGAAGATTTAGGTTCACATACGATGTTTATCGGTGAGATAACCGATATGGAAGTTTTAAGCAATATTCCTTCAGCTACATATGATTATTATCAGAATAATATTAAGCCTAAGCCACAGGAGGTTGGAAAAACAGAGGACGGTCAGACAATATGGCGTTGCAGAATTTGCGGATATGAATATGTAGGCGAGGAATTACCGGATGACTTTATATGTCCTTTGTGCAAGCACCCGGCATCAGATTTTGAAAAAGTAGTAAAGAAAACGGAGGTAAAAGAGATGGCAGAAAACAAATATGCAGGAACACAGACAGAGAAGAATTTACAGGAGGCATTTGCAGGGGAATCACAGGCAAGAAATAAGTATACCTATTTTGCTTCTGTAGCGAAAAAAGAAGGTTACGAGCAGATGTCAGCATTGTTTTTAAAGACTGCAGATAATGAGAAAGAACATGCAAAGATGTGGTTCAAGGAATTAGCAGGAATTGGTGATACAAAGGAAAACCTGGCGGCAGCGGCAGAAGGCGAAAATTATGAGTGGACAGATATGTATGATGGCTTTGCTAAAACAGCTGAGGAAGAAGGATTCCCTGAGCTTGCAGCAAAATTCAGGGCAGTAGGTGAGATTGAGAAGCACCATGAGGAAAGATATCGTGCACTTCTTAAGAATATTGAAACTTCACAGGTATTTGAAAAGAGTGAAGTCAAAGTATGGGAATGTCGTAACTGTGGACATATTGTGGTAGGAACAAAAGCTCCTGATGTATGTCCGGTATGTAATCATCCTCAGAGCTATTTTGAAGTACATGAAGAGAATTATTAAAGATATGAGATAATTCCAAAGAAGCATTAAAGCTTAATGGATCGGCGGATTCTTAAAAAAGTTATAGAAGCAATTTAGATTTTATTTTTTACACATGGAAGGAGAAAAAAGATGGAAGTAAAATATTATGTATGCAATCACTGTGGAAACATTATTGAAATGGTAAAGGATAAGGGCGTGCCGGTAATATGTTGTGGCGAGGCTATGCACGAGTTAAAGGCCGGAGTGACAGATGCTGCTGTCGAGAAGCATGTACCTGTATATACGATAGAAGGCAGTCATGTTCATGTCGTGGTCGGAGAGACAAAACATCCAATGCTTGAAGAGCATTTCATTGAGTGGATTACATTAAATACAAATCAGGGTATTTACAGAAAGCAGCTAACTCCGGGGCAGGAGCCGGTAGCAGATTTTTGTCTTTGCGATGGTGAACAGGTAGAAGAAGTATATGCATATTGTAACCTGCATGGATTATGGAAATGCTAAAAGCATTTATACATATTAAGGTTACAGAACAACACAATGATGATGTAGAAGATCAAGATGAACAGATTATGGGAATTTTAAAATATCTCACAGAGTGGTTAGTTAATCACATTCTGTATGTCGATGGTCAAATTCCAAAAGGCTGATATAGTAAGAAAGGCTGTTATTTTTTAGAGAGTAGCAGCTTTTTTTATTTTGAATATAAAATATGACACATACACTTGACAATATGCATACATGGATGAAATATGACATTTCTTCCTAAAAACAGTATGTTTATGGTATACTAGCTAGTAGTAATGCAGTTTCAACCGACATTACATATTATTATGAGAAATTAATGCAAAGGAGTTATAATCAAATGAATAACAATGAAGTAGTAACAGAGGAAGTGGCAGCAGTTGTTGAAAATAATACAGGTATTGAAATAGAGCCTTTATTTGAGGAGCAGGTTGATTTTGATACATTCTCAAAGTCAGACTTCCGTGTTGTAAAGGTAAAAAATTGTGAGGCAGTACCTAAGAGTAAGAAGCTTCTTAGATTTACACTTGATGATGGAACTGAGAATGAGAGAACGATTCTTTCAGGAGTACATGCTTTTTATGAGCCAGAGGAACTTGTTGGAAAGACATTATTGGCAATCGTAAATCTTCCACCACGTTCTATGATGGGAATTGACTCTTGTGGTATGTTACTTTCAGCTATTCACAATGTAAATGGAGAAGAAAAGTTGAATCTTGTAATGTTAGACGATTCAATTCCAGCAGGTGCAAAACTGTATTAGGATTTGCACAGTTATTACATATAACTTAGTGGATAATTATATGTGATTTTTAAATTTATGTTGAAAGTAGATAGTAAAAGAGCTGGGTATCATGTGCCCAGCTCAATCTTCCACATGGAATACATCTTCCACCAGCATATTAAAGTATTTTGATATCCGCAGCATAAATTCGGCAGATGGGGTGCTGTCTCCACTCTCTATCCTGCCGACAGTTTTGGTGCTGTATCAAATAGCAGAGGCAAGGTCATCCTGGTAAATGCCACGCTGTTCCCGGATTTCTCTGATATTATTGGTAACCTCCATAAAAATCCCTTCTTTCAGTTCTATAGCTATAGATATTTTCTTATTGTCAATTATGCAAAATAATGTGTCCGATAAAAAGGACTTGCGTTTTATCGGCAATGTCCAGTAATAACAGAAGCATCAGATTTTCCAAGAACTTTTCCAAATATGTCTAAGCGGTCGTTTTCTCCAACCTTGATAGGTGCATACTTTTCATTAAGCGAGATAAGGAAAATTCCGTCTTTATCGTTTTGTAATTTCTTAATATAGGCATCTCCGTTGAGAGAGAATATACCAATTTCTCCATTAGCAACATACTTCTGTTGCATTACCCATGCAGCTCAGACAGTGTGTGGCGATGATGAAGGCAATGATGAGTGTTTAGAAGGCAGATGCAAATGTCGTGTTAACACGACAAAATTGTCGCGTAAACACGGTCGGCAATTCATCCATGACAATATACAATAAACATGTGCTTGAGGGAGCACGTCACGAGAGTGAAGGCGCCGGAGCTCTCCAATACATCAAATGTAAAGGAGAACATTTATTATGAACAAGAGGAACGATTTCACAGGAGTAAACAACAGAGTCAATGCAAGAGGTGTTGCATTTATCAAGTCTAGAAAGTCAATTGATAATGTAAGTGGAACTGTCATTGAGGATTCCGGCGTGAGAGAAGAAATAGACAGAGCATTGATACGACAGTTTGATCTGTTACCTGTAGCTCGCAAAATGGTAATGGAGGAGTTAGCAAATGGACAGCAGAACTAAAAAGACTAATAATAAAAGATTTGTCAGATATTCAGAAGGAGCAGAGATGTATTCAATGAGTGTGTCAAAGTTTATGCAGTTAGCGAAGGATGCAAAGGCATGTTATAAAGTGAATCAGCTGGTGTTGGTTAATCTTGATATTATTGACGAGTATCTTGAAACTTTCCATATTGTAGATGACGAGTTTTATAAGTAATTATGAGAAATGACGCATTAGTATAGAAGAAATACAAACAAGTATGGAGAAAAATGAGCCAAGAAAGAAAAAATGTATTGACTTTCGGTCAGACCAAAAGTATAATATAATTAAGATATGAAGGAGGCATACAGATGGCTAGAACTGGAAGACCAAAAGCAGATAAACCTTTTGATCATAAGGTGACTGTTAAATTCAAAGAAGAGGAATACCAGATAATGGTTGAGTATGCTGAGACTCATAATCTATCCATTTCGCAATTGATTAGAATGGGTGTTGAATTACAAATGAAGCAACAGGCTAATTAGTAGAACAGGCTCTTTTCTCCAGAAAGGAGAGAATAATGGCTTGTAGAAAAGATGGTAAAGGCAGAGTATTAAGAAAGGGTGAGGGTTACAGAAAAGGCGACGGAAGATACTCATATGTATATATTGATCCATTAGGCAAGAAAAGAACCATTTATGCAAAGTCTTTGGTAAAACTTCGAGAAAGAGAAGAACAGTTACAAAAAGACCAGTTGGATGGACTTGATATCTATGTCGCAGGAAAGGCTGATGTGAACTTTTTGTTTGACAGGTACATATCAACTAAAACAGAATTGCGTAGCACTACTTACAGTAATTATTTGTATACATGGAATCATTTTATTCGTGATACATTTGGCAAGAAGAAAGTAAGAGATGTGAAATACTCAGACGTGTTGTTCTTTTATACAGACTTGATTAATACTCAGGGATTACAGATTAATACGCTTGAGACAATTAACACAGTATTAAGACCTACATTTCAACTTGCTGTCAGAGATGATATCATAAGGAAGAATCCGGTAGACGGAGCATACTGTGAAGTAAAAAAGCGTAATGGTGGTGCCAGAAAAACAAGGCGAGCGTTGACTGTGGATCAGCAGAGAAAATTCATGGAGTATGTAGCAAAGAATCCGTTCTTTTATCACTGGTATCCATTCTTTGTATTTTTGTTAGGAACTGGATGCAGAATAGGAGAAGCAATTGGGATACGCTGGGATGATATTGATTTGGAAAATCGAATCATTGATATCAATCATAGCTTAACATATTACCAGAGAATGGATGATTCATATAAATGTGAGTTTAGAGTATCTTTGCCAAAGACGGAGGCAGGTAATCGTAGAATACCTATGATGCAGCAGGTATATGATGTGCTTCAGGAAGAATATGAGAGACAGAAGCAGGAAGGCTTTTGTGTTGAGAATGTGGATGGAATGACCAATTTTGTATTTACAAACCGATTTGGTATGCCACATAACCCAGCAGCAGTAAACCGGGCAATCAAGAGAATTGTTGATACACATAATTCAGAAGAAGAGGTGGCTGCTAAAAAGGAGAAGAGAGAACCTGTTATGATTCCAAGATTCTCCTGCCATATCTTCAGACATACGTTTGCATCAAGATTTTGCGAGAATGAAACCAACATCAAAGTAATTCAAGAGGTAATGGGACATGCTGATGTATCGACTACCATGAACATATATGCAGAAGCAAACCCAGATGTTACCAAATCAGTAATTGAGAAATTATCAAAAAATATGGATATTTTTTAGAAAAGAGTCCTGCGATTGAACTCTTTGAAGATTGAAAAATATACCTATTCATACTGTGACAAATATGTTATACTTGCTAAGTATTGTTGTGTTTGACACAGCAGTACATGCATAAAATAAAAAGACGTATTTTAAGGCGAATGACATCTTTTGGACGCACAAAAGTCAAAAAAACGTCCAAGAGTATCCAAGTATATAGAATCCGGGAAAGCCCATTTTCCAAGGGCTTACAAGGATATACAAGAGTTAGCTTAGCAATCAAAAAAGCTCCCGACAATGAAATCATTGGGTTCAGACAAGAGTGCTGCAAAGGCTGAAAAGAGCACTTCTACAGTAACAGCATCAGACGGCGATAATAATGGTTTCTTTACAGCTAATAATAAGATTGATTTTTCTAATGTTAAGGTAGAACCATTATTTGAGGAAGAAGTAGACTTCGACACATTCAGTAAGTCAGATTTCAGAGCTGTTAAGGTAAAAGAGTGTGTAGCAGTTCCTAAGTCAAAGAAGTTACTTCAGTTTACTTTAGATGATGGAACAGGCACAGACCGTACAATACTTAGCGGAATCCATGCTTACTATGAGCCAGAAGAGCTTGTTGGAAAGACACTTATCGCCATTACCAATCTCCCACCAAGAAAGATGATGGGAATTGAATCTTGCGGTATGTTACTTTCAGCAGTAAACAATCTTAAGGATTCAGAGGATGAAGAGCTTCATCTTCTTATGGTCGATAACCATATCCCGGCAGGTGCAAAGCTCTATTAAGAAGTACCGTTTTACCGAATAGACGGGACGTACTTCATTTGATAAAAAACTAAAAAAACAGCGATTTACATCAAACTTACATCAATTGATGCAAAATTAAGTGCAAGCAAGAAAAAATCGCATAATTTGGAACATCAGCAGGAAAACAAGCGCGAGCAAAGCGAGTATTTGTTTTCACCTGATGTGACAACGACAAAATCAAGGAGTGCGAAGCACGGCAACGGCAAAGCCGTTGGATTTTGGAGTGATAAATGAGTGGGCAATTCCAATCGGGATTGCCCATTTTTAAAACAAACAGAAATACAAATCGGAAGTTGGAGGATACACGCATGAAAATTGTAATCATTAATGGAAGTGCCAGAAAAGGAAACACGCTGGCAGCAATCAATGCATTTATAAAAGGAGCGTCAGAAAAGAATGAAATTGAAATCATTGAACCCGACAAACTCAACATTGCACCATGCAAGGGATGTGGTGTCTGTCAATGCTCTAAGGGATGCGTCGATAAGGATGATACAAATCCTACAATTGATAAAATTGCTGCCGCAGATATGATTCTTTTTGCTACACCAGTTTATTGGTGGGGAATGTCAGCACAATTGAAACTTATCATTGATAAGTGCTACTGCCGTGGATTGCAGTTAAAAAATAAAAAAGTTGGCACGATTGTTGTAGGCGGTTCTCCCGTAGACAGTATCCAGTATGAGCTGATTGATAAGCAGTTTGACTGTATGGCAAAATATCTTTCATGGGATATGCTTTTCAAAAAATCATATTACGCAACAGCCAGAGATGAACTTGAAAAAAACAAGGATTCCATGAACGAACTTGAGGGAATCGGAAAAAAATTATAAAGCACGTTCCAAATTCTAATTGTTTTGTAAGAGGGAATATCAGAGAGGCAATGTAAAAGCCACTAGCGGAAGTGCAGATGGCGATGGAACAGTCGATGGCAAAGTATTCCCTGAAGGATATCGCCGGTTATATCGATAAAAAGATACATTTTAGGAATGTGTTTATTATACGCATGCCTATAACTAAAAACTTATGGGAATTATAGAGAATAAAGGATGATTAAAAATGTTAGATAAAATGGAGGTATACTATTTCAGTCCCACGGAAGGAAACTTCTAGTTTGTAAGGAACAGAAACTTTGAAGTTTATGGAGAGGAGAAGAATATGATTTTTCACTATGCTGGCAAATATAAT
>NZ_JBBMER010000007.1:0-198066 GCF_040096455.1 Lachnospira rogosae (ex Hitch et al. 2025) | reverse complement strand
TATACAAGTTCAGGACAATGGTTGTTAATGCTAATGAGCTTGGTGCTTCTGTGACTGTGGATAATGACAGAAGAATAACAAGAATGGGAAAGCTTTTAAGAAAGATAAGAGCTGATGAATTCCCACAGTTATTTAACATTCTTGCAGGAGATATGACACTTGTCGGCACAAGACCGGAAGTGCCTGAGTATGTAAAGCAGTATTCTAAAGAAATGTATGCAACACTGCTTTTGCCGGCTGGGCTTACATCAAGAACAAGCATAGCTTATAAAGATGAAGATAAAATATTAGGCAATGCCGCCAATCCGGATAAAGCGTATGTTGAGGAAGTACTTCCTGCGAAGATGAAGTATAATCTTGAGGCATTAAGAAAGTTTGGTTTTGCAGAGGATTGCAGGGTGCTTTGGGATACATTTGAATCTGTTGTTGGAAGCGAGAGGCTTTCAGTGACAAAGAGTAGAAGGAGATAATAAATGTCTGATATGCTTATTACTATGTGTGTTATTGCATATAACGAGGAACAGAATATTAATGGAATATTAGAATGTATTAAAAATCAGGATTATGACCATAACAATATGGAGGTTGTGCTTGTAGACGGAGCATCAACTGATAATACAAGAGCACTTATGTGTGAATTTGCACTTGATAATAAAGATGAATTCAGAAGGGTTGTAGTGCTTGACAATCCTAAAAAGACACTTCCATCAGGCTGGAACGTTGCATTGAGGGAATATAAGGGTGATGCGATAATAAAGGTAGATGCACACGCTGTAATTCCAGAGGATTTTGTCAGTAAGAATGTGAGGGTGCTTGAAACAGGCGAATATATATGTGGTGGACAAAGACCTAACATAATAGACAAGCCAACTCCATTTAAGGAGACACTTCTTCTTGCAGAGAGCAGTATGTTTGGTTCAAGCATTGCTTCATACAGGAATAATCCTGGAAAGACTTATGTTAAATCGTTATTTCACGCAGCATATAGAAGAGAAGTATTTGAAAAGGTTGGTTTCTTTAATGAGGAACTTGTGCGTACAGAAGATAATGAAATTCATTATAGAATGAGAAAAGCTGGATATAAGCTGTGCTTTGACCCTGATATAATATCATACCAGTATACAAGAAGCAGTCTTAAGGCAATGCTTAAGCAGAAGTATGCTAACGGCTACTGGATAGGAAAGACAAGCAAGGTATGTCCTAAGTGCCTTAGCATATATCATTTTGTGCCATTTGCATTTGTCAGTGCAATAATAGCTTCAGGTTCGGTTATTGGAGCGACAGGACTTGCAGAGTGCATTAAGAAAAGGCACAACCATACACTTGGAAAAGGTATTTCGGCATTAAGAAAAGTAACAGTAGTGCTTACAACTGTTATGTGGGTGCTCTATGCTTTAATGGCATCTGGTATGGCGGCAGTATCTGCATTTAAAGCTGAAGATAAAAGAAATATAACTAATGCCTGTCTTCCTGTATTATTCCTGCTTCTTCATTTAAGTTATGGAATAGGCACAATAGCAGGACTTATGGATAAATCAAAAAGAGGTTAATTATGGAAGAGACAAGGAAAGATAAGCTACAGTTAATAGTCAGACGCTTTTTTCTTATAATAACAGATATAATTCTTGTTAACGGCTGTGTATTTATATCGCTGGTAATGAGGTTTAACGTTGATCTGGCGGCGATAGAGTCACAATATATACAGAATTTTAAGAGTACCTGCGTACCATTTACACTTATAACACTGCTTATATTCTGGTGTTTCAGAATGTATCACAGTTTGTGGCAGTATGCGAGTATAGCCGAGCTTTATAAGATAGTTGAGGCTTGTATTGTATCGGAGGTGGCACACGTCTGTCTTACAACAGTTATGGGAACACCGCTTCCTAGAGCCTGTTATTTTATGTCAGTAGTATTTCTTATAGTTGCAATGTGTGCGAGCCGTTTTATGTACAGGCTTATAAGAACACTTTTACAGGAATACAGACATACATCAGAGCAGATTAAGATTATGATAATTGGTGCCGGTGAGGCTACCAATGTTCTTATGAGAGAGATTGCTAATTCAAGATACCTTGATAATTCCAAGGTTGTATGTATTATTGATGATGACCCTAAAAAGGTTGGAAAGTATATACGAGGCGTTAAGATTGTTGGAACAAGGGAGCGTATTAAGGAATATGCAAGATACTATGAGATAGATGAGATAATATTTGCTATTCCATCAGCATCGCAGGAAACTAAAAGACAGATACTTAATATCTGTAAAGAAACTAACTGTAATTTAAAGATTATACCTGGCGTGTATCAGATGATGGACGGCGAGATTAATGTTCAGGATATCAGAAATGTTGATGTGGACGATTTACTTGGAAGGGATCCTATCAATGTTGATGTGGAGTCAATTCTTGGATATGTATCGGGCAAGACTGTTCTTGTAACAGGCGGCGGTGGTTCAATTGGTTCTGAGCTTTGCAGGCAGTTAGTCAAGCATAACCCTAAGTGCCTTATTATATTTGATATATATGAGAACAGTGCCTATGATATACAGCAGGAATTAAAGATGAATTGTCCTTATGCCAATGTGGTGACGCTTATTGGTTCAATAAGAAATAACACAAGACTTGAGTGGATATTCTCACATTACAGACCGGATATTGTATATCACGCAGCGGCACATAAGCACGTTCCGCTTATGGAGGGAAGCCCTAATGAGGCAGTTAAGAATAATGTAGCCGGTACCTGGAATCTTGCAAGAATGGCAGACAAATATAATACCAAGAGATTTGTAATGATAAGTACAGATAAAGCCGTTAATCCGACTAATATAATGGGTGCGACAAAACGTATATGTGAGATGATAATTCAGTATTATAATGGAGTATCTAATACAGAATTCGTAGCCGTAAGATTTGGTAATGTACTTGGAAGCAATGGCTCTGTAATTCCTCTTTTTAAGAAGCAGATTGCAGCAGGGGGTCCGGTTACAGTTACACACCCTGATATAATAAGATATTTTATGACAATACCGGAGGCCGTGTCGCTTGTTATTCAGGCGGGTGCATACGCCAAGGGTGGTGAGATATTTATTCTTGATATGGGTGAGCCGGTAAAGATAGATGACCTTGCAAAGAATCTTATAAGACTATCAGGTTACACACTTGGTGTGGATATGGAGATTAAATATACTGGTTTAAGACCTGGTGAGAAGTTATATGAAGAACTTCTTATGGCAGAGGAAGGGCTTCAGGATACACAGAATAAGCTTATTCATATAGGCAAGCCTATTGAATTTGATAAAGACAATTTTGAGGACAAGCTAGAAGTCCTTAAGGAAACAGCTTACAAAGAAGATGCGATGGCAGTAAGACGGCTTGTAAAGGAATTCGTTCCAACTTATAAGCCTGACCATGTATCGGATAATGATATACAATAAGAAACTGCAAAAAGAGGTTACTATGAAATATATTATTGATGGAAGCTTTTTGTATGGACATATTAAAGGTGTCCAGAGGTACGCAAGACAAATAACAAAAGAACTTGATAAATATATGGCGGATAAGCCTTACGAGGTTGAGATAGCTGTGCCCGAGATTGATTCAGAAGGTACATCTGCGGAGATTAACAGCTATAAGACACACTATAATAACATTAAGATTGTTATATTGGCTGGAAAATCTGGAAGAATGTGGGAACAGTTCACGTTTCAGAGATATGTGGACAAGCAGAAGGCTAAGCCTGTATATTTATGTAATGAAGTATCACTGTTTATGAAAAATGGAATAGTTACGGTACACGACATAGCATTTAAGACACATAAGGAGTTCTTTAGAGAGCCGGGTGACTGGCATGAGATATTGTTCAGAAAGCTTATGTATCTTAAAGCCTTTAAGAGTGCTGATGCGATAATAACGGTCAGTGGGTTTTCCAGAAAAGAAATCATTGATAATTATAATACCCATGGTAAGGAAATAGTAGTTGCAGGCAATGGCTGGCAGCACTTTGATGTGAACAGCATAGACGAGAGTATATTTGACAAGTATGCTTCAAGAATAAAAAGACATAAATATTATCTGTATATGGCTTCATTAGCACCTAATAAGAATCTTAACTGGATTCTTAATAATGCGAAGCTTCACCCAGAAAGTACATATGTAATAGCAGGTGAAAGTCTTGGGGACAGGTCTGGAATAGAAAAGCTTGGCAATGTAGTGGCGATTGGTTATGCCAGGGATTCAGAGGCGAGAGCACTTATGAAATACTGCAAAGCATTTTTATTCCCATCAACCTATGAGGGCTTTGGAATACCACCTATGGAGGCACTCTGTATGGGAGCTGAGATTGTTCTTGGTGATATTCCGGTGCTGCACGAGATTTACAAAAATGCGGCTACATATGTCAACTGTCATAAGCCTGATGTGAATATAGATGAGCTGTTAGAAAAGAATAAGGTGAGTGACGAGGCAGTGCAGAATGTACTTTCAAATCATTCGTGGGACAGGTCAGCCCATATAATTGCAGGAATTATGGACAAATATGCAGAATAAGGATTAAAAAGATGAAGATAGCGGTTGATGCAAGAACGCTTGGCAGCAGACCAAGCGGAGTGGGAATGTATCTTAATGACTTTCTTAAGCAGCTTATGAAATATGAGGATCTGGAATTCGTTCTTATATCAGATGTTGCAGAGAGTGAATATATTAAGTCATTTATTAAAAATGGAATAAAAGTATATACAAAGGGAAAACAGGTGTATAAGAGTGCCGGAGTTTATGCTTATTTTGCATATGTGAAAAAGCAGCTTGATATTATTAAGCCTGATATATTCTGGGAAGTTAATACGATAATTCCGATTAACCTCGGCGGTAGCTTTAAAACTATGATTACAATACACGATATGTTTCCAATAGAATATGTTGAATATTTCGGGCAAGTATATAGTATGTATTTTAAGTACAATCTTAAAAAGACACTTAAGAATACAGATATGATTCTATATAATTCAGAACAGACCAAAAGGACAACGGAAGAAATTTTCCCGGAAGCTAAGAGCATAGCGAATGTTAATGCTTATATAATATCCAATCCTGTTAAAAAGCAATTGGATAATAAAGATGATGATTATTTTCTTTATGTTGGCAATATGGAGAAAAGAAAGGGCGTTGACCTTCTTATAAAAGGCTATTTGCAATATAAGAACCGGGGCGGAAAGAAGAAACTTATTCTTGGTGGAAAAATGCAGGAAGAAGAGATTAACCAGATTGTAAGGTCGGCAATGATGTTAGATGAAGATATAACTTATCTTGATTATGTGACCCACGATAAAAAGCACGAGCTGTATGCCTCAATGTCAGCTTTTGTGTTTCCGTCGAAGGCCGAGGGGTTTGGTATGCCGATTATTGAGGTTATGCGTTTTAAAAAGCCAATTATAGCAAGTAATCTTCCTATATTTGATGAGATTACAGACGGCAATATTAATACATTTAATATAAGATGTAATGAATATGAGCAGATAAACAATCTTGCAGATGAATTATTGTCATATAATACAGAGGTTGATACAGAAGCATATGCAAATGTAGTTAAAAGATATGCACCTGATAGACTTGGGAAAGTTGTGTATGATTTCATTACAAGTGATTAAATTATTTATATTGTATATAAATAATATTTGTAATAGTATTAATGCGCTGGATTATAACTAAATTGAAAGATAATAGAAGACATTAAGGAGAAAGTATGAAAGTATTAGTAACAGGAGTGTCAGGTCAGTTAGGTCATGACGTTATGAATGAACTCGATAAAAGAGGGTACACAGGAATAGGAAGTGATATAGCTGATAATTACAGTGGTATTCAGGATAATAGTGCTGTTACAACAATGGAATATGTCAAGATGGACATAACAGATGAGGCTGTTGTAGATGAGGTTATAAGCAGTGTATCACCAGATGTTATTATACACTGTGCGGCGTGGACGGCAGTAGATATGGCAGAAGATGATGACAAGGTTGAGAAGGTAAGAGCTGTCAATGCCAAAGGGACAGCTAATATTGCAAAGGCGGCTAAGAAGCTTGATTGTAAAATGGTATATATAAGCACAGATTATGTGTTTAATGGGCAGGGTGAGAAGCCTTGGGAGCCGGACTGCAAGGAATACAAGCCGCTTAATGTATATGGACAGACTAAGCTTGAGGGTGAGCTTGCGGTTGCTGATACACTTTCTAAATATTTTATAGTAAGAATAGCATGGGTATTCGGTGCTAATGGCAATAATTTTATAAAGACAATGATTAAGGTTGGAAAGAACCACGAGACTGTAAGAGTTGTTAATGACCAGATAGGAACACCAACATATACACTTGATCTGGCAGTATTATTAGTTGATATGATAGCTACAGAGAAATATGGATATTATCATGCAACTAATGAGGGTGGCTATATTTCGTGGTATGATTTTGCGTGTGAAATATACAGACAGGCTGGAATGGATATTAAGGTTATTCCGGTATCCACAGAAGAATATGGCCTTTCAAAGGCGGCAAGGCCATTTAATTCAAGATTAGATAAATCAAAGCTTAAAGAGGCAGGATTTACACCGCTTCCAACCTGGCAGAATGCTGTGGAAAGGTATATTAAATATTTAAAAGAACAGGAACAGGCTACAGGTAACGAATAGAAATGATTATAATGTCAGGGTCAGAACCCAACAACTTTAATGTTTCGTTATTGTGTATCCGTATTTACTAATTAAGAAGAAAGGTAAACGTATGAAGGAGAAGGCGGTTGGATTATGGAACAGGATTGCTACTAAAGAGAATAAGCAGATTGCGAAAAATGTTCTTTTGATTTTGCTTGTATCAAGACTATTTTATATATTTATTGGCTGTGTTACCAATTCAGCATTTGGCAATAATATTACATTTGCTAAGATGTTTCTTGGTGGCGATGCAGACTGGTATATTAAGATTGCTGAAAAAGGATATAGTCTTTCTGGAAGCATAAAGCCGGGAGATGGACAGGCTAACTGGGCATTCTTTCCTTTATTTCCAGTATCAATAAGATTGTTTAAATACATATTTTTCTTCCTTAATTATGCACAGGCAGGAATATTTCTCAGCTTAATATATGTGTATATAATGGGGATATTTCTTGTTAAGACAGTAAGGCTTTATAAGCCTGACAGATTAGGATATTTTGCAGTGGTTCTTGTATATATGGGACCATACTCATTCTATCTTCATTGTGTATATTCAGAAACATTATTTATGATGCTTATTGCAGTGTTCTTTTACTATCTAAAAAAAGAAAAGGGCAATATTAATAATTACTGGATTTCAGCAGCTGCGGCTATGCTTGCAAGCTGTACAAGAATAGTTGGTGTTATACTTGTATTCCCGCTCGTATTGCAGATGTACCTTGATTTATATGAGGGCAGGATAACATTTGGAAAGCTTGGCAGTTTTATAGTACATATGTTTAAAAATCCAGTTAAGATATTGCAGGTATTCTTATGTCCGGCAGGCATATTTGTTAACATGATGCATCTGTATTATGTGACAGGAGATGCGTGGGCGTTCAGAAATGTGCAGGCAGCATGGAGAGAAGATGGTGCTGGCTGGATAGGTAATATGATATGGGATTTCTTTAATAATATATATGCAGAAAGATACTGGATTCCGCTGGTTATGATACTGGCAATAATCGTGTATGTATATATGCTTAAATGTAGATATTATTCAGAAGTTCTATTTGCTGTCATAACACTTATAATTCCTTTTACGGGCGGAGTTATGTCAATGTGCAGATTTATAGCTGGAAGTTATGTTGTATACATTGGTTTATATGATTATTTTGCAGATAAGAAAGACTTAAAGTGGCTGGCGGTATTTCTTGCAGTAGTTATGGAAGCATTTCTTATATGGTTATGGTTTACAGCAGGTGTCAACGCATTTACGGCGTAGAAAAGGAGAGTTGGGATGAATAATAAGAAAAAATGTATTAATATAATTGCATATATTATTGTTGTGATTCTTGCAGTGTTCTATCTTGCAACGCTTGTGCTTGGCAGTAAGCTTGATGTATCAGATGAATATAAGCTTTACTATGTAGATGGTGAATTGTCTAAGTGGCCGGGTGAAAATGGTCTTGACTATTACTTTGGTAATACAGAGATATATGATATATCAAAGCTTGAAGAATATAAAAAGTTATTAGAAGAACAGAAGCTTTATGGCGATATTATAACAGATGATGAAGAAGAGGCTGATGAGGTTAATGAGGATAGTGTGGAGTCTAACAGAGATTCTGCCATTGATAAATATTTCCAAAAAATGTTAGCAGCAGAGAATAATTATGTATCAGAAGATGCTGATGATAATTCTACAGCTGATAAAGATGAGGATAAGACAATAGCTTCTGCATTGAACATTCCTTACAGATACACAAAGGGTTTCTATTCACTTCATACAGGGATATATACTAATAAAGGTAATGAGGCAGCACTTTATTACAGATTTGTAACAAGAGTTGAGAAAGACATTGTGCTTGAAGTGTATGGTGCAAGCTATAATACAGATACTAAAGTATATGCTAATGATGAATATATTGGAACTATAACTGCATATAATGAAACAGAGGGAGCGGTTAAGTACCATAAGAATGAATATGGTGACAGGGAAAGAGAAGATAAGGTGAATGATAACCTTAATACTTTAAAGATACCAGCAGATATTGTAGGAAATGATGGTATTGTAAAGATATCTTTCGTGCCAGAAGAAACTGTTAATATATATGATTACACATCAGCTATTAGCAATGATAATTTTAAGAAGTATAAGGGATTTCGTATTACTTCGGTTAATATGTTTTATTAATTAATAAATATTGTAAAAAACACTTGCCAAGATAAGATATATATGATAAAATGCAAAAAGTTTCCTGAGTTAGCAGACTGACTTAGGAATTATGGGTGGATTCCCGAGTGGCCAAAGGGGACAGACTGTAAATCTGCTGGCACTGCCTTCGAAGGTTCGAATCCTTCTCCGCCCATTCTACATAATACTGGCTTGCAGGCAGTAAAGTGCAACTTAGGCTGCACCAAGTTTGGATTATGTATTAAGATATACCAAAGAGCCGGTGTGGCGGAACTGGCAGACGCACAGGACTTAAAATCCTGCGGGACTTATACTCCCATACGGGTTCGATTCCCGTTGCCGGCATAGGACTTCCTACAAATGAGTAGGAAGTCTTTTTTGTGTAATAGGAATTCTTTATTACACAAAAGGCACTATGTGCCGATGATGCACACCCACAATAATCTGTAGTTAGACGCAGATGACCGTGCATGGTGTTGGAATGTGCTTTGCACATTTTTTGTATTAATAATCAATTTGTTGTTTAGAAATGAGGGTGCAATGGTAGAATTAGATGGAATGTTATCCATAGTAATGCCAGCATACAATGAGGAAAAATTAATATATCAAAGCATAATGAAGACACTTGATATAGTATCAGGCTTTGTCAGGGAAATTGAACTTATAGCTGTTAATGACGGAAGTAAGGATAATACCAAGGCGGAGATATTAAGAGCGGTAAGAAAAGACAAAAGAGTAAGGCTTGTCACTTCTGATAAGAACAGAGGTAAAGGTAATGCCATAATATCGGGCGTGTCGCAGGCTGAAGGAAAGTATATTGCATTTGTTGATGCAGATCTGGAACTTAATCCGGCACAGCTTGAGGGTTATCTTAAGAAAATGCTTGATGATAACGCAGATGTTGTTATCGGGTGTAAATTTCATAAGGGGTCAAAGCTTAAATATCCATTTAAAAGAAAAGTAATAAGCATGTGTTACTATATAATGCTTATAATATTATTTCATCTTAATGTAAAGGATACTCAGACAGGACTTAAGGTGTTTAAGGCAGAAGCTATTAAACCGGTAGGACACCTTATAAGAACGTCAGGCTTTGCATATGATATAGAGCTGCTTGTGGCGGTGCATAGAAGGGGCTTTAAAATAGCAGAAATGCCAGTTGAGGTTGTCTTTGTAAGAGATAAGGGTGCTAACAGAATTGGAATGAAAGACTGTGTAAGAGCATTCGCTGATACATGGGCAATATTTGGAAGAGTGTATTTTAAACATTATTATGATTAATAGTCAGTATAATATTACAATAAATAAATTCAGGCATTTATGTGTGAATTGGTGGACTTAAGAAAAGAGGAATACAGTTGAATAAGTTTAAAGAATTATTAGAAAAAGCAGGAGATTTGCAATTTATAAAAAAAGCAAAAGATTACATTGCACTTCATAAGATAGCGGCAGTAACAACGGCAACAACTGCTGCGGCAGGAGAGAATATAAAGAGTGGTCTGTAATGGTCAGACAGTGAAATTACAATTAAATAAACTATAAGTATGCTTTAGTGATTTCTGCATAAAATAATTCTGACAGATAAAATGTTACATTTTTTGGTGAATGGAGGAATTATGACAGGAAATATTAAAGTGAATTGGAAAAGGCTGATTTTAGCGATGGTGATAAGTATAGGAGCAGGAGTAATATCGTGGCTTCTTACAGGTAATTCAATGGAAATCTACAGAGATTTGAATAAACCTGTACTATCACCTCCTGGTCAGCTTTTTCCTATTGTATGGACAATTCTTTTTATACTTATGGGACTGGCATCTTATATTGTATGTGAGACAAGGGATGATGACAGAACAGAAGCACTGATATTATATGGAGTACAGCTTGTAATCAATATAGGCTGGTCAGTTATATTCTTCAACTTTGGTGCTTTCTGGCTGGCGTTTGTATGGCTTATGATATTGTGGATTTTAATAATATTTACAATATGGAGATTTTTTAATGTTAATACAGTGGCAGCGTGGCTTATGGTTCCATATCTTTTATGGGTAACCTTTGCAGCATATCTTAATATTGCGGTTGCGATTATGAACTAATCAGATGCTTTTGGTATTAGGTGTTAATTAATGTAGTCATTGCGTAATTTTAATGTAATAATTTCGCAATAAATTCAAAAATAGTTAACATATTGTTAACAATTTAAAGCTGTATAAGTGGTATAATTACAAAAATCTGCACAGTAGTAAGCATTAATGGAAAGAATTACCGGATTGTAAGAGTAGTGCAGATAATAGATGAAATATACAAAAAGTACAGTTTTACTGTATTTATTCGTTGGAAATGAGGAACGGAATGAAAAAGGCATGGCCACACATAAAATGTGTATTATTTATCGTTGTTCTGGCAGTGGTTATACTTGTGTGCGATTATCTGTTTGCTGAGAGCGGATATATACGTTTTGTGTTAAATGATGTGAACAGTTCAAATGAGAGCTACGACACAATAGTGCTTGGAGCTTCACATACAAGATGTAGTATAGATACAGAATATCTTGATAAATATATGAATGTTAATTCGTTTAATATGGGAATACCAGGAGAGACGGTTGATGATTTCTATTATGTATTGAAATCAGTTGTCGATTCAGGTAATAATGTTAAACAGGTAATTGTGGATGTAGACTATTACTATTGGATGAATGGGCAGTCCCAGAATCATTTTTCCAAGTCATTTATATACCAGCAGATGAAAGATACTTGGGTTAAGGCAGAATATCTGTGGAATAACAGGGCTGAACTTGATATAAGAAATGTATTTTCAAGAAGGCTGACCTGGAAATGCACGATAAAGAAGGCAAAGACTAATATTGCACTTAAAAAGACAAAAGAATATAAGAATTATGATATGTCAGCAGGACTTGATACAGATGGATATTTTGCAACCGCAGGTGGTCCATATCTTGGAAAAGGATTCTGCTACAGATATAGAATTAATGAAGTACCAGGTAATCCATCATATGTTAATACAATGAAAGGAAATGCTGCTAAAAGCCTTGATAAAACAGTTATATCACAGTTTGAGCGTTTTCTTGATTATTGTAATGATAATGATATAAAGGTTGTATGTGTGTCAACACCTATAACACCAGATGCATTTAAGGAAGCACAGGTGGACAGGGCGTCCGAAAAGCTTAAAGAATTATTTGATAGCTACAATATTAAATATTATGATTTTAATAAGACGCTTATGTCTGTGCTTCCAAGAGATGATTCGGGTTATGTGGATACAGAAGGACATATGTATGGAGAACTTGCTGTTAAATATTCAGATGTATTAGCAAAAGTACTTGCAGATGATGCAGAGGGAAATGTTAATGAGGAAGAATATTTCTACAAGTCATATGAAGATATGTATGAGACAATGAAAGACGATTATGAGGCGGCTACAGGACTTGAGTGGAAGTCTTATTAACTGCCATATATATTATATGAAAATACATAGGAATGGAGAAAGATATGTCATTTACGACTTTTGAGTTCTTTCTGTTTATAGCAGCGGCAGTTATTATATATTATGTGATACCTAAAAAGCTGCAATGGATATGGCTTCTTATAATAAGTTATGTATATTATGCTTCTTATGATATCTCGACAGTGTGGATGTTATTACTGACAACATATGTTACATACAGGGGCGGAATTCTTCTGGACAGATTGAATGAGCAGAAACCGCAGGACGGAATAAGCAGGGAAGAAAAGAAAGATTTCAAGAAAAATATTGTCCGTAAAAAGAAAAAAATAGTACTGGCTATGGTACTTATAGCGTTTGGAATGCTTGGGATTATGAAGTATACCAATTTTATGCTTGGAAATATAGATGCAGTTTTAAGACTTTTTGGGAGTGGAAAGCAGATAGGAGTTCTTAATCTGACACTGCCGCTTGGCATATCGTTTTATACATTCCAGTCAATAAGTTATGTTGTTGATGTATACAGAGGCAAGCATAAGGCTCAGGGCAATTTCTTTAAGCACGCATTATTTGTTTCATTTTTTCCGCAGCTTTTACAAGGACCGATTGGAAGATATGAAAGACTTGGAAGCCAGTTGTATGAAGGACACAGCTACAATTTAAAAGAATTGCAGTTTGGTGTCCAGAGAATACTATGGGGCTTTTTTAAGAAAATGGTACTTGCTGACAGGGTAAATGCGGCAGTCCTTCTCATATTCCATAATTACTGGAATTATGGCGGATGGTACAATGTGTTAGGAGTGCTTCTTTATAGCATACAGCTTTATGCAGATTTCTCCGGTGGAATTGATATTGTCATAGGAATTGCACAGATGTTTGGAATTACGATGGATGAGAATTTCAGACAGCCATATTTCTCACGCTCAATAAGTGAGTTCTGGAGAAGATGGCACATAACGCTTGGTACATGGATGAAGGACTACATATTCTATCCATTTTCTTTATCTAAGAGTATGGCTAAATTCGGCAAGTGGAGCAAGAAGAAATTTGGTAACAATGTTGGAAAGCTTCTTCCTGTAGGACTTGCTGACATTTTGGTGTTCTTTGTTGTAGGTGTATGGCATGGAGCAGCGTGGAAGTACATAATGTATGGTATATATAATGGCGTAATCGTTGCAGGAAGTGGAATGTTAGCACCTGTATATGCAAAGATACAGGAAAAGCTTCATATCAATCCTAAGAAATGGTGGTATCAGGGCTTCTGCATTATAAGGACATTTATTCTTGTCAATATAGGCTTTTATTTTGATATGGCAAATGATTTAAGAGCTGCTAATGCTATGTTGGTACAGACAGTTACAAAGGCACATATATCACAGCTTTCAATGGCGGCTGTTAAAGCTGTAGGGCTTACAAGTCAGGATTTGCTAATTGTTATAGCAGGCTGTATTATTATATTTGTTGTCAGTCTGTTAAAAGAAAAGGGGATTAACATAAGAGAAACAATAGCATCATATAATATTGTAATAAGATGGATTATATATATAGGATTTATAATGTTTATACTTATATATGGAAGTACAAGCACAACATCAGATTTTATATATGCTAATTTTTAATAATTACAGTAAATGAGTGGCGAAAATCAGGTTATAGCCGCTTATTTGCTGTTTTTTTGTTGTAGTGACAATTATTGTGGGAGGTGGTATAATAATATGTGAATGCCTAAGTGGAGCATTTTCACATTTATTCTGTTCATAACGGAGTAGATAGTGAAGGCACACATAAAGTGTTCTTATTTTAAGGTTTGGTACGTTAGTAAGAATATTATATCAGGAGATGAATATGAGTAATAAAGATGACGGGCTTTCACAGTTAGTACAGGATGTGATTGACGGAAAAGCTGAGAAAAAGGAACTATGCAATAAGATTTACAAAGAGGTATACGCTTTAGCATACCCTGTATATCAGAACGAAGAAAAGAGTATGACCCAGGCAAAGAAGGCACTTATTGAGATATGTAAGAGAATAGGTGATTTTAACCTTGAAAGAAATATTCATAAGCAGGTTGCAACAATTGCATCTGCGTTCTTCTTTACAAGTGTGGTAAGTGAGAATGCAGAAGAATTAAGGAATAATGCACCAACAGGAGAATATGAATATACTCATATTAAGGATGATGAAGAATTCGTTACATATATGAAGCAGAAGGCAATAGCCTTCAGAAGCCCTAAGTCATTTGACCAGCAGGAGGAGAGCTTTAGAAATTTATCAGAGATAGAAATGTCGCTTACAGAATTATACGCTTATGAGATGCTTTCTGTTGATGCGATTGAGAGCGTAACCGATGTTGACAGTTCTTATATAAGCGGCTGGTTAGCAGGCATAAGAAGTTATGTATTAGGTTATGAAACGGCTGGTAATGCCGATAATAATGATATGGCAGCAGTCGCTGATAATGATTACAATTCATTAGATGAAAGTGATTATTCTGATGAAGAGTATGATGACAGTGATTATGGTTATGATGAGAATAATAATAATGATGATTATAGAGAAAGAGAAGCTGTAAGTTCTGTATACAGAAAAACAGGAAAAAGATTAAAGGAAAATGCTGTTACATTATTCATTAAAAGACTTTTTCCAGCACTCACACTTCCGGCAAGAATGATGGTTTCATGGATTGCAGGTGGTGTAATAGTTATTATTCTTATTATTATTCTTGTTGTATCAGTTAAGGCTGGCAAGAGCAATAAGAAGAGTGCTTCTTATGAATACCAGAATATGCAGTATACAACAGAACAGGCTGCAACGAAGAATAATAAGAAGAATGAGGCGGCAACAGCTTCAACTGAGGCAGGCACAGAAGAACAGACTACACAGAAGCAGACTGAGAATGTAACACAAAGTACTACTGGCAGCAGTTCTAATAATACAACCAATAGGACAACAGCTAATACATCTGATGATGATAGCATCACAGGAAATACTAGTTCAGATAATAGTGGAAGCACAGACAATGATACCAATGGAAGTGGTGACACAGGAAGTACAGATAACGGAGCAAGCGGAAGCGGCACTACAGGCGGAAGCACAGATAACGGAACAAGTGGAAGTGGTGACACAGGAAGTACGGATAACGGAACAAGCGGAAGCGGTACTACAGGCGGAAGCACAGATAACGGAACAAGTGGAAGCGGTACTACAGGCGGAAGCACAGACAGCGGAACAAGCGGAAGCGGCACTACAGGCGGAAGCACAGACAGCGGAGCAAGCGGAAGCGGTACTACAGGCGGAAGCACAGACAGCGGAGCAAGTGGAAGCGGCACTACAGGCGGAAGCACAGACAGCGGAGCAAGCGGAAGCGGCACTACAGGCGGAAGCACAGACAGCGGAGCAAGCGGAAGCACTACTACAGGTGGAAGCACAGATAACGGAGCAAGTGGAAGCAGCACAGGAAGCGGCAGTTCAAGCAGTTCAGGTTCATCAGACACAGTTAAATCAGCAGCTTCTGGTGTATCAGCTAATTAAAATGATGGGCAAAAATAACAATTATGGAGGAACATTTGCATGAAGTGTGTAATTCTTGCAGGTGGAAGTGGCGATAGTTTATGGCCATTGTCCAGAAAAAATTATCCTAAACAGTTTATGAAATTTAAGGAAGGCCGTTCACTTTTACAGGAAACGGTTGTCAGAAATCTGCCTTATTGTGATGAATTTATTATAGTAACTAATGAGGCATATAAGAATATTGTAAACGGACAGATGAAGGCGTTCCAGAGCCTGAAATACAGAGTTATTCTTGAGGGCACAGCTAAGGGTACAGCAGCGGCAATTATGCTTGGAACAATGTTTGCCAATCCAACTGAATTTGTATTAGTTGTTAATTCAGACAATTTTATTGATGGTGATGGATACAAGGATGCCATCATAGGAGCTAAAGAGATAGCAAAGAAAGGCGTAATTGCGGCAGTTGGAGTTAAGCCTGAATATCAGGCGAAGAATCTTGGATATATCAAGAGAGATGGAAATGATGTAATTAAGATATTATCAAATGTTGATTTTGATGATGCAACATCTGAGATTGCAGACTGCTATTCATATGAGGAGGGGTATCTATGGAATAGTGGAATACTTGTGTTCAGGGCAGGTGATATGGTTAATATCACAAGAAAGAAATGTCCGGAATTGTATATAGCCTGCCGTACAGCTAAGAGAAAAGTTCCAGCTATAAGAAGGGCTATACGTTTCTCAGAAAATGTAATGAAGGACATAGTTACAGGAAGCATAGAAACACTTGTTCTTGAACACTGTGACAATCTCAAAGTAGTAGAGGCTGACATTTTATGGAAAGATATCGATAATGTATGTGATATTGAAATGCACCATAGTGATGATAAGCCTGACAATATAATTAAGAATGACTGTAGTAATATATCAGTAATTAACAACGCGCAAAGACAGCTTGTAGTTGCTAATGACTTAAGAGATATTGTAGTTGTCAATACAGAAGATGCTGTATACATTTCATCAAAGAAATCTGCTGATAATATCAAAGAGATTATTAAAGACAATCTTGACCAATATGAAACATACTTTGATTATAATCGTATCTCCTATAGGGAATGGGGTATACACGAGCTTCTTAATTATTCTAATGGTTATAAGGTTAAGAAGGTTACAGTATTTCCAGGAATGATGATGAATCTTCACCAGCATGAATTAAGGGCAGAATACTGGTCAGTTGTTGAAGGTACAGCTACTATTACAATAGGTACAGAAACTAAAGATTACCATAAGTATGATAGCGTATTCGTGCCAATCGGTGTTAAGCATAAGGTTGCTAACAAGACAGACTCTAATGTTGTCATTATAGAGGTTGGAATTGGTGATTCAATCCTTGATAATGATATGGTTAAGATATATGGACAGGATTCATCAGATAATGGCGGCAATTATGTAAGAAAAGATAATTGTCCGATTGTCAAGCTTGACCCGGCATTCAAGGATAACCTCTGGGGCGGTACTAAGATAAGAGATGTATACGGCAAGAAATGTGATTATGATGTCATAGGAGAAAGCTGGGAGCTTTCTGCACACCCAGACGGACAGAGCCGTATTGCAGAAGGATATTATAAGGGTATGCTCTTTAATGATTATCTTTCAATAATTGGCAAGGAAGCATTAGGCTGGAAATGTCAGGCACAGGACAGATTCCCAGTACTTATAAAGTTTATTGATGCCAAGCAGGCATTATCAATACAGATACATCCGGATGATGAGTATGCACTGGAGAACGAGAATGAATATGGAAAGAACGAAATGTGGTATGTGCTTGATGCAGAACCTGGTGCATATCTGTATTGCGGACTTTCAAGAGCTTCTTCTAAAGAAGAGATAGAAGAACGTATAAAGAACAATACAATAACAGAAATCCTTAACAAGATAGAGGTTAAAAAGGGTGATGTTGTTATGGTAAAGGCTGGCACCATCCACGCGATAGGTGCAGGTATATTTATATGTGAAATACAGCAGAATTCTAACTGCACATACCGTATGTATGATTATGACAGACGTGACAAATTCGGTAATCCGCGTGAGCTTCACATTGCCAAGTCATTAGATGTTGTTAATCCAGTTAAGTATGAGAAAGATAACAAATGCAATGTTATGCTTACACATAACGAGCATTATATGTCAAAGCGTCTTGTACAGTGTAAATACTTTGAGGTTATCAAGTATGAAATAGAAGATGAAGCCAAGATACCAGTTGATGAAGCTTCTTTTCTGTCAGTAATTGTAATTGACGGTGAAGGAACAATTATGACAGATGACAATGACAAGGAACTTAAGTTTAAGGCTGGAGAAAGCTTCTTTATTAATGCAGGCAAGAGAAATGTTGTCGTAAATGGCAGATCAACCTGTATAATTACACATGTATAATCAGATGGGAACGGAGGATTTGAATGAATAACAGTTCTGATAAAAAGGGAAGAAAGATAGCTTCATATCTTATTCCTGGAATTATAACACTACTTGTTATGATATTTGTTCTTATTGTAAAGGGAATATGGCCTTTTGGAAGTAACAGAATAGATTTATTTGATAATATGCAGCAGGTTGCTCCACTGTATGCACATTTGTGGGATGCTATGCATGGTGATGCAAGTGTGTGGTTTGACTGGTATACAGGACTCGGAACTAATGTGAGTATGAGTATATCAGCGTTCTCAATGTTCAGCCCATTTAACCTGCTTTTATATCTATGTCCAAGAGATTATATATTGGAATTCATATCAATTCTTACACTTGTTAAGATGTTTGTTATGTCAGTTACAATGTATGCATTTCTTAATAGAAGATATAAGAAATTAACATATAAGACTAAAGTTATATTTGCACTTGCATACACATTTTGTGGTTATGTGCTTTTATACGCTTCATGTTTTACACCTTGGATGGATATAGTTGCTTTATTTCCACTTCTTATGATGTCTTTAGATGTTATGGAAAAGACAGGAAAGAAGTTTTTCTATATTCTTATGCTGGCATTGTTATTTGTTATTAACTATTATATCAGTGCAATGTCAGTTGTATACATACTCCTTGCCGGTGGAATGTATATTATATTCAGATGTGACAAAGAAGAGAGAAGAAAATGTGCGTGGAACTTAGGGATAGGTACATTTACGGGAATTGGACTTTCAGCCTTTGTGCTTCTTCCGGTATTCTCGCAGCTTTCACAGTCACAGAGAACCGGTAACTCATTAAGCCTTGTACAGCAGTATATGTCATGGATTTCTAATCCGACATTCAGAAGCTTCAGTCTTGGCGAATTTGAAAGAATAATGATGTTCTATGGTATGGGAATATTCCTTGTGCTTATATTTACAGGCATACATAGAAGCAGAAAGTTACCGCGGTATAAGATGGATATAGATTTAAGAAAGCGTAACTGGTATGCAGTATCACTCTTTGCAATAATGGTTATTCAGGCAGTTGCAGAGGGTACTAACATTATGTGGCATTTTGGTTCATATAATGGATATACATTAAGAAATGGATTTATTATAGCATTTACATTCATATGTCTTGCAGCAATGTATGCAGATACTATAGTTGCAGATAGCAAAGAAGATAAAAAGAAGAATATAATATTAAGTGCAGTGTGTGTGGTAGTATGCGTTGCATTTGCACTTGGATATAAGTATATTCCAGTTAATTCCTACGAGAGGGCATTTGCATTTTTTATAGCAGTATTCGCAATTATGCTTGTTGTGCATATAATTAATGTAATAGTTAGAAAAGACGGATATGGAATTAACAGTATTATAAGATTAATGGCTGTTGAGATAATTATAGGTGCCATCGCTATGACAGGTCCACCTAAGTTCTATACTTATACGCCATATCAGTATGGAGATTATGTACAGCTTGCAGTGGAAGCGGCTAATAATCTTGAAATAGCCTCATCACCGGTAGACAGAATAACTAATCCGGATTTAAGCTTTAATGCCAACTACCCTCTTGTTATGAAGAGAGGTGCAATGTCAAGCTTTACGGCAGCTCTTCAGAAGGACAGCCAGAAGCAGACAGTAAGATGGGGACATTCAAAGTATTTCCTCTGGATGCTTGATTCAGGTAATACGGTATTCAGCGATGCTCTTATACACATTACGGAGGCTGTTAATGTCAACAGATTAGACAGTTCATTGTATACACTTAAGAAGGTTGGAACTGATGGCTGTCAGTATAAGCTTTATACAGCTAATTACCAGCTGCCATTTGCAATGGTTACTGACTCATCTGTAAAAAATGTAGATTTTAATAAAGATTTTACTAAGAATGAAGCAACAATGTCTGTAGAGTCAGAAGATTATAATGATAATAACTGCTCAAAGGACTGGATATATATGCACAATATTATGTATAGTGCATTAAGCCATGATTCAAGTGGTATTGTTACGGAATATGGTACTCTGACAGATACTAAAGAGATTACTGTAAATAATAATCATGTTGCAGAAGATAATATAGCTTCTGATAATCTGGAAGATTACAGAACAACACAGAATAAGCATATCATACAGACTTATAAGGATTCTGTAACAGGAACAAAGGCTGTATATATGAGTGTTACTGACCGTAATATAGGCGACTCGGATGCCAATGTATCTAATCTTTTCAGAAGTGTAAAGATAACTGTTAATGGTAAAGAGATTGCAATACCGACAATAGGGAATGTAAAAAATAAGTATTACACAACGGATTATAATAACGGACTTATATATCTTGGAACATTTTATGATGAAGATATTGAGGTTCAGGTAGAATATACAAGACCATATGATTCAGCAGGTAATGCAATCACGGATAAGTCGATTGTCACAATCGCAGGAATTGACCTTAATAAAATGCAGTCACTGTGCGATAAATACGCTGATAAGCAGAGTGATGTAACATATACTAATAACTCAGTTACTATAAAGGTTGACGGAAGCGGTAATGATAATTATGCAATAATTCCAATCATTAAGAGTGATAACTGGACAGTTACAGTTAATGGAGTAAAGTGTGATACAGACGAGATTGCTGGAATATTTACAGGAGTTAATATTAATGATGGAAGTAATGAGATTGTATTTACATTTAAACCATCAGGAAGAAACGCAGGAATAATTATATCTTTGATTATTCTTATTGTTATGATAGTTCTTATGGTTATTGACCATAAGAGAGGGATAAATGTTCCTCAGTGGTTAGGAATGTGTGCAAGTGGTGTATATCTTGCAATAATTGCAGTGCTTGCAGTTGTTATGTTTGCAATTCCACTTGTTGCCAGCGTGATTGCGAATATACAGTATATATTGTAATAACAGATATTGGGGTTGTGAATGTTTAAAGCAGTAGCAGGATACTATAAAGATAATGAACGGTTAAGGCTTTTGGTGAAGATAATAGCAGTATGGCTTATTTCAAGGGCAGTTATGCTTCTAATGGTTCCGGTGATGAATCTTATTGCTGATGAGCCGCACCAATGGCTGTATTATATGAATCCGTGGGATGCAGAGTGGTATAAAGGGATTGTGGAGAATGGTTACCAGCCTCCTAAGTCATCAGGTATGGCAAGCTGGGCTTTTTTCCCGCTATACCCTCTTGTGTGTATGGCAGTAAGACTTGTCACAATGGGAAGTATAGATACATATGCCGTTGGAATGACAGTTTCCAACATATGTATAATTATAGCAGTGTATTATGCGGTTAAGTATGCAGATATAGAGCTTGATATGAAGAAATATAATAAAAAGACAGTTGAGGATATTATTATATTTCTTATGCTTGCAGGACCATTTGCCGTGTACTATGGTGCTATGTATACAGAAGCACTATTCATATTGTGTGTTATACTCTGCTTCTATAACTCTGCCAGACATAATTATATGGCGGCAGGAATAGCGGCGGCGATGGCAAGTGCAACACGAATTGTTGGCTGTATGCTTGTGTTTGTGCTTATAACATATATGTTTATGGAGACCTGTGCAGAGTGCAGGGCTAAGCATAATTCAGAAATGAAAGATAATAAAGAAGCTGGTATAATAGATAAGTGTATGCTTACAGAAGAAGCTGGTATTCTGATAGCTGGAAATATAAGCTTAGCCAGTGTTATAAGAACTTTTATTAAAAATGTCATAAAAGAACCAAAGAAGCTTGTGGCTATTATGATAAGCCCTCTTGGCATATTCATATATATGAATTATCTGAGATACTTTTGTGGTGATTCGTGGGCATTTTACCACGTCCAGAGAGCGTGGAGGACACAGAAAATGTTTCCGGTAATCGGAGTGTTGTTTAAGTCGTGTACAGGGCAGCTCTCAGCGGCATCAGGAGTTAAGACACTTAATGGAATAATACTTGGCTGGCTCTGCGTTATAACACTTATGCTTTATGCAGCGATGATAAGAAAGAAGCATTATGCACTTGGAATATTTGGAATAATAGTACTTCTTATTCCGCTTACATCAAGCGTTATGAGTACATTGAGATTTATAATGGGTTCATTTGTAATATATATAGGAGTGGCAGAGATAATCGCAGGCTGTAACAGGTATGTACGGTATGGAATAATTACGTTGTTGTCTATAGTTGAGATTGTTGTAATATCGGCATGGTACTTCTGGGATGGTCTGCTTATGTGAAAAGACTTGCTATCTTTATATATTGGTATTATAATTAACACGCTTTTTAAATTACAATTATATATACTGGAGTTAATCTGGTATAAGAATATTAAAAGGAGAAAATATATGTTATCAGTAGTTGTACCTACATTTAATGAGGGAAAGAATATTAGAAATCTGGTGACACAGATAGATGATGCACTTAAGGGAATTGATTATGAAATATTATTCGTAGATGATAGTAAAGATAATACACCTGGTGTAATCAGGGAAGTAGCTAAGGATTTTCCACAGATAAGACTTGAACACAGAACAGGTGAAACAGGTCTTGCAACAGCAGTTCTTAAGGGATTTGAACTTGCCAAGGGTGAGTATATGGCTTGTATGGATGCTGATTTACAGCACCCACCAATTGTACTTAAATATATGTATAAGGCTATGGAAAGCGGTGCTGATTTCTGTATACCAAGCCGTCTTATACCTGGTGGAGATGACGGTGGACTTAACTGGTACAGAAAGTTCGTATCTGGCACAGCAAGAAAGATAGGACAGTGGATGCTTCCTTGTCTTAGAAAGATATCTGACCCAACAAGTGGTCTTTTTATGTTCAGACGTGAAGTGATTGAAGGAGCAGACCTTCAGCCAATTGGATGGAAGATTATGGTCGAAGTTCTTGCAATGGGTTCATATAAGAAGGTAGTTGAAATTCCATATAAGTTCCAGCAGAGAACAGAGGGCGAATCTAAGCTTTCAGGTAAGGTTACAATGGAATATTTAAAGCAGCTTAAGGATCTTAGAAAGAGATACAACAAGGCTAATAAATATGAAGTGGAAATCTGGTCAACAGAAAAGATGATGGCAGAATAAGCTTTTGTAACTGGAAGGAGTAATAATGGGTAAGTATTTTGGTACAGATGGATTTCGTGGTGAAGCTAATGTAAACCTTACGGTTGATCACGCATTTAAAGTAGGAAGATTTCTTGGCTGGTATTATGGCAGGGATAAAGAGGATGGCAAGGCTAAGATTGTAATAGGCAAGGATACAAGAAGAAGCAGCTATATGTTTGAGTATTCATTAGTTGCAGGTCTTACAGCCTCAGGAGCTGATGTTTATCTTTTGCACGTTACAACAACACCAAGCGTATCTTATATAGCAAGAACAGAAGATTTTGACTGCGGAATTATGATATCTGCAAGTCACAATCCATTTTATGATAACGGAATAAAACTCATCAACAGCAAGGGTGAGAAGATGAGAGAAGATGTCATAAGTGAGATTGAGAAGTATCTTGATGGCGAACCGGAGAACATACCTTATGCCACTAAAGAAAATATAGGCTGTACAGTAGACCATACTGCTGGACGTAACAGGTATATGGGTTATCTTATGAGCCTTGCAATATATTCATTTAAGGGTATGAGAATAGGTCTTGATGCGGCTAACGGAAGTGCCTGGACACTTGCAAAAGCAGTATTTGACGCACTTGGGGCTAAGACTTATGTGATTAATGCCAGTCCAGATGGTACTAATATTAATACTAACTGTGGTTCTACACATATAGAAGGCTTACAGGATCTTGTTAAGAGGGAACATCTTGATGCAGGCTTTGCATTTGACGGCGATGCCGACAGATGTCTTTGTGTAGATGAGAATGGCAATGTTATAACAGGAGACCATATATTATATATTTATGGATGTTATATGAAAGAAAGAGGAAAGCTTATAGACAATACAGTTGTTACAACAGTAATGTCTAATTTCGGACTTTACAAGGCATTTGATGCGGCTGGAATAGACTATGCCAAGACTAAAGTTGGCGATAAGTATGTATATGAATGTATGGTTAATAACGGATATCGTCTTGGAGGTGAGCAGTCAGGACACATCATATTCAGCAAATATGCAACTACAGGTGATGGCATAATAACAGCACTTAAGATGATGGAGGTTATGATAGCCAAGAAGATGACGCTTTCACAGCTTGCAGCTTCACTTCAGATATATCCACAGGTGCTTAAGAATATCCGTGTATATGACAAGACAGCAGCACAGGACGATACAGATGTTAAGGCGGCAGTTGACAAGGTAGCAGAAAGTCTTGGCAATGATGGACGAATTCTTGTAAGAGAAAGCGGAACAGAGCCGGTTGTAAGAGTTATGGTTGAGGCTGGCACTCACGAAGAATGTGAGAAATATGTTGATGATGTAATAGCAGTAATCAAAGAAAAAGGTTATGCGGTAGAATAAATTAACGACCCTGTTAATAAGATGATAACAAGTCTTATTAACAGGGATTTTTTATGGGAAGTTATCAGCAGTTTAAGTATAAGAAGCATTTTATTAGGAAAAATGTCTTTATGAGAAAGCATATGTTTCTTAATATCACGGTTGTAGTGGCACTTATGCTTGCAATAAGCTTTTGTATGGCGTGTTCAGGTGGTCAGGCAGATAATCACGAGAAGATTGACTATACAGTTGTTGAGAACGAAGATTTACCAATAGAATTAAAGAAGCTAATAGACAATAAGAAGCAGTCCACCTTAAGACTGACTTATACAACAAAGGACTATACCTATATTGTTGCAGGATATGGAACTAAGGAGACGTCTGGATACAGCATAAGAGTAGATGATGTATATGTGAGTGGTAATGCGGTATATGCAGATTTTAAGCTTATAGGACCAGCAGAGGGCGAGCAGGTAAATGAAGTAAGCACAACTCCATATATTGTGTTGAAATATGAAAAACGTGACGAGTCAGTAGTGTTCAAGATGTAGATTATAATATGCAGATGAAATATTATAGATTAAACGATATATAAACACTTTGCAGTCAGATTATTAATAAAAGAGAATAACAGCAGATTAAGTAATATGCTTAGGAAAGAGTGCATATATTGAATAAGAAATGTATATTGGGAGGTCTGTTGTGAATCTTAAACACGAAAATATTCACGAATATGTTATAAAATGTACTAATACAACCCAGATTACTCTTGATGATGATTTTAATGTTATGGATAGCAAACCGGATATTGATTTAATTGTCAAAGAATGGGGAATGGCAGTAGTTAACGGTGTGAGGGTTAATCAGGATAAAGCCCAGATTGACGGAACACTTGTATTTGCGATTATGTATACAGGAAGCAGTGAGAACGATAAAAGATTTATACCGGTAAGAATGGATGGTTCACTTAATTTTCTTGAAAATGTCAATCTGTCGTGTGATGCTACAGGGCTTGATGTAAATTGCAAGGCACAGCTTGAGGATCTGACAATTAAATCCATTAATTCAAGAAAGATAAGTGTAAAGGCAATTGTGGCTTTGACGGTAACATGTGAGGAGATTAAGAATATTTCCATATCAACAGGAATTGAGGACGGTGACTGTAACGCAGAACTTTTGTTAAAGGATTTTGAATATGTGCAGGCTGACGTTAATATGAAAGATAACTTAAGAATTAAGGAAACTGTGTCAGTTCCTAATGGAAAGGCAGATATAGGAAGTCTTGTATGGGACGATGTAGATGTAAGAAATGTCAACACAAGAATGACAGAGGATGGACTAAGTGTAAGCGGTGAGCTGAATGTATTTATTATGTATATTGCTGATGATGAGGCAGGACAGGTGCAATGGTATGAAACAAGCACACCATTTACTGGAATAATAGATGTGAGCGGAGCAAATCCTGATGGAATATCGTATGTTGGTTACAATGTAATAAGTAAAAATGTAGAGGTAAGACCGGATTATGACGGCAATAACAGGGATGTTGCTGTTGAGCTGGTACTTGATATGGATATTAAATCTTATGAGGAGTGCAGTCGCAATGCTATGTGGGATATGTATATTCCGGGCTTTGATGTTGATATTAAGCAGGAAACACAGCAGTTAAAGAAGCTTATTATAAGAAACAATAATAAATGCAGGGTTTCAGGTAATGTCAAGGTAGAAGATTACATTAATCTTATGCAGATAGTCAATGCAACGGCTAATGTACAGATTGACAGTTACGAATGTATTCCTGAGGGAATAGAGATAATGGGTGCTGTGATAGTTAATATATTCTACATAACTTCTGATGATAATTCTCCAATGGGAAGCATTAATTCAGTAATTCCATTCACAACGGTAGTTGAATTAAAGGAATATAATAAGAATCTGATAGAATATACGATAAGACCGTCAATAGAACAGCTTCAGGCATCAATGAACAGCAGTGCACAGATTGAGGTTAAAGCAGTAATCGCATTGGATACGATTTGCTTTGAGCCATTTAATATTAATGTCATTGACGAGTGTGAGTGCAATAAGAGAGAAAATGTTGATTATTCGGCACTCCCTTCAATGGTGGGTTATATATCTGACGGTAAATGCACAGTATGGGATATAGCCAAGAAATATGACACAACAGGGGATTTGATGAGGGAGGAAAACAGCACTATACAAAGACTTGTTGATTCGGATATAATTCCAGCAGGAACAAAGCTTTTACTTGTGAGAAAAGCAATGGTATAATATGACTACTTCGTAGTCACTTAGAAGTTTCTTCGAAACTTCGGATGTGCTGAAAGGCTGCACGAAAATATGGTATAATATGACTACTTCGTAGTCACTTAGAAGTTTCTTCGAAACTTCGGATGCGTGGAAAAGCAACGCAGGACATATGGTATAATGAGCACAAAAGTGCTCATCTTAAAAGTTCCTTGCGGAACTTTGTATGTATTCATAAGGATTGCGTGAATTAGAAATGGAGATTAATATGAAGAATAAAGTACCAATGATTAACATTATCATTATTGCATTATTTAATTATGTATTCCTTGGTACAGAATATATGTATGATAATATGATGTTATATGTTATAAATTCAAATGGAGTAGTAAATGCACAGAATTATATTCTGGGTGTAAGTGTTGCCGGATTTCTTATGTATCCGTTGTTAAAGCGTGTATACAGAAAGAATAATAATATGCTGTTACTGCACATATTTAAAGTATGTGTAGTAATAACTGGCATAATATGTATAGCAGTTATGGGTACACACAGCTCTTATGTCTCAATATTCATAAGCGGTTGTGTATTCTTTGCGATAATGGGAATTGTAGGAAGTGCTGTGCACTATTCACTTGCAGTTAATATAAGCAACTATTCTATGCCGGTATCCTATGCGATAGGAATTGCATATGCACTTGGAGTGCTTATACAGTTTATTGCTAATAATATCGTTAATAATAACTTAGCTGAAAGTATAATGCTGTGCGTGGGGCTTATAGTGCTTGTGTATTACGGCTTTGGAACTGACAGCATGGCTGCTAATAGTGCCAGAGCGGCTGATGGAAGAGCTTCGTATATTGTCTATAAGAATGAGAAAACAGCAGGGATAACGCTTATTATTATAGTTGCACTTATGACTTGTATATTTTCAACACTTGATAATGCCGTAACACTTGTACACGCGGAAGGAAGTGTCGATATTGGACAAACACCAAGAGTTATCCTTGCTGTAAGCGGTCTTGTTGCAGGATATGTGTTTGGAATTAATAAAGGAGCGTTTATTAATATTATTATGTACTGTGTCACACTTCTTTCAGTTATGTGTGTGGCAGTAATAGAACTTGGTGGTCCGTTTATGATAGGACTTGTTGCATTTTATATGTCGGCTGGATTTTTCGTTGTATACTTTACAACAATGTTTATTCAGTTCTCATACAATACAGATATTCCAGAATTATGGGCTGGAATGGGCAGGGCAGTCAATAATGCAGGAGCAGTTATAACAAGCTTTACATCAGTACTGCTTTTATCAAGTGCAAACACAATGATAATAAGCGTTGTCGCACTTGTTTTATTTGCATTAATAAGCGTTGCTATTTATGCTTATTCTACACAGCTTGTAATTAGTGTTAAAGAGCCGGTTAGTACTGAACCTGCTGTAAATTATAAATTAGAAAGATTTGTTCAGGCATATTCACTTACAGAGCGGGAAAAAGAGGTTCTTCAGGTATTAACAGAGTCGGACGGAAATGTATCCGAACTTGCCAGCACGCTGTGTATGTCAAGGTCTGCATTGTACAGGCACATTTCAGCTATCAATGAAAAGACCGATACAAGTTCAAGAATAGGACTTATACAGTTCTACTATTCGTGGAGTGAGAATTAGATTATCAATTAAAGAAAATAAAAAGGCAGGAATATGAGAAACTTTAAGTTATTGCTTAAGAGGTTCTTACTTTCCTGCCTTTGTTATTATAATATTATTCTGTGTTGGTTATGATTTATTCTGTGTCAGTGGATGTCTTCTTGGAAGCAAAATAATCATCGAACTTGTCCATAACAGCACTGTATGTATTCTTGCTTATGTCTGGAAGTTCTTTGCCCCATGATTTGGTTGCAAGCTTAAAGCCTTTTTCTACAGCGGCTTTCATCTTTTGCATCTTTTCTTCATCATCACCAGCAAGAGCCATTGCAAAATCAAAGATTCTTGATGATGTCTGTTTAACTCCCCAATATCCGTCCTCTGAAATATCTTCTTTAGCCTTGGCAATTGTATCAGCATCTGCTGTGAAGTTGCCGCTGGCAAGTACTTTCCACATATCATCAGCAGTTCCGATTGTAATTCCCTGCTTTTCAAACATCTTGCTTACGAGTGACTGTAACTGCTGCATACGATTGTCAGAGTCAGCTTTTAACTGTGCTACTAAAGAAGGATTGGTTGATTTTGATGTAGCAGATGAAACAGTCTGGCCTTTAGAAGATTCATAAGTGGCAGCAGTATCTGAATAATTATTAGCAGAAGCTGTTCCTGATGTCTTGTTGTCTTTATTAGTCTGGCTGGCTGTTGAAGCATAGCCTGTGTAATAAGAATTAACTCCGTTTAATTCCATATTATTCCTCCGTTTCTGTGCATACGCACAATTTGTAATAATTAATAGTTAAATGCTTATAAAAGCAATCTGATAAAACCATCCGTGGCTTTATATATATAATCGGCTGTTTGTAAGGCTTTATTTACATATGTTCTTTATTTTTTCTGTATTTATTAGGTGAAATACCCTTGGTACGCCTGAAAGCATCGCCGAAATAATTACTGTCATTAAAACCACACTCAAATGCAATATCAGTTATTGATTTGTTAGTGTTAAGAAGAAGTTCGCAGGCGTGTTGTATGCGGACATTTATTATATATTCTTTAAAACCAAAGCCGGTAACGCTCTTGAATTTCTTTGAAAGATACGAACGGCTGAGATTGAATTTTTTCGCCACATCTTCAAGTATAAGCCTTTCGCTGTAATGGTTGTAAATGTAAGTTGCAACCTCCTGCATAATTCTGTTATTAACGTCAATCTCTTTTATTACATTTTCTTCATAATTCTTACAACGGGTTATAAAAAGCATAAGCTCGGCGAGTGCAACGCTTACAAAGCCGGGAGATAAAGGATCCTGTCCTTCATTTTCAAAGAGGAGCTTTTCAAGAAGGCTTTCTATATAATCTCTTCGTTTTTCGGGTATTGAGATAACACCTGCCTGCATAACATCAGATACGATATCCGTGCCGACAACATTGTTGAGCCATTCTGTGACGGTTGGCTTAAAGCTTATTACAATTCGCTCGTGCATACCTTTTCCTGTATAATCAGTCTTGTGGATTGTTCCGGCAGGGACGATTACAATATCTCCGTGGTGGAATTTGTATATATTGTGGCTGATAAATGCCGTACATTCACCGCGGGCAAGATAAAAAAGTTCGTGAAAAGGGTGTGAGTGAACCTTTTTAGCTTTAAATGCCGAGCGTTTAATTTTTTTGATTTCAAAATTCTTCTGCATATCCTGTATCATATTAAGCCTCCAGTGTAAAAAAAGTATTTATAAAAATACTTATGTAAGAAATTAGGATACATTTTCTGTAAAGTTAATTAAATAATAGTATTTATAAGTGGAAATCACTGTTTTTTATGCTAATATATTATATAAAAAAGAGAAAAAATGCAATAGATTATTGGGAAAGAAGGGATTAAATATGGCACGACCAATAAGTGCTGGCAAGAGAGATATGATTCTTAACGGGAATCTTATCAGGGCAATTCTTACATTGGCAATACCAGTTATGATTAACAGCTTTATACAGTCAATGTATAATCTTACAGATACGTTCTGGCTTGGAAAGATAGGAACAGCTAATCAGGCAGCTATAACGCTTGTGTCACCATTCCAGAATATTCTTATTAACTTTGGAGCAGGCATAACGACAGCGGGTGCTATCCTTATATCGCAGTACCTTGGTGCGAAAGAAGACAAACAGGCGAACTCTATGGCTAATCATATATGTATAACATCGCTTGGATTTTCAGTCGTATGTGCATTTATATGCTGGCTTGTGTCACCAGGACTTGTAAAATGGCTTGGTGCTGAGGGTGAAATATATAGATATGGACTTACATATATAAGAATTGTAGTATTAGACCTTCCATTTCTTTTTATGATTAATCTGTTTACTTCGGTCAAGCAGGCACAGGGCGACACAGTAAGACCTCTGCTTCTTAATATACTTGGGGTATCTATCAATCTGATACTTGACCCATTATTCCTTGTTATATTCAACTGGGGAATAGGTGGTGCGGCACTTGCTACACTGCTTGCTAAGATACCGAGTGCGATTATTGGAGTTCTTGTACTTAGGGGAAATAACCAGCTTGTCAGAATTAACTTTAAGAACTTCAAATTTGATAAAAATAAAGTGCTTGCTATATTAAAAATTGGTCTGCCAACTGCAATAGGTGGAAGTACAATGCAGTTCGGATTTCTTCTTATGACTAAAAATGTTAATGCCTATGGTCCGACAGCTACAACAGCTTATGGTATCGGTAATAAGATTAACAGTATTATTACAATGCCGGCAAGTGGAATAGGCTCTGCAATATCTACAATAGTCGGTCAGAATATGGGTGCAGGCAATATTAAAAGAACTGATAAGTCATACCATATTGCACTGAGAATAGGAGCTGTATTCTTATTCATATGTGGAATGATACTTTCAAGAAGATTCATAGCAGAACCAATGGTAAGATTTTTCACATCAGATGAACAGGTAGTGCCTCTTGCGACACAGTTCCTGTCAATTATGGCAATATGCTGCTGGACGAATGCATTTTATAATGTAACGCAGGGGTTATTTCAGGGCTGTGGACATACCATGATAACAATGGCAGTTGATGCGACAAGAATATGGATATTCAGGTTCCTGACATTGTGGGTATGTGCTAATGTGCTTGGAATGGGCGTTGAGAGTGTGTGGTATGCGGTAGTTGTAAGTAATGCCACATCAGCATTGATACTCTACATACTCTATTGGACAGGAATATGGAAGAAATCAACTATTAAAATAGAAAAGACACAGGATGAAGGCAATAATTCAGACGAAAAGGTAAAGTCTCTTAATGAGGCTGATTCAGATATAAAAGTTTCTTCAAATATACAGACAGTTAATTAATCAGATTACAAGTAAATATTGTGCTCCCTATAAATGTTCCCGAAGCCAGCCGGATTGTTCTGGTTTCGGGAATTTTTTGTTAATAAAAATGGCATCATAGTTATATATAATTCATTCTGCAGGATATATTTTCTGGTGATTAGTAATAATCATATGAAATTGAAAGTATGTACTTGATTTTGTACAATCTGTTTTATATAATAGATGTATGTATACAATATTGGAGATATGAATATGGACTCAATTAGATTAAAGGCACGTGCCAAGATTAATCTTGGACTTGATGTGTTAGGAAAGAGAGATAATGGATATCACGATGTAAGAATGGTTATGCAGACAGTAGGTATATATGACCGTCTTATAATTAATAAGATACCAGAAGACGATATAAGGATTGATATTAATCTTAAGTTTCTTCCGGTTAATGAGAATAATCTCATATATAAAGCATACAAGCTTATGAAAGATGAGTATGGCTTTTCGGGGGGAATAGAGGTAGACCTTAATAAGTTCATACCGATAGCAGCAGGTATGGCTGGAGGAAGTACAGATGCAGCTTCTGCTATGTTTGCTATCAATAAGCTGTTCAATCTTGGACTTTCTAATAGGGAGCTTATGGAGCAGGGAGTTAAGATTGGAGCTGATGTTCCATACTGTATTATGAGAGGAACTGCACTTGCAGAAGGGATAGGAGAGAAGCTTACAAGACTTGCACCTATGCCATTTTGTCATATGGTTGTAGCAAAGCCACCTATTAATGTATCGACTAAGATGGTGTATGACAGTCTGGATTCAGGTGCAATCACAAAGCATCCTGATATAGATGGAATTATAGAGGCAATTAATGAGGGCAGTGTAATAAAGATTGCCGAGCGTATGGGCAATGTGTTAGAAGATGTGACTATTCCGTTGTATCCGGTTATAGATAAGATAAAGAAGGATATGATAAGTCAGGGTGCATACAATGCTATGATGAGTGGAAGTGGTCCTACAGTATTTGGAATATTTCCTGATGAGCAGACAGCACTTAATTGTAAAGAATATTTAAAGCGTCAGGGAGATGCAAGACAGGTATATATAACAGAGACATTTAATTAAATTACTACACGGAGGATTAGACAATGAAAGGCGAATTAAAAATGGATGTGAACGAATACCTTCCATTAAGAGATGTTGTATTCAATACATTAAGACAGGCTATTCTTACAGGAGAGATGGAACCTGGCGAAAGACTTATGGAGATACAGCTTGCTAACAAGCTTGGAGTAAGCCGTACACCTATACGAGAAGCAATCAGAAAGTTAGAGCTTGAAGGCCTTGTTATTATGATTCCAAGAAAAGGTGCTGAGGTTGCACATATAACTGTAAAGGATATGAGAGATGTCCTTGAGGTGCGTTCGGCGTTAGAAGAACTTGCTGCAACACTTGCCTGCAAGAATGTAACACCTGAACATATAGAGGAGTTAAAGACGGCTAACAGGGTATTTGAAGCCGCTATTGTATCTAAAGATGTAGTTGCTATAGTTAATGCAGATGTGGCATTCCACAATATTATATATTCAATGACAGACAACCAGAGACTTATCCAGCTTGTCAACAGTCTTAGTGAGCAGATGTACAGATATCGTCTTGAATATGTTAAAGATGCAAGAACACATTCTATACTTATAAGTGAGCATAACGATATAATCAGGCAGCTTGCCGATAAGGATGTCGAAAAAGCCAAGGTTATAGTAAGACAGCATATTACTAATCAGGAAAGGGGAATTATAAGACTTCTTAACATATAATTAAATAAAATTGTGATTTATTGAAAACTGAAAGCTGTATTCACCATACTATGAAAATGATAGGGGGTGGGTATAGCTTTTTATTTTTGGGGGATAATTTCCATATAAATTATCTGGTGCAGCTTAAAGGTTGTGGCGGGGATGTTAGAAAGCAGCAAAAGCAACGGCGACCCGCTTTCGTTTAAGTGTAGCACGCAGCGGTGAAAGCCTTTAGGTGAGTGGATAATTTAATGGAAAGTTATTTCTGGTGGTGGCAGGTTGTCGGAAGTGTGGATTGCAGGACAGCTGTTAGGTGGAGGTGGGAAGCGACGATTGTAGAATAGTCGCTACACGGCAGTGGCAATGATATTGTATATTATCTGCCATACATCCGAAGAAAGTTGCAGTTCAGTCGCTACCCAGTTGTGAGAACTTACTATATTGCAAGCTGGGTACTGTTGAAACCGTCGGCACTTAGCGGCTGTTCCTTAGCCGCTTACGTGTCCGCTACGGTTTCAAGTAGCGGGGGCGTGCCCAGCGGTAATATAGTAAGTCCTCACAACGTCCGTCCGTCACACTAACACTATCCGTCCGTCACACCTTCCGTGCATAAGCATTTCCGCTTCCCACCACCATTCAGAAACTACCAGCAAACAAGGGGGTATATATGTTAAAATTAAATGAAAAAAGTGCAAAATCAACTTATATTATACTGGCATTAAGCATTATTATGCTTGTAATTGTAGGAATACGATTGTATAGTGATACTTATGCAGCATTTATGCAAAAAGATATAGCTTCGCAGATTATAAGATTTCATATAAGGGCGAATGACGACTCTGAGGAGGCACAGAATAATAAAATGCTTGTTAAGGCAGCGGTGCTTGATTATATAAGTCCGAAGCTTTCACAATCCGTATCATTAGAGGAGTCAAGACAGATTTTAAGTGATGAGAGTGATAATATAAAGAATGTTGCTGTTGATAAGCTTAGGAGCCTTGGAAGTAAGGAAGATGTAAGCGTTTATTTTGAAAATTGCTATTTTCCGATGAAAAGCTACGGGGATATGACATTTCCGCCAGGGGAATATGAGGCATTTAGAATAGATATAGGAGAGGCTTCAGGCAGGAACTGGTGGTGCGTATTATATCCACCATTATGTTTTGTGGATGCAGTATATGGTGTTGTGCCGGATGAGTCAAAGGATGAGCTTAAAAATGTACTGACAGAAGATGAGTACAGGGTAGTGTCTGGAGAAAAGGTACAGTACAGATTCAAGTATCTTAAATTTTTAAATAAGAAATAAGCTGTAAATGTAAAATAACCTGTAAAATAATGTAAAATTAATTATAAACATAAAATAATTGTAAGTATCAGAAGATTATGGATATAAGGCGATTGTTGACATTCAGTAATTATAAGCATAAAAAGATTGTAAGTATCAGGAAATTACTGATATAGGGTGATTATATTTATCAATAATCAGAGAATAAGAAAGGGAGTACACACGAGAATATGAATGATAAGGTATATGTTAAGATAAGAGGACTGTCGGCACAAGAGGCGGGCGATGCTTATAAAGAGGCAGAAGATATTGAGATAATAAGCGTTGGAAGATACACTAGGAGGGCAGGCAAGGAATATATACGCTATGAAGAAGTGTATGATGGAGAAAGTGCAAAATCGGACACGCTTATTAAAATATCAGAGGACAGAGTTGAGATAAGTAAAAAAGGTGCAATAACAACAATTATGGAGTTCATACAGGATAAAAAGACTGTAAGCTGTTATAACACACCTTATGGAGGCCTTGCGATGTCTATATATACAAGCATGCTGGATATAGAAAGGGATGAAGATAAGATTAATATAGCACTAGAATACACCATGGATGTTAATGGGCAGCAGATGAGTGAATGTAAGGTAAGAATTGAAATATGTAATCAGGGAAAGCTTGAATTGTAGAGATACATTTATAAAATTATATTTAAAGAGCTGTATTTTATAAATTATATTTTGTAAATTGTATTTTAATTCAGGTATTGCCTTAAATAAAGTGTCGTGGTACAATGACAGACAGATTGAATAAATAAAAGCAATGACGGAAAAAGTAGTATATGCGGAGCATACAGAGAGAGCTGTAGTGGTGAAATCAGCTTATGTTACTATTATATGAAGACCATTCCTGAGCTGTGCGTAGAAGAGATTATAATATATAATCTTGAAGCGTTACCGTGTGGCATACGTTACAGGCTGTAAGAGTGAAATAATAAGGTGGAACCGTGCAAATGCACCCTTAGGTATATGGCAGAGTGTACCTTGTGGGTGCTTTTTATATGTCAGGTAAAAAGCACATTTAACAGGTAACTAAGTCCGGACTAATACGCAAAGGAGATTAATAATAATGGTTAATTTTAAAGAAGACGAACAGTTAAGCACATTAAACCATTCTTGTGCACATTTAATGGCACAGGCAATTAAGCATCTTTATCCACAGGCTAAATTCTGGGTTGGACCAGTTGTAGCAGAAGGTTTTTACTATGATGTGGATCTTGGAGATGATGTTATCAGAGATGAAGATATTCCTAAGATTGAAAAGGAAATGAAGAAGGTAGCTAAGTCAGGAAAGAAGATTATCCGCAAGGAAATCTCTAAAGAGGAAGCTATGGAAATGTTCAAGGATGATGAGTATAAGTTAGACCTTATATCTAATCTTGAAGATGGAACAATAACTTGCTACGAGCAGGGAGATTTTACAGATCTCTGTCGTGGACCACACGTTGATAATGTTAAGTTATGCCGTAATTTTAAGTTGCTCAGACATTCTGGTGCTTACTGGAAGGGCGACAGCAATAATAAGGTTCTCCAGAGAATATATGGTGTATGTTTCCCAACACCAGAAGAACTTGAAGCACACCTTCAGGAGCTTGAAGAAGCTAAGGAAAGAGATCACAGAAAAATCGGTAAGGATATGGAACTCTTTATGGTTGATGACCTTATCGGACGTGGTCTTCCAATGTTCTTACCAAAGGGTTATATAATATGGCAGGAACTTGAGAACTATATTAAAGATAAAGAAAGAAAGCTTGGATATCAGCACGTTATGACACCTTGTGTTGGTACAGTTAATCTTTATAAGACATCAGGACACTGGGATCATTATAAGGAAAATATGTTCCCGGCAATGGAAGTTGATGATGAAGCATTTGTATTAAGACCAATGAACTGCCCTCATCATATGATGATATATGCTAACAGACTTCACTCATATAAGGATCTTCCTATAAGAATTGGTGAGATAGCACATGATTTCAGATATGAGTCAAGTGGAACATTAAAGGGTATTGAAAGAGGAAGACATTTCTGCCAGAATGATGCCCACCTTTTTGTAACACCAGAGCAGATTAAAGATGAAATATCTAAGGTAGTTGACCTTATATTCTCAACATACAAGGATTTTGGAATTACAGATTATCGTTGTGTTCTTTCACTTAGAGATCCAGAAAATAAGACTAAGTACCACGATGATGATGAAATGTGGAATAAGGCTGAAAATGCTTTAAGAGATGTTATGAACAGTCTTGGTATTGAATATACAGAAGAAATCGGTGAAGCTGCATTCTACGGTCCTAAGCTTGATGTTAATGTTAAGCCGGCTGTTGGTAATGAAATCACATTATCTACATGCCAGTTAGACTTCTGTCTTCCAGCTAAGTTCAACCTTTCATATGTTGACAAGGATGGCGAGAAGAAGACACCAGTTGTACTTCACAGAGCTATACTTGGTTCTCTTGACAGATTTATGGCATATATACTTGAAGAAACAAAGGGTAACCTTCCAACATGGTTAGCACCAGTTCAGGTAAGAGTAATGCCAGTTAAGACAGATAATGATGAGATTATGAATTATGCACACGAAATCGTTGATGCTCTTGAAGCTAAAAATGTAAGAGTAGAACTTGATGACAGAGCAGAAAAGCTTGGTTATCGTATGCGTGAGGGACAGATCCAGAAAGTTCCATATCTTCTTGTTATTGGATTTAACGAGCAGGAGAACAAGACAGTATCATACAGACTTCACGGACAGCAGGATACAACAACACTTGGACTTGATGAGTTCGTAGAAAAGATTGATACAGAGATAAAGAATAAGGCAAGATAATGACAGAAATGCATAATGTGCATGCTAAGAGATTTACTAATGTGTAGATATTGGCTGTAGCTATAATACTTGGATCTTAGAAACATATAATAAATAATAGGTGAAAACCAGCAGTGGCTTTCGCTGGCATTGAAGGTTGGCTTATGAAGGGCTTGTTTTGGTGCTGGGGAGGTGCTGCTGGTTTTCTTATTTAATAGATATATAATATGTTGGTTATAGACTTTTGGCATTGTGCTTTATATAATTGTATTAAAATATTGATGTAACTTATATATTTGTACATAGGGATGGAGGAGAAAGAAAATGACTAAAACAGAACTTTTTCTTAAGCTTGCCGCTCCAGATAAGAATGGTGTAAGCAGATGGGTGTATGTGTCTGAATTTGTGGGTGAGTATGCAGATTTAACATTTGGAAATGGAGCTTCATGGGCAAGAAAAGAATCAACATTGGCAAAAAAATATAATGTTGAATTTTATAAGAAAGATACACCGGGGAATAGCATCGACAGAATAAGACTTAATGGATTTAATAATGGAGATTATTCACAGCACATTAATGCGTCTATAAAAAGAGAGATAAAATCAAGAAGATGTGTGGTGCTTGGAACGTCAAATCCAGAGGTTGATCATAAAAATGGAATGAAAAATGAAGCAAGGGTTATGAAAAATGAAGCTCAGAGATTATCAGATTTTCAGGCGTTGAGTAAAGCAGCTAATGATGCCAAAAGACAGTTCTGTAAAGAGTGTATGAGAACGGGTATAAGATACGATGCTAAACAACTTGGTTATCCAATGTCATACTATAAGGGAGGAGCGAAGCATAATAATGAGGAGAATGCATGTATAGGCTGTTATTGGTATGATCCTATAGAATTTAGGAGACATCTTCAGGAGAAAAAATAAAATACACAGAGTTATTAATGGGGTGATATTATGAATATTCATGTATTTGTTGTTAATCAGATAACATTTAAGCAGCATTTAGAGTATATGTTTGCAGGTACAGGGGCAAAAAATAGAATGAGCCTGTTTTTAGAAAAATCAGACATTAAATTTCAGCCAACTACAGAAAGAAATTTAGTTGGAATGATAGCAGATATTTCGCGGATAAGACCAGATGATAAGATTATTTTTTATTTACAGGCAACGGTTAATAATCCGGGGATGTTCTTTGGCATATTTAAAGCAAAATCAGCAGCTTTTTTTGATGAAAATGATAATAAGAATTATTTATCAGATGAATTGGGGAAGGGCTTATCATATCGAATTGAAATAGAGGCAGATACAGTTTATTCTTATGGTATAACCGAACATGAGTATCTTGATGATCTTACAGGAAAAGAAGCACCATATGAATTATGTTGGAGCTTGATTTATCGTAAGCTTAAAGGTAATAGGGGCTGTACTATGATTACGCCATATGAATTTGAAGATCTATTATGTAAAATTAAGAAAAAGAACCAGGATAATCAACTAAAAGGAGCTGGATTTACTTTTGATGAAGGAGAGGTAAGAATTATTACTGCCAAGGAAACAAAACAGTATACTGGCAGAAAAGGAAGTTTGGATATTAAACCGAGGTTATTATATAAAGCTGGTAAGAAAAATGCATTTGAAACACATTTGCAGGCTTATATTATGCAAAAATATGATGATGGCATACTAAAGAAGCTTCTCCTGCCATTAGGAAATGGAAGTGCCTGGGTGGGAAATGAAGTGGCTTGTGGTGTCGGGATGCAGAAGATTGATACTTTGATTATTGAGCAGAATGATGAAGAAATACATGTTAAAGTTGTAGAGCTTAAAGATGAAGAACCATATGAATATATATTGAGTCATCAGTTACGATGGTATTTGCAATGGGTATCTCAATATATAGTACCTAATTTGTTAAAATATAAAAAGCCTGTGGTTATTCACCCTTGTATATTAGCAAGAAAAACAGACAATATAGATATTATTGAAAAAATTAGAAGTGTAGATCTTATAAATTCTAGTATTCAAAATGTAAGTATTGCGGCAACTGAATACATAGCATTTGACATTGTAAATAATGATATAACATTTGAAAAAGTTGTATAGAAAAAATATATAATGAAAAGGTGAGGTGGTCAGAGTGATATGTACTTTCTTTACTGAACAAACCAGTAAGAACAGTACATATCAGTGATTATTTTACTTTTTTAAATATAAAAATATATTCGTGTTTAAATATATAGAAATCATTAGTGATAGCACGGTAACGCCATATGCCCTGTTGGTTAGATTTACCTTTTGTTTCACCAAAATTCTTAACAAGAATAGCCTTTAATAAAAATCCTCTTTCAAGGAATTGGTTCATACAATAAAATCCTAGAGGAATAACCTGGCTATTGGCATATTTGTCACCAATAACACATGCACAGTATCTGTTCTTTTCAAGATATTTAGTTGTATTATCTATAACCATTCCAAATGAATCAAGAAATTCATTAAGCGTGTGAGAATTTGAAAGGTCATTGATGTTATCAGAGAATTTGATAATATCCCAATAAGGAGGGTGCATAATAACAAATTGAAATGCGGGAATGTTAAATTGTTCCATTAGGCTGTTGATATTATAGCAACGACTGTCGCCGGTTATCACTTTGGTTATGCAGTTGTCATTATGTTCAATATTAATTAGTGTTTCGCTATTTCTTGCGATATCTGGCTGAAGTTCTATCCCAATCGAATTACGTCCCATGCGTTGGGCTTCTATAAGTGAAGTGCCTCCACCCATAAATGGATCAAGTATCCAGTCCCCCTTTTTGGTATATCTTGTAAACAACTGGTGGGGGATCTGTGGAACAAAGTTGCCATGATAGTCGGGTGAATGAACACCAGAGTTGTCACGTTTGTCTATTATCCATAGAGAATCAGTATTAATATCAGTATATTCTTTCCAATATTTTGGATCTAAATCGTTATATCGAGCCATTAAAATCTCCTATTGTTTAATTAAGCAATGTAAATATTCTGTTGTGGAGGAAGCAGCAATATTTCTGTTGGTTTCCTTGTCTGCTTTAAACCTTTTATATTCCTTGGTGTAAAAGGAATATTTGCCGTATTGAGACATTATATCTTTAATAGTGTCTAAAGACATAAGACCTTCGTTATTGTAACTTAAGAAAATGTATTTAAAATCGGAATGTCTTATTAAGTCATCAAATGCGTTACATACAGTACGTTTAGAACAAAAAAGGCTTTTCTGGTCACTAGAATCACGCAGTCCGGTCTTTCCGCTTAGTACAGGATTGTCATATCGTGCAATAGTTTCTAAAACGTGATAATTAGAACAATATTGTCTTGAATTGTATGGCGGGTCAAGATACAAAACATCGCCTTTAATGTCGCGTATTAATCGGTTGATGTCCTGATTGTATGCTTTACCAGCAGTTCCGTTAATAACAGGAAGCAATTCTAATTTAAAATCCTTTTGAGCTGATTTTTTAATCTTTTTAAGGAAAGCACCGTAAACAGATGCAGTGTTGGCGTATTTGTCTATTGAATTAATAAGACTGGCAAGATAATAATAATATGTATGCGAATCAATTTTATTATTATCCTTAAGGCACTCTAATTCTATTCTTATGGCATCACATTTTTTACCATTATAATTAGTGAAGTAATTGCGGCCAGAGCCAGATCCTTCACAGTAGTTATTATATATAAATCCTTCGACTGGTTCTAGATTATTAAAATATGACAAAAGCTCTGAATTTAATTCGGGAGTGTTCTCAATATAATGCTTGCTTAGAACATAGCTGTAATACTGAATATCATTGGAAATGACTGAGCACCCCTTAGCTTTATATGTCTGTCCTACGATTCCTGTTCCGGAAAATAAATCAGCAAAAATGTAATTATCGCCATTATGATATCCGGTTACATCTGCAATAGTTGTTTCTAAAAAGTCTAAAAGAGAATATTTAGAACCTATATAATTCATGACTTTGCTCCTTTGTTATTGTTGGAGTTATTATCTGGATTATCAGGTAAAAATACTAATATATCGTTAGGTGTGCAATTCAAAGCGTTACATATACTTTCGACTTTATCAAGCGCAATATATTGTCCAGTCTTAATCTTACTAATAATATTCGCAGATATATGAGCTTCACGCATTAACTGAGAGTGAGAAATCTCCCGTTCTATTAACATATGTTGTAGTTTTTTGTAACATACTGACATTAGAAATACTCCTTAAATTAATATTATACAGTATATCATAGAAGTATGAAAAACACAACTAATATATGAAAAAAAGTATGGAAATGTGAATAATGTTAAGCAATTTTAAATGGTGTTGTATGTGGAGATATGATAAAATGTTAAGAGTGATTAGTGAGGAATGATTTATGGAAAATGGTCGGCAGACTAAAAAAGCACGCAAATGCTTGAAAAATAAGGAAAAACCGAGATAAGATAGGAGTTAAAAATATATGATACGAGTACTTTTCATCTGCCACGGCAACATCTGCCGCAGCACTATGGCAGAAAGCATTATGACATATTTAGTTAAACAGGCAGGAGTTGAAGATCAATTTTACATCAACTCGGCGGCAACAAGCTGTGAAGAAATAGGCAATCCGCCACATAGCGGAACCGTGGCGAAGCTTAAAGCGGAGGGAATACCTGTAATTCCTCATAGAGCAGTGCAGATGACACTTAATGATTATGAGGAGTATGATTACCTGATTGGCATGGATACAGAGAATATCCGCAATATGCAGAGACTATCTGGTGGAGATCCTGACGAAAAGGTATACAAGCTTATGACATTTGCAGGTTCAGGTTCGGATGTGGCAGACCCTTGGTATACAGGAGATTTTGAGGCGACATATAAAGATGTAAGAAAAGGCTGTGAAGGATTGCTAAAAGTTCTTATGAATCTTTAATTAAATAGTATATTTTCCCCACCCCTGCATAAACTGTACAAACAGATATGCAGGGGTTTTTATTTGAAAACTTATATTGAAGAAAGGGTTATAGATATAGCTGATTATATAATCGACAATAATGCAACAGTGCGCAAGGCGGCTAAGCAGTTTGGGGTGAGCAAAAGCACAGCACATAAAGATGTTACGACAAGACTTTTGGAGATAGACCCACAGCTTGCAGCGAAGGTCAGGAAAATACTGGATATTAATAAGCAGGAACGCCACATAAGGGGTGGACTTGCAACCAAAGAAAAATATTCACATATGACAAGATAAAATAATTTTTATATTTTACATTTTATATTTCGCACTTTATATTGTATATTTTGCACTTTGTATTTTACAATTTGCACTTTGTACGTTATACATAAAAAGAAAATTGAATAAATCAGACATAACTACCAATAATATAACTGGAATTATAAATGTGACAGACACACATTTTATTAGTAAATATTAGTTGTTGTATTAATGGAGGTTGTAGAATGAATTATAATTCGTCTGACTTTGCAGGTGGTGTACCAATGAATGAGCCGGATGCAGTAAGGTGTTGTGCACCAGCGGCAAGTGCTTATAGTGATGGAATTCCGGCAGGATATCTTGATAATCCGTGTATTCCAGCAGGAAGCCATAACAGGTCACATAAGGTTATGGAACATAGAAAGCTTGAGATAAGAAAGGTTATAGGCAGGGAAATTCTTGACTCAAGGGGCAATCCGACAGTTGAGGCACAGGTTATGCTAAAAGACGGAACAGTTGGAATGGGAAAGTCACCAAGCGGTGCGTCAACAGGTGCGTTTGAGGCGGTAGAACTCAGGGATATGAATCTTAAACGATATGGTGGTAAAGGTACGCTTAAAGCAGTTAATCACATAAATGTCGAGCTTAATAACAGCGTTCTTGCGATGGATTCGTCAGAAACATATTCAGTTGATAAAGCGATGATTGACGAAGACAAAACGCATGATAAGGCACGGCTTGGAGCTAATTCGATACTTGCAGTTTCAATTGCGGCAGCAAGAGCTGCAGCACAGTCGCTGCATATGCCGCTGTATCGTTTCCTTGGAGGAGTGGCTGGTACTACATTGCCGGTTCCACTTATGAATATAATTAATGGTGGAAGACATGCCGTTGGAAGCGATTTTCAGGAGTATATGATAGTTCCAGCAGGAGCACCTTGTTTCAGGGAAGCTTTAAGAATGGGAACAGAAGTGTTTCATTCATTAAGGGACATACTTTCACAGAGGGGATATGTTACAACTGTTGGTGACGAGGGCGGATTTGCACCTGCCATAACAAAGGCAGATGAAGTGTTTGCTGTGTTGCAGGAAGCAGTTATGGCAGCAGGATATGAACCGGGTAAGGATGTGTATTTTGCTATGGATGCTGCGGCATCAGAACTTTACAATACAGAGAGCGGATTATATGAATTTGCAAGAGAATACGCAGCTCTTGGAAACTCAGCCGATGGCGGAATAAAAAGGAGTACTGAAGAATTAATTAATTATTATGAAATGCTGGTTAATAAATTTCCAATTATTTCAATTGAAGACCCTCTTAATGAGGAAGATTGGAGTGGCTGGAAAAGCATTACAGAAAGACTTGGGGAAAAAGTACAGATTGTGGGAGATGATTTATTCGTAACTAATACAGTAAGATTAAAGAAAGGAATTGAGATGGGTTGTGCGAATTCAATTCTTATAAAGCCTAACCAGATTGGAACATTATCAGAGACATTAGAGGCAGTAAAAATGGCACATAGATACGGGTACACAGCAATTGCCAGCCATCGCTCAGGTGAAACAGATGATACAACAATAGCAGATCTGGCAGTTGCTCTTAATATGGGTCAGATAAAGACAGGTGCACCATCAAGAGCCGAGCGTATCGCCAAATACAACCGACTCCTACAAATAGAAGACGAACTAGGCGAGTCCGCCACATACGCCGGCATAGAAGCTTTTGGAAAATAGTCAAACAAGACATAAAGAGATTAAATAAAAAACTGTATACAATATTAGCATATTGTATACAGAAAATCCAAAGTATGGTTATGATGCGAACGTGCCCGGCGGTAATATAGCAGTCCTTGCTGCGTCTGTTGTCAATCCACAAATTAGCAAAACTGTAATTGAGTTATTTCTCAATCCTTTAATTGGTTAAATCTGTAATTCGGCAATATCTTCATACTTAGATGAGACATTTTCGGAACGCTTCTATAACAGTGCCGTAATATTCAAATCCTTCTTCTTAGAAAGATCAATATATTCCCCATCAACCTGCACAACTGGCTTGTGAAGTGCACTGTCATTAATAAGTATGACCTTTCCTACACGTCCGTCAGACAGACGTACATCAGTGTGAATGTAAGATGAAGCTACATTTTTAAGGAAAGGTATTGCAAATACAGGGTCAAACTTGGTAAATGCGTCTTCATACATAAGGCGTACTACCTCAAATGGACATATAGGAGCTCTGTATATACGGCTTGAAGTCATTGCATCATATACATCAGCTATTGCAATAATCTTGGCTGTTTCAGGTATTTTATCGCTCTTGAGTCCGAAAGGATAACCAGTTCCGTCACATTTTTCGTGATGGAGAAGAATAGCTTCCTTAACAGACATAGGCATAAACTTGTTCTTAACCTGCTCGTAACCTAAGTTGACGTGCTTTTTCATGATTTCGTATTCGTTATCAGTAAGATTTCCGGGCTTGTTAAGAATCTTCTCAGGTATAAGGAGCTTACCAATATCGTGCATAAGTCCAGCGAGTGTAAGCACCTTAATCTTCTCCTGATTGTAGCCAATCCATTTGCCAATGACAGAAGCGATTAAAGCGACATTCATAGAGTGGACATATGTAAGGTCATCAACGTCACGCATAGCGTGAAGCATATCAAATAACTGTAATGAGTTGTTAGACTCAGCAACGATGTCAATAGTATTTTTGACTAAAGATTTTGTGTTAACTTCATCATCAGATGAGATTAACTTCTTTAAGTCATCTTTGAAAGTGTCAATATGTTCATTGTAATGTTCTTCAAATGTCTTGAATTCTTCTGAATTACGGACAGTTTCGTAGTATTTGGTGTTCTCATCATCAGCGGCTTTGGCAGCTTCTTTAGCTCCGTCTACAGCAGAAATGCTGCTTATAGTACGATTATCTATGGCAGAATCAGCCTCAGTCTTATCATATACAGATATTTCAAGAATATGATGTCCTGAAATTCTTGAAATGAGGTCAAGATTAAGGACAGTTCCTTTTGTCAAAAGGATAGAACCATCATTAAGTATTACGTCACGGGAAAGTTCCATTCCTTCTTCTGCATCAAATATAAATATTGTAAGTTCGTTCATTAGTTAAATCCTCTTATATGGGTTGAATATTAGTAATCATATTACGATTAAATGATAAAAATATTATAAATTTAATATATAAAAAAGTCAATTAGACTTGACGTATTAGCATCAATTGTGTAGTATCTATATGCAGTTAATTAAATAATGATTATATCCCTTATTTAGAGCGGTGGAGATACATAGGATCTATGAAGCCCGGCAACCCCTTTTTAGGAAGGTGCCAACCTGAGCGAGAGAATTCGAACAATGAGAGGATTTCGAGATAAACAATCGGGGTCCCTTAGGGGGCTCCGGTTTTTGCTATTACATTTAAAAAGTCGGAAACACCAAGGATGATAAGTGATATTAATCACAGTGACTAAAGGATTAGATATTAAGAAGGAGAAAGACAAAGAATGGAAAAAAGATTATTTACATCAGAATCAGTAACTGAAGGACATCCTGACAAAATCTGCGACCAGATTTCAGATGCAGTGCTTGATGCACTTTATGCACAGGATCCATATTCAAGAGTAGCCTGCGAGACACTTACTAACACAGGTTTCGTTATGGTTATGGGTGAGATTACAACTAAGGCAAATGTTGATATTCCTCAGATTGTACGTGATACAGTTGTAGAGATTGGTTATGATAGTTCAGAAAAAGGCTTTGATGGTAATACTTGTGCTGTTATGGTTGCACTTGATAAGCAGTCAGCAGATATAGCTATGGGTGTTGATAAGGCACTTGAAGCTAAGGAAGGTGTAGATAAGGAAGATGATGACCTTGGTGCTGGAGATCAGGGTATGATGTTTGGTTATGCTACTAACGAGACAGAAGAATATATGCCATACTCAGCAGCACTTGCACAGAAGCTTTCCAAGCAGCTTACAAAGGTTCGCAAGGACGGTACATTAAGCTACTTAAGACCAGATGGAAAGACACAGGTAACTGTTGAATATGATGAGAACAACAAGCCAATCCGTCTTGATGCAATTGTTGTTTCGTCACAGCATGCACCGGATGTAACACAGGAACAGATTCACGAAGATATCAAGAAGTATGTTATCGATGCAATCGTTGACCAGGCTATGGTAGATGCAGATACTAAGATATTCATTAATCCAACAGGACGTTTCGTTATAGGTGGTCCAAATGGGGATTCAGGTCTTACAGGTAGAAAGATTATCGTAGATACTTACGGTGGAGCTGCAAGACACGGTGGTGGAGCTTTCTCTGGTAAGGACTGCACTAAGGTTGACCGTTCGGCAGCATACGCAGCCCGTTATGTAGCTAAGAACTTAGTTGCAGCAGGTATCGCCGACAGATGTGAAATCCAGCTTTCATATGCTATAGGTGTTGCACATCCAACATCTATATGTGTTGATACATTTGGCACAGGTAAGTTAAGCGATGAGAAGATTGTAGAAATCATAAGAGAGAACTTCGATTTAAGACCAAACGGAATTATCAAGATGCTTGACTTAAGAAGACCTATCTACAAGCAGACAGCAAGCTATGGCCACTTTGGACGTACAGATCTTAACCTTCCTTGGGAGCAGTTAGATAAGGCTGATGCACTTAAGAAGTATCTTTAATAAAGATATAATTGGATGGATTTAATTAGTTAAATTATAGGAATTAATATAATTATAATGGATATATGGCGGATACATTTTAGAATTAATAAAATGTATCCGCCATATTTTGATTTTTTGTAAGAATGCAAATGTAAATTTTCTGCTATGTAGGTTTTGTCAATAATGTGAGTTTTTGATTATTTCGGTGTTATATCAAGAATATGGAACACAAATCTAATGCTATTTTATGCTTTTAAAAAAATTTTTCTTTTTTTAGCGTTTAGGACTTTTAAAATTCTGTATTTATGTATATAATGTTGATTAGCTATGAAAAATGTTTTTGATAGCAGGTATATTAACAAGATATAATTGTTGGAAAAGTTAAAGTGTGATGCTGGTATATAGTATTTTATACTTAATATAGTATAGCATTTTACAATGTATAGTACTTATAGTATTTAATGTATAGTGCTTTAACAGAATTATGTAATAGATTGGATAATTATAGAAGGTTAGGGAGGAGAACAGTATGTTATCTACTGATATTGGTATTGATTTAGGTACTGCAAGTATTCTTGTATATATAAAAGGAAAGGGTGTTGTGTTAAAAGAGCCATCAGTTGTTGCCTTTGACAGAGATACTAATAAGATTAAAGCTATCGGAGAGGAAGCAAGACTTATGCTTGGTAGAACACCTGGTAATATTGTCGCTGTACGACCTCTTCGTCAGGGCGTTATTTCTGATTACACAGTAACAGAAAAGATGCTTAAATATTTCATTCAGAAAGCAATTGGTAGAAGAATGTTAAAGAAGCCTAGAATAAGCGTATGTGTTCCATCAGGAGTTACAGAAGTTGAGAAGAAGGCGGTTGAGGATGCAACTCTTCAGGCAGGAGCAAGAGAAGTTGCAATTATCGAAGAGCCAATTGCGGCAGCTATTGGAGCAGGTATTGATATTTCAAGACCTTGCGGTAATATGATAGTTGATATCGGTGGTGGTACTACAGATATCGCTGTTATTTCACTTGGAGGTACTGTTGTTAGTACATCTATAAAGATTGCAGGTGATGATTTCGATGAAGCACTTGTTAGATATATGAGAAAGAAGCACAATCTTCTTATCGGTGAAAGAACAGCCGAAGATATTAAGATAAAGATAGGATCAGCGTATCCAAGACCAGAAGTAGTTACAATGAATGTAAGAGGACGTAATCTTGTTACAGGTCTTCCAAAGACAGTTGAAGTTACATCTGAAGAGACAGAAGAAGCATTAAGAGAAGCTACTTCACAGATTGTTGAAGCTGTACACAGCGTATTAGAAAAGACACCTCCAGAACTTGCATCTGATATTGCAGACAGAGGTATTGTTCTTACAGGAGGCGGAAGTCTTCTTTCAGGTCTTGAAGATCTTATAGAGTCTAAGACAGGAATTAACACAATGACAGCAGAAGACCCTATGACAGCAGTTGCTATAGGAACTGGTAAGTTTATTGAATTCCTTTCAGGATACAGAGAAGAATAGATTTAAGAAAAGGGGTCAGGTATGGTAAGAGGTTTATATACTGCTTATACTGGATTGGTGAATCAGCAGAAGAGACTGGACATTGTATCTAATAATCTGGCAAATTCTACAACAACAGGTTACAAGAAAGAGGGCATGACTACCCAGAGCTTTGATTCAGTATATGGGATTAAGGTTAAAGATGAGACAGTTGGTTATATGAATCAGAATATAGGCAAGATGAGTCTTGGAGTAAAGATAGGAGAAACTTACAGAAGCTGGGATCAGGGTTCTTTAAAGAATACTGAGAGTTCTTATGATTTTGCACTTGCAGGCGATGGCTTTTTCTCTATATCATTCACTAACAAAGCAGGTGAGACATCAACACTTTATACCAGGGATGGATCGTTCCAGATGAACAGCGAAGGCTATCTGGTTACCAAGGATGGTGATTATGTGCTTGGAGAGAGTGGAGATCCAATCGTTCTTCCAACAGACATATCCAAGCTTACAGTTGATTCTACAGGAAGAATATATGCAGACGGACAGTATGTAGATACATTTGGAATTGTAGATTTTGAAGATTATAATTACATAGAAGCATATGGAGAAAATCTTTACAGAGCTGTAGACGGTGCAACATTTAAAGATTCAACAGCAAGTGTTAATCAGGGGTATCTTGAAACATCTAATATTAATGTTGTATCAGAAATGGTCGATATGATTAACATAGCAAGAGAATTTGAAAGTAATCAGAAAATTGTTAATTCGATTGATGAAATGCTTGGCAAGATGGTAAGTATTTCCGAATTGTAATCACATAGGAGGATAAGATTATGATGAGATCATTATGGACTGCTGCATCAGGAATGATGGCACAGCAGACAAGTGTAGATACAATATCTAATAATCTGGCTAATGTTAATACGGTCGGTTATAAGTCAGAATCAACAGAATTTAAATCATTATTATATCAGAATCTCCAGTCGAGAACAACATCTGCGAATGGAGAATATAAGCCGGTAGCTGCACAGGTAGGACTTGGTGCAAGAGTTGCGTCAGTTACATCACATTTTACACAGGGTGCTATGAATGCAAGTGACAGCTCAACTGATTTTGCGATTAGTGGTGACGGATTATTTGCTGTACAGAATGAAGAAGGTGAGACAGTATATACACGTAATGGTAATTTCTACTTCTCAACAGCAACAGAAGGAATGATGTTATGTACAGCAGATGGTTATCCTGTACTTAGCACAGATGGACAGCCAATCGTATTATCATCAGATTACAATGCGGCTAATATTAAGGTATCATCAGAGGGTGACCTTATGTATCCAGGTGAAGATGGTAATCTTGCTAATATAGGTGTTAAGATAGGACTTTTCCAGTTCGCTAATCCATCAGGTCTTGATAAGCTTGGTGGTAACTATCTTGCAGAGACTGAAGCATCAGGAGTTCCAATGAATGAGGAGACTGACGGAGTTGCTAAGAAGAGTCAGTTAAAGCAGAATTATCTTGAAGCGTCAAATGTACAGGTGGCAACAGAGATGGTTAACCTTATTACAGCACAGAGAGCATATGAGTTATGTTCTAAGGCAATCACAACATCAGATACAATGATGGAACAGGCTAACTCATTAAAGAGATAAATAAAATAGATATGATTTGCAGTAATGACAAGGGAGAATAGGTATGGATTATTCAACATCAATAAGTACAAGTTATGCAGATACATATGATAAAACTTCATCACAGCTTAGTGATAAGATTACAAGTACAGATTTCTCACAGGCATCAGACGATGAACTTATGAGCGTTTGCAAGGACTTTGAAAGCTACTTTGTTGAGCAGATGTTAAAGTCAATGCAGAAAATGGCTAAGATAGATGCAGATGATGACGACGACTCATCTTTATTCAGCAGTATGGCATCTATTTCAGGCAGTTCGGATTCGGCTATGAGTACAATGGGAAGTTACTTTGGCGATGAGATGATAAAGAACTACGCAGAAGTATTTACAGAGTCTAATAATGGAAAAGGGCTTGGAATAGCCCAGACATTATATGAACAGATGAAGCGTAATTATTCTTCGGATTTATAGATTGCAGTGTGTTTTAAGTGGACGGTTTTATTAAACACAATGTGGTTTTAATATTAATATATTATTAAAGAGAGGGAAGCAGATTGGATTACGAGTCTGTTAAATACGTTGAAGGATTTATAGATAATATAATTTATCGTAATGAAGACAATGGATATACAGTATTTGAGATAATATATCAGGGTGAAGATGTCACCTGTGTTGGTACGTTAAGTTATATCAACACAGGTGAATTTATTACTGCGAATGGCGAATTTGTCAAACACGCAGTATATTATATGCAGTTTAAGATTTCTTCTTATGAATTCAAGGCGCCGGCGGACAAGGAGTCAGTGAGGCGTTATCTAAGTTCTGGTGCAGTTAAAGGAATAGGCAGCAAGATGGCTGAACGTATAGTAGATACATTTGGCGATGATACATTCCGCATTATGGAAGATGAACCAGAACGTCTTGCAGAGATTAAAGGGATAAGCATAGCTAAAGCAATGGACATTGCTAACCAGCTTGCGGATAAGCACGATATGCGTCGTGCGATGATGTTTCTGCAGAATTATGGAATCCAGATGAATTTAGCCAATAAAATATTTAAAAGATATGGCAATGATATTTACACAATCATAGAACAAAATCCGTACAGGCTGGCTGATGATATTGAGGGCGTAGGCTTTAAGACGGCTGATGAGATTGCTTCCAGAGTTGGAATTAAGGTTGATTCGGAGTTCAGAATAAGAAGTGGAATGTTCTACTGTCTTAATCAGGCGGCATTGCAGGGACACGTGTATCTTCCTTATGAAGAATTAAAGAGGCAGGTGTCATCACTTCTGCTTATTGACATTGGTGATTATGATAAGTTTCTTATGGATCTTGCTATAGATAAGAAGATTGTTGTAAGAACAGAGGGAGAATCTAAAAATGTGTATTCTGCGATGTATTTCTATATGGAACAGAATGTTGCAAGGGCATTGGCAGGACTTGATATAAAATGCGATGAAAATATCAACGAGGTCAATAACAGAATAGCAGGGATTGAACGATCAGAGGGCATTGTGCTTGATGACATACAAAAAGAAGCTGTTGTAAAAGCTGCACTTAACGGACTTGTTATAATAACAGGTGGACCGGGAACCGGTAAGACAACAACAATTAATACGATAATTAAATATTTTGAGATGGAAGGTCTTGAGATAAGGCTTGCGGCACCGACGGGAAGAGCTGCCAAGAGAATGACAGAAACGTGTGGTTTTGAGGCACAGACAATTCACAGACTTCTTGAAATAGTTGGAAGTACTATGGCTGATAAAGAAGACAAGAAAAATCAGACATCAAGTCTTGGAATGAGCTTTGACAGAAATGAAGACAACCCGTTGGAAGCAGATGTAATAATTGTAGATGAGATGTCAATGGTTGATATTAATATTATGAATTCGCTTCTTAAAGCAGTAGCAGTTGGAACAAGACTTATACTTGTAGGTGATGTTGACCAGCTTCCAAGTGTTGGACCTGGAAATGTTCTTAAAGACATAATAGCATCTGAGTGCTTTCCTGTTGTTAAGCTTGAAAAGATATTCAGGCAGGCGGCTGAGAGCGAGATTATAACCAATGCCCATAAGATTAATAAAGGCGATAAGGTGACACTTAATAAATACAGTAAGGATTTCCTGTTTATACATAGAAATGGACCAGATGCAATAATTGCGGCTATGAAGACTGTTATAAGTGAGAAGCTTCCAAAGTATGTTAATGCAGATGTGAGTGAACTTCAGATTTTGACACCATCAAGAAAATCATCTGTCGGAGTTGACAGGCTTAACACTGTAATGCAGGAATATCTTAATCCGCCGGACAGTGGCAAAATGGAGAAGAAAGTTGGCGATACAATATTCCGTGAGGGCGATAAGGTTATGCAGATTAAGAATGACTATCAGCTCGAATGGGAGAAAAAGAACCGCTATGGCATTGCGGTAGAGCAAGGCAGTGGAGTGTTTAATGGTGATACTGGAATTATTGATGATATCAACAATTATAATCAGAGTGTTACTGTCAAATTTGAAGATGGAAGATATGTTGATTATGAGTTTACACAGCTTGACGAGCTTGAACTTGCATATGCGATAACTGTACATAAGGCACAGGGAAGTGAATATCCTGCGGTTATAATACCGATGTATCAGGGGCCAAGGATGCTTATGAACAGAAACATACTTTATACGGCTGTTACAAGGGCAAGAAAGTGTGTATGTATGATAGGTGATGAACGAATTTTTAACCAGATGGCAGAAAATGTATCTGAAACAAGAAGATATTCGTCTTTAGATGAGAGGATAAAGGAAATAAAAAATATTGAATAAATACGACATAATATATAAAAGGATAGCAGCGGGTGTGAAAGATATATTGTTTCCGCCTGCGTGTCCGATATGTTCAAATCCCAGGCCTGTTATTGATAACAGGAAGATGAATATATGTCCGTGGTGTCTTAAATATATAACATATATTAAAGAACCTGCATGCCTTAAATGCGGCAAAGCATTAGAGGATGATAACAGGGAATATTGTAAGGACTGCACGGATAAACAGCATTTGTTTAATCAGGCAGTGAGTGTGTATGAGTATTCAGAGGGGATAAAACAATCTATCTATAATTTTAAATATCATAATAAGCGTGAATATGCAGAGGTATACGCAGATGAAATATCAGGCAGGTACGGTGATGTAATAAATATGTGGCAGCCTGATGTGATTATGCCGGTTCCAATTCATGTATCCAAATTAAAGTCACGAGGCTATAATCAGGCAGGACTTATAGCGGAAAGCCTTAGTAAGAAGCTTGATATAGAATACAATGAACATAGTCTGATTAGAACAAGGGCCACAAGCCCGATGAAAGATCTTAATGATATCCAGAGAACTAAAAATCTTCAAAAGGCTTTTAAAATAGCTGATAATGTTATAATATATAATAAAGTATTAATAGTAGATGACATATATACAACGGGAACAACTATTGATGCGTGTGCAGAATGTCTTAAGAGGGCAGGAGTAAAAGAAGTATATGCTGTTACACTCTGCGTTGGCAGAGGATTTTGAATACAGGTAACAAGAACGGAGGAATATTATGGAAGTAAGAAATTGCAGAGGCTGTGGCAAATTATATAATTATATAGGAGGTCCATATCGTAATCTTTGCCCTAATTGCATAGAGAAGATTGAAGAAAAGTATCTTGAAGTTAAGGAATACATACAGGATCACCATAATGCAACAATGACAGAGGTTGCAGAGGAATGTGACGTAAGCACAAGACAGATTGAACAGTGGATAAGAGACGAGAGGCTTGTAATAGCTGATGATTCTCCGATTGGAATTACATGTGAGAGATGTGGAGCATCGATAAAAAGTGGACGTTTCTGTGAAAGATGTAAGAATAAAATGGCTAATAACCTTGGCTCAATGTATGGTGAGTCTAATGCCGCTGTTGAACATATGGAAAAGAGATTATCGTCAGCCGATGCCAAGATGAGATTTCTTGATAAGAACTAATTGTATTTGTATCTAAATTAATTATAAAATGGGGTTAAGAGATAACAGATTATTACCGATAACTTAATCATAAAGCAGAGAACTGAGCTGTAATAAGGCAGTTAAGGGCTGGAATGTTTGTTACAGACACCTTTGATAATGGTTCTTACAAGACTTTGAAGATAGAAAGTGAGGCGGTAAGTATGCGTATAGATGCTTATAATGCTGTAAGTCAGATATATAAGACAAGTTCTTATTCTAAGAATAATAAGGCTGTTACTAATAAGAAAGAGAATGACAAGTATGAGATTTCAGATACAGCTAAGCTGTATCAGGTAGCGAAGTCAGCAGTGGCTTCTACATCAGATGTCAGAATGGATATGGTTAATGATGTTAAGGCACGTATTCAGGCCGGAACATATAATATAAGTTCTGAAGATGTTGCAGATAAGATACTTGACAGAATTTCAACATTAACATTTTAGTGAGGTTAAAGCATGGCAAGTTTAATAGATCTATTAATCGATGATTTGAATAATGAGGATACAGGATATAATAAGCTTCTGGACTTGTCCAATGATAAGACTTCCGCAATTGTTAAGGGAGATGTTGATGAATTACAAAAGATATTCCTACAGGAACAGAAGTTAATAGAAGAACTTGAAACCGTTGAACAGAAAAGACAGGAAGATGTGAAAGAGATATGCTCGATACTAAGGCTTCCATATGAGCAGATAAGAGTAGAACATATAGTACAGATACTTGAGAAGAAGCCTAAAGAGCACGATGCACTAGAAGAAGTATATCTCAGACTTAAAAGAACTTTGAACCAGCTTACAACAGTTAATGATAATAATAAGCTGCTTCTCAAGGAATCAATGGATATGATACAGTTTGAGCTTGATCTTGCCAGGAATTCAGTTATGGATCCACAGACTTCCAATTATGGAAGAACAGCTTATGAGGAACAGGGGATTACTGGAGCGACAGGATTTGATGCAAAACAATAAATATAATCCGGACTAATAATCAGAAGAAACGGATTGACTCTGATTATTACACAATATAGATTAAGTAATATTATTCGGAATTAAGGGTCACATTTTCAAAGGAATGAATTGGGATTTTTCTTTGAGAATGTGATTTTTTTCTGGGTTTAGGATATGGAGGAATTATGGCTAACGGAATGGCATCGCTTATGGTAGGAGCGTCAGGACTTAAAACATCACAGACAGCACTTAATACAACGGCACACAATCTGTCAAATGTTAATACAACAGGATACACAAGACAGCAGATTACATTTGCAGACAGTACGTATGTTAATGTGTTCGGAACAGGAAACAGCACAGGCAAGTGTGGACTTGGTGTTGATGTTGATGCTATAAGCAGAATAAGAAATGATTTTATAGATAAGTCATACAGAACAGAGAATGCAAGACTTGGATATTATGAAAGCCAGTATAAGGCAGTAGAAGAAGTAGAAGATTTATTTGGAGAAATGCAGGGCGTTACATACCAGACACAGATAACGAATCTGTATAACGCAATTAATGAACTTACTAAGAATCCAACAAGTACAATTGCAAGATCTTCACTTATCCAGAATGCAACAGCATTTATAGACAGGTCTGAAGCAATATATGCTGGGCTTAAGGATTATCAGGTAACTCTTAACACAGATATTAATAATATGGTAAATAAGATTAACAATCTTGGACAAAAGATATATGACCTTAATAAAGAGATAGCCAAGGTTGAATCTGGAAGTGGTGAACGTGCTAATGATTTAAGAGATACAAGAGATAATGCGTTAGATGAATTAAGTGGTTATATTGATTTTGATTATTATGAGAATGAACATGGTGAGGTGATTGTAACTGCTGAGAATGTACCATTTGTTACATCGGCACAGGTTACTGAGATGGGAACAAGACAGGTTGATAATAGTGCACTGTTAATCCCAATCTGGCCAGGTTATGACAGGGATGTATTTAATCTTTCTAATATTAATAATATGAAGGATACAGACAAGGGAGAACTCAAAGGTCTTTTAGTAGCAAGAGGTTCTATAGAAGTTAATTATACAGATGTACCTGTTATGCCGGAGAAGGAAGATTACGATCTTACAACAGCAGACGGACTTCAGGCTTATAATGATGCAATGGATGCATATAACGAGAAGCAGGAATATTACAACAAATATATTGAACCATCAGCAATACTTAGTGCGATAGCTGGATTTGATAAGCTTGTTAATGGAATAGTTACTTCCCTTAATGATATTCTTTGTCCAGAAAAGACAATAGAAACAACAAAAGAGCTTACAGATAATGACGGTAATGTATTACAGGCTGATGAGTACATATATAATGCTTCGGTTAATGCAACACTTTATGACAGATATGGTAAGGAAGTTAAAGGTGTTGCCAATGGTGATGGAACTTACAGTTATTCATCAGGTGAGAAGCTTTATGTTGACCAGGCAGGAACAACAGCTGAGACTATTGATAATATGAAGTATTCTGTACTTGATACAGACAAGGCTGGTTTCGGTATGGATAAGGATATGACTATGGGTGTTGAACTGTTCAAGAGAGAGGGGACAGAAAGATATATCCAGATAACAGCGGCAGACGGAACTAAGACTTATGTCCGCAATAATCTTAATACAGCAGATTATGAAACAGATTATACACTTGGTAAGCTTTTAGTTAATCCTGAAGCATCACAGCATGTTGACAGAATTCCATTATCAACAATACAGGGCAAGGAAGATTTTTCTAAAGCTAATGAACTTATTGATGCATTCAGCAAAAAGTTCGCATCGCTTAATCCTGATTCATATGCCAAGGCAGACTTTAATTCATTCTATAATGATTATATAGGTGAGTTTGCTACAGTTGGTAAGGTACTTTCAAGATTTGTTAATAACCAGACATCAATGGTTGATGGTTATGATAACCAGAGATTACAGACATCAGGTGTATCTTCAGATGAAGAACTTGAGAAGATGATAAAATATCAGCACGCATATAATGCGGCATCAAGATATATTAATGTTGTAAGTGAGATGATAGAACATCTTGTTACATCACTTGGTTCTTGATTATATTAATTACAGATTATATTGAATTATAATTGATGTTTAATACAACAATGTAAATAATGCACTGGTATAAAGGTGCAGAATGGAGAGTTAATATGGCATCTACATTTTTTGGATTATCAATCTCATACAAAGGACTTCAGGCGGCACAGACATCTATTACAACAACAGCACACAACCTTTCTAATATTAATACTGATGGATATACTAAGCAGAGCGTGCTTTTACAGGCATCAGATGCTTTAAGAACATATTCAACATACGGAACAATTGGTTCAGGTGTTAATGTTGTAGAGATTAAACAGACAAGAGATTCTTATTATGATGAGAAATATCGTAACAACTGTGCTAACTATGGACAGTACGAAGCTAAGAATAATTATATGACACAGGTTGAGGATTATCTTAATGAATTTCTTCTTTCAGGTTTCTCAAAGGAATACGGCAATTTCTTTGATGCAGTTAACCAGCTTACAATTACACCAGCTGACACTTCTGCAAAGAACCAGCTTATTAATAATGCCAAGAGTATGACAGATTACTTTAATACATTAGCTAATAACTTAAGAAATGTACAGGCAGATGCCAATAACGAAGTAAAGGATACTGTTGAGCATATTAATACACTTGCACAGAACATAACAGCACTTAATAAGCAGATTAACCAGATTGAGGCGTGCTATGGTGATGCTAATGATCTTCGTGACCAGAGAAATGCATTAGTTGATGAGCTTTCAAAGGCAGTTAATATAACAGTAAGCGAGACAGAAATCCAGAATGGTCTTACATCATTCCAGATAACAATTAATGGACAGTCACTTGTTAATGATTACAGTTACAGGACATTAGAGGTTGTGGCAAGAGGTGAAGTAAGAAATACAAGCGATGCAGATGGACTTTATGATATAAAGTGGAATGACGGATCTGATTTTAATATATACAGTGACTCACTTGGAGGACAGTTAAAAGCACTTATAGATATAAGAGATGGCTGTAATGGAGAGATTGAGTCTTATGCTAAGAATGATGATGGAACATACAAGACAGATATTGATGGTAATATCGTAACAGAGACTAATGCACAGGCAGGCGAGAATATTAATTATAAGGGTGTACCATTCTATCAGGTACAGCTTAATACGTTTATACAGACATTTGCACAGGCAGTTAACAGCATATTTGAAAGTGGCTATGTATCAGATGCGGATACAACTGATGCTAAGAATAAAGGTATACCACTTTTTGTTGTTCAGGATGGTTCTGGAGTTCTTACAGCAACAACAGTATCTGTTAATTCGGCTCTTTTAGAGGATGCTGATAAGCTTGCGACAAAGTCAAATGTAGGGGACGGCGAATCACAGTGCGATCTGATTGAACAGATTAATGCACTTCAGAAGAAAAAGATATTTGATGGTGGTACAGGTGCTTACTTCCTTGAAAGTATTGTCAGTGATGTATCAATTGATTCAAGTAAGGCTAAGACATTTCTTTCTAACTATAATAATATGAAGACAACAATTCAGAACCAGAGATTATCGGTTATGGGTGTTGATACTGATGAAGAAGCTATGGATCTTATGAAGTTCCAGCAGGCTTACAATCTTAACTCTAAGATGATGTCGGTTATGAACGAGATATACGACAAGCTTATTAACCAGACGGGCTTATAATTAGTTCACATAGCATATCTGTAAATGAATGGAGGAATAGTATGAGAATAACTAATCAGATGATGATAAACAGCTCTATAGCTAATATACAGACTAATAAAAGTCAGATTAATACAATGGATACACAGTTATCTACACAGAAGAAGATTAACAAGCCTTCTGATGACCCAATTATTGCAATCAGAGCATTAAGACTTCGTTCAAGTCTTGATCAGGTTACACAGTATATTAATAAGAATATACCAGATGCTTCATCATGGCTTTCGGTAACACACGATGCTCTTGACCAGAGTTACAATATAGTATCACAGCTTTACAGCTATTGTAATCAGGGTGCAACAGATTCGTATTCTCCTTCGGAACGTAATACAATTGTTGAGACACTTAATAAGCTAAAGGATTCATTCTATACACAGGGAGATGTAGATTATGCTGGAAGATATGTATTCACAGGTTATGCAACAGACAAGCCTCTGACATATCAGTCAGATGCAGATGCTAAGGATGTGGACTATACAATAACACAGAACTTTACAAGAGATGCACTTAGCAGTAAGACTGTATATACTAATGCCTATTCTAATGATGATATTATGAATCTGTCAGTTAAAAAAGATGCTAATGGCAAGATTATTACACCAAATGTGCAGACAGTACACAGATTACAGCTTGCTTATTCAGAGGTTGATGCTAATGGAACATTTAAGATTACAGACAGTCAGGGCAATACGGCTTCAATAACTAAGAACACAGACGGAACAATATCAGTAACAGATGCAGATGGTAATGCAGTTACAGGTGTTACAACTAATACAGATGCCAATGGTAATATAACAGGCGTTACAGGTAACTTCTTTAGTGATGGAAGTGGCAATGCAGTTACAGTATCATTTACATCAGATACTAATTATATACCAGGTGATGATGAGATAGTTATTAATTCACAGGTTGGTGAAGTTCTTCTTGGAGAAAATGTATATAAGGACGTATATACAAGCAATTCATTCTCAGTGCAGTATGATAAATCTAATTTCAAAAAGGGTGATGTTAATCCAACAATGTATTTTGACTGTGTTGATAATGTTACAGGCGTTACTTATGCTAAGAAGGATGAAGATATAGAGTATAATATTAATTTTACACAGAAGTTAAAGGTTAATACTCAGGCAGATGAAGCGTTTAATATATATTTTGGAAGAAATATAGATGACCTCACATCAGCAGTACAGAATGTTCTTGATATAGAGAGCCAGATGTCAAAGGTTGAAAGTATGATGAAAGAGGAAAGATATTCATCAGATGCAGACCAGAAGAGTTTAAGTGATATTCTTGAAGGACTTACAAAGCAGCAGGAATTAGCAAAGAGCCAGATGACTAAAGCGTTTGAGACAGGAATTGGACAGATGCAGGGATATCAGGAACAGATTTCTAATGCCAAGGCTGATGTAGGTAACAGGATTACAAGACTTGACCTTACCAAGTCAAGACTTACAGAACAGAAGACTAATTTTACAAGTCTTAAGTCTGAGAATGAAGATATTGATCTTGAGGAAGTTGTTATATCTTATACTTCTGCCCAGCTTGTGTATAATGCGGCACTTTCAGCAGCAAGCAAGGTGGTACAGCAGACATTACTTGATTTTATTGGATAATAAAATGATAATTAATGGAGGGTTTTAAGGTGAAGGTAGATACAAGATGGTTTGGAACGGTTGATATTGACGATGACAAGATTATAACATTTGACCTTGGAGTTATTGGCTTTGAGAATTGTAAAAAGTTCACTCTTATATATGATGTGGATAAGGGAGACGAGGCATCAATAATGTGGTTACAGTCATTAGATGAGCCAGAACTTGCTCTTCCAATGTTAAAGCCGGAGCTTATTAAAGAAGACTATGATCCGATAGTTGAAGATGAGATGTTAAAGGCTCTTGGAAGTGATATTAAAGAAGCTGATCTTATAGTGTTTTGTGTACTTACTGTCCCAGCAGATATTACTAAGATGACAATTAATTTCAAAGCTCCAATCATTGTCAATGCTGATACGTTAAAGGGTGTACAGCTTATAGCCGACAACAATGATTATGAAGTCAGATATCCTATTTATTCAATTCTTGAAGAAAGGAAAGGTGAGTAGAATGCTGGCATTATCAAGGAAAAAAGATGAAGCTATAATAATTAACGATGACGTAGAAGTTACAGTTATTGAGATTAAAGGAGATCAGGTTAAGCTTGGAATAACAGCACCTAAGTCTGTTCCAATATACAGAAAAGAAGTATATGTACAGATAAAGGATGCTAATAAGGAAGCTACACAACAGGCAATTGATGTTAAGGCACTTAACCAGCTCTTTAAGAAATGATAGTTACATTTATTATAACGATTGCAATGGTTTATAATAAATATAATTAATATATAATGTTATATTATGGTATTAGAATGCCGATATAGGGTTTAGAAACTGAGTAAAGTGCAATAAATACGGGAAAAGGATTTCTTTACTGCACTAGGATATATATTGCAGAATTGTAATATTGGTTAATATCGGTTTGAGAACATTTTTTACAACCACACGGAGGTGAAGGATAATGGGAATTGATAAAATGAGCATAGCTGCCAATTACCATAATCAGGCAGTTCAGGCAACACAGATTAATAAGGTTAATGTTCAGACTTCTTCTGATACAGCAGCAAAAGAAATGACAGCAGATAGTAAAGTCAGTACAGCATCGACAGTGCAGATAACCAATACACAGAAGAGTGGTACTGACAATGGTGAATCTAATCTTGCACAGCAGAATGAGAAGAAAGAAGCGAGTATCAAGGAACTCAAAGATATACAGAAAGTAATTAATAGAAATACAATAGCAGAATTTGGCTATAATGAGCCAACTAACCGTATTACTATTAAGATTAAAGATAAGGACACTGATGAAGTCATCAAGGAGATACCATCAGAGAAGGCTCTTGAAATGCTTGCAAAAGCCTGGGAGCTTGCTGGTATCCTTGTTGATGAGAAGAGATAGGAGGTAATATTATGCCAATAAGATTATCAGGTATGGTTTCAGGTATGGATACAGAGTCGCTTGTAACAGCACTTGTATCAGGATATCAGTTAAAGAAAGACAATCTTGTAAAGGCTCAGACTAAGCTTTCCTGGAAACAGGAAAAGTGGAAGACTATGAATACAAGCATATATAGCTTTTATAGTGGAAAGCTTTCATCAGCGAGATTTGGTAAAGCATACAGCCTTAAGAAGTCAACTGTATCTAATTCAAGTGTAGCTACAGTTACAGCAAGTTCAAGTGCGGTAGCTGGAGACCAGACATTAAAGGTTAAAGAACTTGCATCATCGGGTTATCTTACAGGTGGTGAAGTTACTAATAAATCAGACAGCACATCAAAGATAACAGGTTCAAGCAAGTTATCAGCTATAACAAATAAGACGTCTGGACAGGGAAGTGTTACACTTTCTGTTGATGGTAAGTCAACTAATATAGAACTTACAGATGATATGACAGTTAATCAGTTCTTAGTAAAGCTTAAGGATGCTGGTGTACAGGCAAGCTTTGATGAGGCGAACCAGAGATTCTTTATAAGTTCCAAGACTTCTGGTAAAGATGGAGATTTTTCATTAGTAGCTAATGATACAGCTGGCAGAGACTCTTTGTATGAATTGGGACTTTATACAGATGATAAGACATCTACAGCAGAGTATACAAAATGGGCTGGCTATTATAATGCTGCGGATGGTACATATACATCAGCACTTGATGATATTATTAATAGTGCTTATGAGAGTAATAAGATAAGCTTTGATACAGTAGCACAGGAAAAGCTTGCAGCATATAGTAAAGCTTCTGCTACAGTTGATAGTTTTAATACTAAATATATGTCAGATACAGGTGCCACAGCTGAAGATAATGCTAAGGCACAGCTTACATCAAAACAGGCACAGCTTGATGCACTTATTTTAAAAGGCAAAGGCGGAGATAATGATAGTGATTTTGATGAAAGTAAACTTACAGACGAAGAAAAAGAACAATATAAAACCCTTACAAGTTCTGTAGAAACACTTAAATCAGACATAGCTAACTACGATACAGCTAAGAAATCAATGGAAGACCTTAAAAATTATGTTAATATTGAGGTGAAAGATGGCAAGACAACTGTATCAGCTCTAAAAGAGACAGATTCAGCTGCTGGAGTTGCCAATATAGCTGCTGAGACTGCTGACAGGAATACTAAGATTAAGGCAGACCTTACAACACAGTATCAGAACAAAGCAAAGAATAGCTATGATATGATTAACGCAGCACATAAGTTTTCTAAGGGCGCATCAAGAAAAGTAGGACAGGATTCAGAAATTGAGCTTAATGGTGCTACATTTACAAGTAATAGCAATAACTATTCGATTAATGGCATTACAATACAGGTAACCGCTAAGACTAAGGATGATGAGCAGGTTACAATAACTACAGATACAGATGTAGATGCAATCTATAAGTCTATTAAAGATATGTTTACAGATTATAATAAGCTGATTAAGTCAATGGATGAAGCATACAATGCAGACAGCTCTAAGGGTTATGAACCACTTACAGATGACGAGAAGTCCGCAATGACGGATGATGAAGTTGAAAAGTGGGAGACTAAGATTAAGGACTCACTTCTTAGAAAGGATGATACTTTAAGCAGTATTATCAATACTATGAAGAATGATATGGCTTCATCATTTACAATTAACGGAAAGTCGTATGCTTTATCAAGCTTTGGTATAGCAACACAGGGATATTTCTCATCAGGTGAGAATGAAAAAGGTGTATATCATATTGATGGTGATTCAGATGACTCTGTTTCATCGGGTAATGATGATAAGTTAAGGGCGGCAATAGCAAGTGATCCGGAGACTGTAGTTTCGTTCTTCTCACAGCTTGCTACAAAGCTTTATACAGATTTAGGTAATAAGATGGCTACATCTTCAGTGAGCAGTGCTTATACAGTATATAATGACAAGCAGATGACTAAGCAATATTCAGAATATACAACTAAGATAAGTGATGCAGAGACTAAGATTACAACTTGGGAAGATTACTATTATAGTAAATTCTCAGCTATGGAATCAGCTTTATCAAAGCTTAACTCGCAGACATCATCAATGTCTAGTTTATTTGGAAATTGATAATTGGGTATTGATTTAATTCTATATTAAGGATAATATGGTAATAGGAATATAAGGTGTTTATGACATCAGGAGAGAGGACAAGTTATGATATATAATCAGAATATGGCACAGCAGTATAACCGCAATAAGATATTAACAGCGACACCGGCTGAGCTTACGTTATTATTATATGAAGGTGCAATTAAGTTTTGTAATATTGCTCAGGTTGCAATAGAAAAGAATGATACAGAAAAGGCACATACTAATATAGTAAAGGCAGAGATGATTATAGAAGAGCTTCAGTCAACACTTAATCGTAAATACCCGGTAGCAGAGGATTTTGATAATGTGTACAAGTATATCTACAGCCTTTTAGTTGATGCTAATATGAAGAAAGATACACAAGTTCTTGATCAGGCATTAGCTGAATTAAGAGGAATGAGAGATACTTGGAAAGAAGTTATGGTAAAAGCCGGTAATTAATAATATAAAGGTATGGTCAAATAGTAATTTAACTATACCTTTATGATATCAAGATGGTGGTAATAGTATATGATTACAGAGAATTATCTTCAGATAATGATAGACAGTCTTCTTAAGAAGATAGAGATACTTAAGAAAGTATCTGAGCTGAATGAGCAGCAGAGTGCTTTGCTTGATGATAAAGAATTCGATGGAGATAAGCTTCAGAGTAATATGGAGAGTAAAGCTGCATATATAGATGAGCTTAATTCACTTGATGAGGGCTTTCAAGCTGTATTTGACAGAGTAAAAGAAGATGTAGAAGAGTATAAGGCTGATTATAAGGAATTAATAATTAGATTACAGGAGCTTATAAGAGAAGCTACATCCTTAAGTGCGACTATACAGGCACAGGAATCAAGAAACAAAGTCAGAGTTGATATTAAGTTCAGGCAGTTAAAGGATAATGCTAAGACAGCCAAGCGAAGTGTAAGTATGGCTAATAAGTATTATCAGAATATGAGCAGGGTAAGTTCTGAACCGCAGTTTATGGATCAGAAGAAATAATACATATATTTACCAATATTTTAATGCAGCTAGGTAATAAGTATATTTCAGTATTTTGACATTTGCATTAAAAAATATTAAAATAAGTTTATATTAGGGCTAAAGTTAATAAACAACAGTCCGATATAATATATAACAGGAGCATTCCTGAACAATTTAATTATGGGTGGCAGGGACGCCACCAAGAATTCAAGGAGGAAACTATTATGGTAGTACAACACAATCTTACAGCAATGAACGCTAACAGACAGTTAAGCGGAGTTCAGAGTGCACAGCAGAAGTCAACAGAGAAGTTATCATCTGGTTACAGAATTAACAGAGCTGGTGATGATGCTGCAGGTCTTTCAATTTCAGAAAAGATGAGAAGCCAGATCAGAGGTCTTAATAAGGCTGTTTCTAATGCTCAGGATGGTATCTCATTAGTACAGGTAGCTGAAGGTGCTCTTAACGAGACACATTCAATTCTTCAGAGAATGAACGAATTAGCAACACAGGCAGCTAACGATACTAATACATCAACTGATAGAAATGCTCTTCAGAAGGAAATGGATCAGCTTACATCAGAAATCGATAGAATCCGTTCTACAACTCAGTTCAACTCAATGAACTTACTTGATGGTTCTTTCACAGGAAAGGAATTACAGGTAGGTGCATTATCAGGACAGAAGATTTCTATCTCAATTGGTAATATGAATTCTTCTAAGCTTAAGATTAGCGGACTTAAGGTTAGCTCATTCTCATCAGCAGGAAAGGCAATGGCAGCTATTCAGAAGGCTATTAATTCAGTTTCTAGTGAGAGATCTAAGCTTGGTGCTCTTCAGAACAGACTTGAGCATACAATCAACAACCTTAACACAACAAGTGAGAATACATCAGCAGCTGAATCACGTATCCGTGATGTAGATATGGCTACAGAGATGGTTGAATACAGCAAGAATAATATTCTTGCTCAGGCTGGACAGTCTATGCTTGCACAGGCTAATCAGGCTAACCAGGGTGTTCTTTCACTCTTAGGCTAATTAGGTAGTTGAAGTTATAATACTATCATAAAGGCTGTGACTTTAACAAGTATTTGTTATTGTCACAGCCTTTTTAAAAATTTTTAAATTAAGGGGTTAAGTCTATATCAAAATATCCGATATATATTGCAGTTAAGTTTTAGAAGACTTATATACAGTTTATTAATTACAATATATATTTAAGGAAAAGTAAGACATTCAGGGAGGAATTATTAATGGTAGTACAGCATAATCTTACAGCGATGAACGCTAACAGACAGTTAAGTGGAGTAACAAGTGCACAGGCTAAGTCAACAGAGAAGTTATCATCAGGTTATAGAATTAACAGAGCCGCAGATGATGCAGCAGGTCTTTCTATTTCAGAGAAGTTAAGAAGCCAGATCAGAGGTCTTGACAAGGCTGCTTCTAACTCACAGGATGGTATTTCATTAGTACAGGTAGCTGAAGGTGCTCTTAACGAGACACATTCAATCTTACAGAGAATGAATGAATTAGCAACACAGGCAGCTAACGATACTAATACATCAACAGATAGAGCTTCTATTCAGAAGGAGATGGATCAGCTTACATCAGAGATTGATAGAATCCGTTCAACAACTCAGTTCAATTCAATGAACTTACTTGATGGTACATTTACAGGTATGAAGTTGCAGGTAGGTGCATTATCAGGACAGAGTATTGTAATTTCTATTGATAATATGAATGCATCTTCACTTAAGATTAGCGGACTTAAGGTTAGCTCATTTTCATCAGCAGGAAAAGCAATGACAGCTATTCAGAAGGCTATTAATTCAGTATCTGTTCAGAGATCTAAGCTTGGTGCTATTCAGAATAGACTTGAGCATACAATTAACAACCTTAACACAACAAGTGAGAATACATCAGCAGCTGAATCACGTATCCGTGACGTGGATATGGCTACAGAGATGGTTGAATACAGCAAGAACAATATTCTTGCTCAGGCTGGACAGTCTATGCTTGCACAGGCTAATCAGGCTACACAGGGTGTTCTTTCACTTCTTCAGTAATTATTAAAAGAATATATATTAATACAAGGACTGTCATTATAGTTGGCAGTCCTTTTTATAATGAGGTTTTGATGAAGGTATTATATTGCAGCTGGTATGAGAATTCCAAGAAGGATATGGTTAAGGCACTTGATACATTAGCAGATGAAGTGTTTGTTATAGAGCATAGTGTTAAGGAGTATATTGGGGATAACAAAGAAATTGAATATGAAGTTATAGACATATTAGCTAATGGAATAGATGTTGTTATATCGTTTGATTTTCTTCCAATGTTATCAGATATATGCAGTAATTACGGCGTAACATATATTTCGTGGATATATGATTGGCCTAATTATACGTTATTTTCTAAGGCAATATATAATAAATGTAATAAAGTATATTTATTTGAGAGAGATGGAATTAAATTATTATCAAAATATGGCATTGGTAATATGCAGTATGCAAGTCTTGCAGTTGACACAGACAGACTTGACAGGCAATTAGGCAAAGATATTGATAATACAAGCTATGAGTATGATATAAGCTTTGTGGGAAATATGAATCCTAACCTGAAAAGCGTATTGATGAACAAAGATGTACCTTCATATTATGAGGGCTACATTAATGGACTTGCCAATGCGCAGCAAAAAATATATGGATACAATATAATTAATGATATTATAGATGATGAATTTGTAGACAAATATTTGTATGCAGCGTGTGCTGATATGGATAATATAGCAGTGCCACACGAACACGTGATGGCTTCCCAGATTAATAAATATGTGACAGGAGTTGAGAGAGTTAATTTATTAAGAAAAATAGCTGATAAATGTATGGTATATATATTTACAGGAAGCGGGGATTTGGATATTGCTAATGCTGATATTCATAGTGGTGTAGATTATTATAGTGAAATGCCTGTAATATTCAGAAAGTCCAGAATTAATTTAAATATAACCCTTCGCTCAATTACTACAGGTATTCCGCTCAGAGTATATGATATATTAGGTGCAGGAGGATTCTGTCTTACTAATTATCAGGAAGATATTGAACAGTTATTTAAAAATGGTGAAGAACTGGTTATGTTTACTGATGAGAATGATATGCTTAATAAGATAGATTATTATATGTGCCACGAAAAAGAAAGGATGGAAATAGCTGTTAATGGTCATAGAGCTGTTAAAAAGTTTGATTACATTTATGTATTGAAGCATATATTAGGTGTTGATTAGTATTGGAGGGATAATATTGGATATATCAGTATGTATAATTACTAAGAATGAAGCGGACAAGCTGGAAAAGTGTCTGCTTTCATTGAAAAAATACAATTTAGAGATAGTTGTAGTTGATACTGGTTCAACAGATAATACACCTGCAATTATTGATAAATATGCAGATGTCAGTGGAAGCTATAAGTGGTGTGATGATTTCTCAAAGGCGAGAAATTATTCAATCAGCCTTGCAGGTAATGACTGGATTCTTGTGCTTGACAGCGATGAATGGATTGAAAAGATGAATATAGATGAAGTATCTGCTATTATAAGTAATCAATCAGCAATTTGTACGGGGAAGATAGAACTGATTAATAATATTAATTATGACAGTGAATTGACCAAGGGTGTAGAAAGAATAACACGCCTGTTTAACAGAAAGCAGTGTCATTATGAGGGAAGAATTCACGAGCAGGTTGTAAGTATTGATAAAAATGTAGTTACAGCCGTAGATGTTCCGATAACCGTTGGGCATTCAGGATATATGGGCAGTGCTGATAATAAGAAGAAAAAGGCAGAGCGTAACATAAGGCTGTTAGAGCTTGAATTAAAAGAAAATGGTCCGGATGCGTATATATATTACCAGTTGGGTAAGAGCTATTATATGCAGGGAGATTATAAAAATGCATCTGAAAATTTTGAAAAAGGCTTATCATTTGATTTAGATCCAAAGCTTGAGTATGTTCAGGATATGGTTGAAACATATGGATATTCACTGCTTAATGAAAAGCGGATTTCTGAAATGATGTTTCTTGAAAATATATACAGTGAATTTGCTGTAAGTGCAGATTATGTATTTTTAATGGGGCTTGCATATATGAACAATGGATTGTTTGATAAGGCGATAGAGGAATTTAATAAGGCTAAGTCATATAAATTATGTAAAATTGAGGGTTGTAACAGCTATAAAGCTGATTATAACATTGGAGTTATATATGAATGTCTTGGCAATACAGCAAAGGCGGTATTAAGTTATAAGAAATGTCAAAGCTATGAACCTGCATTAAAAGGATTAAAAAGGCTTGGCTGTAATTAGCCAAGCTGTGAAATAATCTTATCAATATCAGATAATAAATGTAAATCCTGTTTATCAATTTTATTATTAATGAATTTATTGGACTTTACAGGAAGCTTAATATATTTATTTATATAATTCTTAATATCGGTAATTCTGTTCTTTAGTATGTATGCAGGAACTGAATTGCTGGAATTAAGACAGCAGTTAAGGGCTAAGGAGCATAGATTATATATTCCATATTCAACAGCATATTGAATATCTGTATAATCAGGCAGAACAGATAATTGGCTGTAAGCTGCTTTTATAGCACTGATGACGTTATTGTAATAGTTGTTGTAGTCAATGTGCTTAGAGATTGAAGTTGCACTATTCTTATAGCAATAAAGGATTTCTTTAACATTGCCTATGCTGGAAGCTGTAGCGAATAAATACATAAGTGTTTCAAAATCTTCAAGAATACAGTGTTCCCTGAATTGAAGTCCTATGTGGTCAAGAAAAGATTTCTTAATAAGCTTTGACCAGAAATATCCACCACTTGCGATTAATTCACTTCTTTTATAGCTATTGAGTTCGCCGGTTAATTCATCAGAAGCGTGGACAATGGCTGAATCTTTAGCTTCGTTATAATATCCACAATCAACAATATCATAATTGCCTGATATTGCTTTAGCATACATTTTCTCAAACATATCAGGAACTGCGATATCATCACTATCCATAAAACCAATATAATCGCCGGAAGCATATGATAAACCAATGTTTCTTGCACCACCTGCACCGTGGTTCTCATTAAGATTAATTAAAAGAACTTTATCAGAAAATTGTGCCTCGCAATCAGCAAGTATTTTCAGTGAATTGTCGGTTGAGTAATCATTTACAAGGATTAACTCAATATCCGTAAGAGTCTGGTTGACAAGACTGCTTAAGCTGTCAATAAGAGTTCTTTCGGAATTGTAAACTGGCATAATAACTGATACTTTTGGCATATTAAACTTTATCCTCCCTGATATATGTGATAAAATTATTATAACATATACTTAATGATAAATGGAGATGAGTGTGGAAATAAATTTCCGCATAGGGCTTTGTGTCTGCACATATATGTAAAAATATTTAAGAATAAAATGTGCGTAGAAATTAAGAGTGGTATGAGCATAATTAGCGATAAGATGGATGGTGCCTTGCTGGGTGTAAGGAATATTAACCATAAATATATTGTAGTAGAAATGAGGAAATATGAAAAAAGTAAGCGTGATTATTCCGTGCTATAATGCCGTAAAGTGGCTGCCTAAGTGCTTTATGTCACTTGTAGGACAGAGCATTGGAATCGATAATCTGGAATTGATATTTGTTAATGATGCCTCCACGGACGATGGACAGACGTGGAATATGCTTAATGAAATAGAAAAGGCATATCCGGAATCTATAATAATAATAGATCTTCCTCATAATAGAAGACAGGGCGGTGCAAGAAATGAAGGCTTAAAGTATGCTTCCGGTGAATATATAGCATTTGTTGATGCAGATGACTGGGTGGAAGCGGAATTATTTGAAAAGGCATATTCCAAGGCGAAAGAGAAAGATGCTGATATAGTACAGTTTAATTATAATTATTATTTTGAAAATGTTGGCATTATTCCTAATAAGAATGAAATGGATGATGAGTATTTTGAAATAAAGTCATCAGACGATAGAAAAAAGATGCTTATTATGGAAAAATTCACATATGGGTGCTGGAATAAGCTATATAAAAGGTCAATGGTTATTAATGCCAATACAGCATTTGCAGAAAATGTTATATACGAAGAACCATTATTTGTGTACCCATTACTGTTTTATGCTAATAAATTGGTGAAAATGGCCGATAAACTATATATATATAGACAGAACAATAACGGAACTATGCGTAATGATATGAAGGAGAAAGAAACTTTATTTCAGCATAGCCAGGTTCAGTTAATGGTCTGGGAGTTTATGAAGAATACTTCATATTTTAATGAATATTATGAGGAGATTAAGCTGTATTTTCTTCATACATATTTATATGAAATTCTTGATTTTGCAAAGCAGAGAGAAATAACAATAGATTATGAGCGGTATGTTCCACTTGCTAAGAAAGCATTAAGCGAGGTTAAAGATATAACGAAGTCGCCATATAGTGCAATACTTGTTAAACAGATGGCATTATATAAGCTGATTGAGAGTGGACTTACTAGACAGCAGTATATTGGATATATTGATAAGATTTAAGAGGTAGCAAGGATGCTGGAGTTGGACGATAATTATTTCAAGGAAGAAGAAAGATGTGGGTTTAAGATTTCATCTATGATGAAGCGTGTATGGGCGGTTGAGATGGATGTACTCACAGAAATAGATCGAATTTGTAAAGAATATGGACTTACATATTACGCAGCTTTTGGAACAATGCTTGGTGCAGTAAGACATAATGGCTTTGTTCCATGGGATGATGATATTGATATATATATGTTAAGACCTGATTATCAGGCTTTAATGAAGGTGTTGTCAGATGAGCTGCCACAAGGCTATTATAATAGTAGTTCATATTCAGATTCTACGCATATGCAGCCGTTGACATCAGTTATGAATACTAAGTATATAATTACTGATGTGTCTGAAAGAAAAAAGTTCTATGGATGCCCATATATATGTGGTGTCGATATCTTTCCATTAGATTATATTCCAAGTGATGAAGAAGAATTAAGTGTTTTCAGAAATCTGTATACAATTATATATTCTACTGCAAGAGAGTATTATCAATATTCGAAAGAGGAATTAGAAGAGTATTTAAAGCGTATTGAAGAAATGTGTAATACCAAGATAGACAGAGAGGGAAATATACCTAATCAGCTATGGTTGTTATTAGATAAAGTTGCAGGAATATTTGGTGAGGATGAATGTGAGTATCTTACTTATCTTCCAACTAATATATGTTATGATGCTGAGCTTAAGTATAAAAAAGAATGGTTTAAAAGTGCAAAGAGATTTCCATTTGAGTATATATCAGTTCCTTTGCCTAATGGTTATGATGAGCTTCTTAAAGTGACCTATAGTGATTATATGAAATATGATAAACAGAGAGGCAGGGCACACGATTATCCATTTTATAAGAAACAGGAAGAATTTTTAATGGAAAATAACTTGCTATAGATGTTATGGATACACATTAATCTTTAGAATAATCGAATGTTTATGGATTGATTAGTGTACGGTAATCATGGAGGATAAAATGAAAAAGGTAATTACATATGGAACTTATGATTTATTTCATGAGGGACATTACAAATTGCTGAAAAGAGCAAAGGAATTGGGCGATTATCTTATAGTCGGAGTAACAACTGAGCATTTTGATGAGGCGAGAGGAAAGCTTAATGTTGTTGACCCAATTATGAAACGTATAGAGAATGTTAAGAATACTGGTCTTGCTGATATGATTATAGTTGAGGACCATGAAGGACAGAAGATAGAAGATATACAGAAATATAATGTAGATATATTCACCGTAGGTTCTGACTGGATTGGAACATTTGATTATCTTAATGCCTTCTGTAAAGTGGTATATCTGGAGAGAACACCTAATATATCGTCGACAATGCTTAGGAGCAGTTCGTTTAATATAACAAAAGTAGGACTTGTTGGAACTGGCCGTATAGCTGAAAGATTCGTTGCAGAAGCAAGATATGCCAGTGGACTTATTGTAACAAGTGCCTATAATCCGGATATAGAAAGTGTTAATCAGTTTAAGAAGAATTGTTCGGAATATGAAATAGATATATATACAGATAAATATGATGAATTTCTTGAAAAAGTAGATGCTGTATACATAGCTTCTACGCATGAAACACATTATAAATATGCAAAAGTAGCTTTAAAGAAAGGAAAGCACGTTCTTTGTGAGAAGCCGCTGGCATTTACTAAGAAAGAAAGTATTGAATTATATAATCTGGCTAAAAATCAAGGGGTTGTTTTAATGGAAGCTATTAAAGCAGCATATTGTCCCGGATTTCAGCAGCTTCTTAATGTTGTACAGAGTGGAAAGATAGGTGATATAAAAGATGTTGAAGCCTGCTTTTCAAGAATAGCAACAGTTGAGTCAAGAGAGCGAAAAGATCCTAAATATGGTGGAGCATTTCTTGAGTATGGTGGTAATGCGTTAATGCCTATTATTAAAATATTGGGTCAGAATTATCAGTCCGTTACATTTGACAGCCTGGATAATGAATTAGGAACAGATGATTATACAAAAGTTCAGATCCGCTATAAAGATGCAATGGCAACGGCAAAGGTAGGAATGGCAGTTAAATCTGAGGGTCAGTTGATAGTCGCGGGAACTAAAGGTTATGTGATTGCACAATCACCTTGGTGGCTTACTGAAAAGTTTGATGTAAGATATGAGGATGAATCAATAATAGAACATTATGAACCTAAATTTATAGGAGATGGGCTTCGCTATGAGATTAGTGAGTTTATTGCCAAGATCCACCAGTTAGGAGAGAATGCTTATAAACTAACAGCGGGAGAATCCATAGCGATAACTGATATCACAGAAAAATTCATTAAATGGAGAAAAATTATTTATTAAATAATAAATTACAATTAAATGTTATATATGAAAGCGTGATGAGAGATGAACAATAGAATTTATAATGACAAAGTAGATGTAAATAATGACAACATAAGAGAGTTTTACAATAAAAGAGCACAGAAGTTTATCAAAGGTGAAAAAAATCAATACACATCTGTATTACTTGGAGATAATAATCCTGAATATGCAAAAAAATGGGATGAATTTGAAAAGAACTATGTTGGAAAATATCTTAATCTTGGAACTGATAAAAAATTCTTAGATATTGGCTGTGGAATAGGAAGATGGGCAGAAAATGTAATAGATAAATGCGGTCAGTATATTGGAACGGATTTTTCAATCGAAATGGTAAAAGCGGCAAGAGAAAGATTTAAGGAACATTCCAATGCACAGTTTATTAATTCTTCTTTTCAGGATATATTTAATAATGAATTAATAGCTAAAAATAAGTTTGATACAATTATCATTACTGGAGTTTCTATGTATATAAATGACTCGGATTTAAGAAATTGTTATAGCAGCTTAAAGAATATTTTAAATGATGGGGCAGTTGTTTATATAGAAGAGAGTGTTGGTGTAAAGGAAAGATTAACTTTAAATCATATATGGTCAGATAGTTTGGATGATAATTACGATGCGATATATAGAACGAGAGAAGAATATTTAGATTTAATGAACGGCTTAACAGATGATCTTCATATAGTAGAAGAAGGCTATTTTGAACAGTTAGATAAAAAGGAATTATCTGAAACAAGTCATTGGTATATTATCTTAAATAATAAATAAAAAGAGGAATACTATGATGTCAGATAAGTATGTTTTGAATGAAGAAGAGACAAGAAAAATGCATAATGTTCAGTTAGAAATGATGATTGAATTGGATAAAATATGCAGAAAATATAATATTAAATATATTTTAGAGGGTGGCAGTTTATTAGGGGCTGTCAGACATAAAGGATTCATACCTTGGGATAATGATATGGATGTTCGTATGTTAAGACCTGATTATGAGAGGTTCTGTGAAATAGCTAATAAAGAACTTTCACAGGGAATATTTTTTCAGAATTATAATACGGATAAAGGATATCCCTGGTTATATGGCAAATTAAGAAAGCAGGGAACTAAAGCTGTAAGATTAGGACAGGATAGGCTGAAAATGGAAAGTGGAATATGGTTAGATATATTTCCTTGTGATGGTGTACCTGATAATAATGCAGAAAAGAAAATACATAATAAAGTAGCGAAATTATGCAGAAAGACATTATATGCCAGAACAGCCAGATATATAACCAATAAATGGTATGTAAAATTAGGCTGGAATATAGTATGCATTATTCCTAGGAAATTTGTATACAAAGTCAGTGAATATATGTCGAGAAAATATACCATTTATAATTGTAAAAAAGTAGGAATTATAGGGTGGCACGGCATAGAAGATGTTAATGGTTTTGAACTAAGATATTTTAACGAATTAACAGAACTGGAATTTGAAGGACACAAGTTCTATTGCCCTAAGGATTGGGATAATTATCTGAGATATGCATATGGAGATGATTATATGGTTATTCCATCAGTGGAAAATAGGCAGGTTGATTTGAATTTTCAAGAGTTTGATTTAGGTAAAGAGGGCGAAAAGATATGTTGAATTTTACAGTAGGTCCTGTGCAGGAGAGTGAAGAAGTACTAGAAGTTGGGGCACAGCCAACACCATATTTTAGAAATCAAAGTTTTTCAAAGATTATGTTAGAAAATGAAGCTATGATGAAAGAACTTACATTTTCAGATGAAGAGTCCAGAGTTGTATTTCTGACTGCTTCTGGTACAGGAGCTATGGAAGCAGCAGTTATGAATTCATTTACTTCTGATGACAAAGTACTTGTTGTTAATGGCGGAAGTTTTGGTAAAAGATTCGTGCAGATATGTCAGATACATCAGATACCATATACAGAAATAACTGTTCCAATGGAAGAACCACTTACCAAAGAAATGCTTGAGCCATATGATGGCAGAGATTATACAGGCTTCCTAATAAATATGCATGAGACATCAATTGGTAAATTATACGATATAAATATGGTGTCTGAATTCTGTAAAAAGAATAATTTATTTTTAGTGGTAGATGCAGTAAGTGCATTTTTAGCAGAGCCCCTTAATTTAAGTGAATTAGGAATAGATATTATGCTTACTGGTTCGCAGAAGGCACTTGCAGTCCCACCAGGAGTATCAGTTCTTGTTATGAATAAGAGAGCTGTTGACAGGGCATATAATTTAGATGTCAGAAGTATGTATTTTAATTTGGCAGATGCTTTAAAGAATGGAGAAAGAGGACAGACACCATTTACTCCGGCTGTCGGAATTTTATTACAAATTCATAGACGCCTTGAAGAACTCTGCAAAGCAGGAGCAATAGCAGAGAATAAAAGAATAGCAGATCTGGCAGCAGATTTTAGAAAGAAAGTAAAAGATTTACCATTTAGAATATTTAGTCCATCACCATCGAATGCAGTTACGGCAATGATTATGGAAAATGGAAAATCAGCGTATGCTTTATTTGAGTTATTAGAAAGTGATTATGGAATGTGGATATGTCCAAATGGTGGAGATCTGAAAGACAAGATATTCAGGGTAGGACATCTTGGTGCATTAACATTTGAAGATAATGATAGATTAGTAGAAGCTATGAAACAGGCATTAGAAAGATTGTAGATAATGTATAATGGATGTTTTTAGCAAAGGAAGGAAGTTATAATGATAGATTTTCCTGAAGATTATTTTAAAACAGAGATAAGAGATGGCTTTGAAGTTTCATCAATGATGAAAAGAGCCTGGGCAGGACAGATGGAAGTGTTACAGACTATAAGAGAAATATGCGAAAGACATAATATAACCTGGTTTGCGGATTATGGTACATTACTTGGTGCGGTAAGACATAAAGGTTTTATACCTTGGGATGACGATATGGATATCGGAATGACAAGAGATAACCTTAATGAATTCATAAAATATGCAAAGGATGAACTTCCAGATGAATACAAATTATTATGTATGGATTTAGAACCAGAATATGATTCAATTATTGTAAGAGTTGTTAATTCTACAGCTGTATCAATGAATAAAGAAAGATTGGATAAATTTCATGGGTGTCCATATGTATTGGGGATTGATATATTCCCAATGGATTATTTGTCGAGGAATGAAGAAGAGAGAATATTACATATACAGGTTATAGGAATAATTCTTGGAGCTGTAGATGCAATGTCATCAGAAGATGCTGATCCGGTAGAAGTAGAAGATTTCCTTAAAAATGTTGAAAATATAACTGGAGTAAATATTGATAGAACAAAACCTGTAAAAAGAGAACTAATGGCATTAACAGAAAAATTATTCTGCATATATACAAGAGATGAAGCAGATGAGGTTACAGGTTTATGGAGAATTGTTTATGAGGAAGGCTTTCATTTTCCTAAAGAGTGGTTTGATGATTTAATAGAAGTGCCATTTGAAACAATCACAGTACCGATACCTAGGGAGTATGATAAAGTGTTGAGCTTAAAGGTTGGGAAAAACTATATGACTCCAATAATACAGGAGACACATGAATATCCTTTTTATAAGGAACAGGAGACTATATTAGAACAGCAATTAGGTTATAAACCAGAATAATTGTAACAATTAAGCAGAAGTTTTAATGGTAAATATTGGAGATTAACTATGATAAAGGCTGATTTGGATAGTTATAACGAATTATTAAAAAAAGTTATTAAGCTATGTGAAAATTTGCAGAATATAAAAGATGTTAATTTAATAGTGCAGATTTTAACAACTTGTCAGGAAACAGTTATAGCAGTTGGTGAAGGCTTGGAAAAAATCGAATTAGAAAAAGATAAAAAGGCTATTGAGAAATTAAGCGTAGTATCTAATCTTGAACAATTCTGCGAATTGGCATATGAATATACACAAAGTCTTGATATACATATATTAAGCCAGATGACGGATGTTATATCAGCTGTATTAAAAGACATAAATAGCATACCAAGAACATATAGGGTGGCTTTTTTACCATATAAAGCCTCTATGTGGGATAGTCTTGAAAGCATATGGAGAGAATTTGCAGCTGATAAGGATTGCGAAACATCTGTTGTAGCAATACCATATTATGAAGCTGACAGGATAACTAATAAATGGGAATATTGTTATGATGGAGAATTGTTTGAAGCTGATATTCCAATAGTTGATTTTAATGATTATGATTTGAAATTAAAAAAACCTGATTTGGTATTTGTGCATAATCCTTTTGATAAGTTTAATACAGTTACAACAGTTAATCCAATCTACTATTCGGAAGAGTTGAAAAAATATTGTGGTAAATTAGTATATGTACCCTATTACGTTAATCCAGGGTTTATATCAGCTGGTTACAATAAACTTCCATTGTTGTATCGTTCAGATTATATAATTGTTCAATCTAATATGGCAAAAGAAACGTGTAAAGAATTTCCGTATTATGATAATGTGCTGGCATTAGGTTCACCTAAATTTGATAAGATTATAGAATTAGATAAACAAAATGTGTCAGCACCAGAAGAATGGAATGTTAATCTTAAGGATAAAAAATGTCTGTTATTAAATACAACAATAGAGGATTTTCTAGAGAGTGACAATTATATAATAGATAAATTGTATAGTGTGTTTAAAGTAGCTTTGTCAAGGAATGATATTGTTATTGTATGGAGACCGCATCCTTTATTATATGCAACAATAAAGGCACTTCGCCCTGAATACGCAGATAAGTATAAAGCATTAGTTGATTATTATATTAATAATAATGTCGGAGTATATGATAAAACAGCAGATATTTCAAGAGCAGTAGCTGTTTCAGATGCCTATATCGGTTCCTATTATAGTTCCGTTATAGCACTTTATGAGGTTATAAATAAGCCGGTATTTAAAATAAATAATAAACTTAAATACGAAGACAGTATGTTGAAGACCAGAAATAAAGTTAAACCAGAAGAAGTATTTATGAAATTAAATAATCGTGATTTTTACGGCTGCTATGAGTCAGAAAAATATATATTAGAAGATTTTATAGATGATTTGGTACTTAACAGACTTGATGTAATAAAGAAAAAGCAAATGGAAGAAGAAGCTGGATTAGCGGCAAATCTAGATGGTTCCTGTGGCAGAAAGGTGTATGAATATCTTACTAATGTCATTAGACAATAATATATTTTATTAAGGAGAAATATGTGCAGCATAAATAGTGATTTCTTAAAAGAAGAGTATAGAAATGGATATTTAATAACTGATAAGATGAAAAAAGTGTGGGCTGTTGAATTAGATCTGCTTTCAGAATTGGATAGAGTTTGTAAAAAATATAATATAAAGTATTATGCTGCTTTTGGAACATTATTGGGGGCTATAAGAGATAAGGGATTTATACCTTGGGATGATGATATAGATGTATGGCTTTTAAGAGATGAGTATGAGAGGTTAAAACAAGTAGCCCCAAAGGAATTCACAGGAAAGTATTACTATCAGGATTGGTATAATTCGTGTGGAAGGACATGGATATTTTCCAAGCTTAGAAATAGTGAAACGACAGCAATAGAATATCCAGATAAAGGGCCAGAGTTTAATCAGGGAATATTTATAGATATATTTCCAATAGATGAATGGGATGATGAGGTTCATACTAATAAAGCGTTTAAAATCGTACAAAGAGAGTTGTTTAATTGCATTAATAATCCAACGCAGGTATTAAGAGGAATACTCAATGGAGAACAGTATGCTATTGATATAGATACAACAGTTGAATTATGTAACGATTATATAAAGGCACAGCAGTTATTTGAACAGTTAACGCTTCAGAACTACGGAACATCAGATATTGTTGGATATTATTATGATCAGATGAGAATGAATAATAAAAAATATCCTAAAAGTTGTTTTGATGAAACGTTATATGTGCCATTTGAGAATACAGTTATACCAGTTCCAGCAGGATATGACATTATATTAAGAAAATATTATGGTAATTATATGGTGCCAGTGCATGAAAAAAATAATCACGAAGATAGGATTATTTTTGATACGGACAGGTGCTATAAAGAGTATGTAATGTAGGAGGAAAAGCAAAAATGGAAGTTAACAATAAAATTTTTGATAAAATATATTTATATGGAGCGGGTGAAAATGGATTAACTGCAATACATTTTCTTGGTAGAGACAGAATAAAAGCATTTATTGATTCAGATCCATCTAAAATAGGTAAAAAATTGGGTGGCGTAGATATAATATCATTTGATGATTATATGTGTAAAGATAAAGGGGCATATATATACATAACAGCATACTCTGCAAGCAAATCAATAGAAAAATTTTTAAATAAAAATCATATTGAAAGTTATGGCATTGCACCATGGTTTGAGGCATTTTATTGTAATATTGAGGAGATTATAAAAGACAATGAGTTGGCTAAATATGATAAAATTGTAATTTCAGATGAAGATCCTATATTAAATCTATTAAAGGAAAAACTTAATGATTTAAAAATAAATTGTGTGGATAATTTAAGTGATGCATCAGGAAAATATTGTGTGATAATTCTAGAAAAGAAGATAGGAAAGGCAGAGAAAAATGTAGATACTATAAACTTACAGGAAAGTTACAATAATAAAATAAAACAAGAATTATCGGTTAAATTGAAAAAATATAAGGATATACACAAAGGGAAAAGATGCTTTATCATAGGAAATGGCCCGAGTCTACAAATGAGCGATTTGGAAATTTTATATAAAAATAAAGAAATTTGTTTTGGCGTTAACAGAATTTTCTTGGGATTTAAAGATACAGAATGGAGACCGGATTATTATGTCGCATTAGATTATTTATTAATAGATAATATGCAGGAAGAGTTAAAGCAAATCTATGATATTGATAAGTTTATTAGATTTAATCCTCATTATAAAGTATCTGATATGATGCCTAATACGAATGAGTTTATAGCAATTGTGCAGGAAGATGAACAATTTGATTTTTCTACAGATATATCAGAAGGAATATGTACTGGCGAAACAGTTGTATATGCTGCTATTCAGATAGCGGCATATATGGGATTTTCAGATATATATCTATTAGGAGTTGATATGTCTATGAAAGCATTAGGTTTGAATGCTCAGGATGAAGGAGCTCATTTTTATAAATCTCCAGATGTAAATGAAAATTTTGGACAGGGTAATGTAGACACTGCAATAGAAGCATTAGCTTTTAGTGAAAGATATTTGAAAAAATATAATGTACATTTATATAATGCAACAAGAAATGCAATATGGGATGATGTAACAAAAGTTGATTTTGATAAATTATTTTAAAATTCAGGAGAAATAATATGAAAAAAATAGTATCTTTTATACCAATTAAGTTAAATAATCAAAGGTTACCAGGAAAAAATTTGATGAATCTAGATGGTAAACCATTATGTAATTATATATTTGATACAATAACAGAAGTAGATGCAATCCAAGAAAAATATGTATATTGTAGTGATGATAAAATATGTCAATACATAAAGCCGTTTGAAGAAAAAGGATTGAAGTTTTTAAAAAGAGATCCTTATTTAGATGGATTTCAGGTTAAAGGACTTGAAATAATTGAAAAATTTGTTAATGATGTTGATGCTGATATTTATGTGCTAACACATGTTACACAACCATTTACAAAGTCTTCATCAATAGAAAATGCACTAAATAAGGTGTTATATGAGGGATATGATTCAGCATTTAGTTGTGTTGAAATTCAAGATTATTGTTGGTATCAGGGAAAACCTCTTAATTATAATATGAAAGATATAGTAACAACACAGAACTTAGAACCAGTGTATATGGAAACAGGAGCATTTTTTATATTTAAAAAGGAAGTTTTTACAGAATTACATCAAAGAATTGGTAGGAAGCCTTATATGCAGGTAATATCACAAACTGAAGCAGTAGATATAGATACACAAGAGGATTTTGAGTTTGCAGAGGTTGTAGCAAAATACTATAAATTGGGGAGATGATACATATGAGTAATATAATGATATTAGATTGTACATTAAGAGATGGAGGACGGATTATAGACTGTAAATATAAAGACAGTGACATATCAAATGTATGCCGTGATTTGACATATTCAGGAATAGATATTATAGAAATGGGTTTTTTAAGAGATGATAAAATTGTAAATTATAATGGGAATTCCACTTTTTTTACAGATGTAAATCAAATAAATAAATATATTCCAGATAATAATAAAACATTATATGTGGCATTTATAGATTATGATATGTATGATTTTAGTAAACTTCGTATATGTGAGGGCAATAAAGTAAAAGGAATAAGAGTTGGATTTACAAAAAAACAATTTAAATCAGATAAAGAAGGAATTGTTAAAGCATTAAAGAGTGTTAAAGAAAAAGGATATAAATTATTTATACAAGGTGTAAATTCACTAGGTTATACGGATAAAGAGCTGTTAGATGTTATAGAAATGGTTAATGATGTAATGCCATACAGTTTTGGAATAGTGGATACATATGGTGGAATGTATTTGGATGATATAACACATATATATGGTATGGTGGAACATAATTTAAATTCTAACATATGTATAGATATTCATTCACATAATAATTTTCAATCATCATTTGCTTTTGCTCAGGAAATTATTAGGATTTGTGATTCCAAAAGAAATATTATATTGGATTCAACCTTAAATGGGATGGGTAAATGTGCTGGGAATTTAAATACAGAGTTAATTGTTGATTATTTAAATAGAAAAAAAGCATCGAATTACGATTTGGATAGAATATTAGATACAATAGATAGTTATCTTTCACCTATAAAGGAAAAATATAACTGGGGATATTCTATACCTGCATTTATGGCTGGAATTTACAAATCACATCCTAATAATATTATATATTTGACACAAAAATATAGATTAAACAGTAAAGATATAAAATATATTATATCAGCAATTGATGATGAAAAAAGACAAAGATATGATTATGATAACATTCAGAGAATTTATAATGATTATTTTTCAACAGTAATTAATGACGATATATCAATTTTAAATCTAAGAAATAAATTAGTAGATAAGAAAATATTAGTGTTAGCACCGGGAAAAAGCATTATAGATTATGAAAAGGATATAAAGAAATTATTAACAGAAGATGTTATTGTAGTAAGTGTTAATTTTATACCGGATAATATAAGCTGCGATTATCATTTTTACGCAAATGCTATACATTGGGATAAAATATCCAATAATATTGAACATAAGAAGTGTATTTTATCATCAAATATTAAGGGAAATATAGAAAATGTAATAAGGGTTAACTATGCTTCTTTAATATGTGAAGATAGTAAGTTATCAGATAATAGTACAATGATGTTATTAAATTTGCTAGAAAAATGTGGCGTTAAAAAAATAATGATAGCTGGATTCGATGGATTAAAACCTAATGAAGATAATTATGTCAATTCTGATTTTATTAATTCAGAACACGGAATGCAATTTGAAGAAAGTAATAGAATTATTAGGAAAATGTTTGAGAATTATTTAGAAAGGACAAGTAAAAATTTAGAAGTTGTTTTAGTTACACCAAGTATATACTACGAGTTTTAAATGAAAGGTAATAGGATATGAACGTAATTTGTTTTGGAGCGGCTGGAGGAGGAAAGAGATTATTTGATGTTATATCAAGTAATCATAATATAATAGCATTTACAGATAATGATTCTAACAAATGGGGAGATAAGTTGAATGATGTACCTATTTTATCTGTAAAAGAAGCGTTAAGTATAGATTATGATAAGATTATTTTAACTTCAGCCCCAGGTAAAGATTCTATAATTAAACAATTATTAAGTTATGGTATAAAAAGTACTCAAATAGATACATCATATATAGATGGACCATTAGAAGCTAGAATTGTGTTTTTGGAAAAACTAGCCGAATTGCATAAATATATTTCAGGAGATGTACAAGTTGCAGAGGCAGGTGTATTTGCAGGAGATTTTGCAAAATGGATAAATAATTATTACTATAACAGAAAATTATATTTATTTGATACTTTTCAAGGATTTAATGAAAAAGATTTGCAATATGAAAAAGGAATGTCAGATGCTAAAATAGGTGATTATTCAAATACATCAGAGTATGAAGTGTTAAAAAAAATGAAATATAAGGAAAATGTTATTATTAAAAAAGGCTATTTTCTTGATACAGCTAAAGATGTAAGAGGACAATTTTGCTTCGTTAATTTGGATTTAGATCTGTATGAGCCGACTTATAATGGTTTGAAATTGTTCTCCAATAAAATGGTTGAAAATGGAGTAATTCTTGTACACGATTATTTTGCAACTAATTTTAAGGGACCAAGAGAAGCTGTTGATAAATTTATATCAGAAAATAAAAAATATAAAGCATTTCCGATTGGAGATGGTGTTAGTATTATGATAAGTGGGTTTTAAAAATAGTAATAAATTTATGGAGAGTATGTGTGAAAGATATTAAAATTTTAATAATGGATGTTGATGGAACTTTAACAGATGGTTCTATATATATGGGTGAACATAAAGAAATTTTGAAAAAATTTGATGTAAAGGATGGGTATGGTATAAAAAACATACTTCCAGAAAATGACATTATACCTGTAATCATTACAGGAAGAAATTCTGCTATATTGCAAAATAGGTGTAGAGAATTGGGAATAAAAGATGTCATACAGGGCTGTTCTGATAAAAAGAATGAACTGGAAAAAATTATTAAAAAATATAATGTGTCGTATTCTGAAGTTGCATGCATAGGAGATGATTTAAATGATTATGAAATGATGATGACTGCTGGAGTTAGAGGCTGTCCGTCAGATGCAGTCAAAGGTATAAAGGACATAGCCAACTATATAACAAAGAAACAGGGTGGATACGGAGCTGTTAGAGAATTTATAGAATGGCTAGTAGAAAAGGAGAATTAATAATGATATGTAAATTATGTAATAGCAAAAATGTAAATATTATATATAATGGTAAAATAAGGGATGGACACGTTGGAAATTATACAACTTCAGATGTCCAAATGTTTAAATGTTGCGATTGCAATACAATTTGGCATGAGGATGTGATAGACCATTCAAATTATTATGAAACAGAAAAATATAGAAGTAGCCTAGAAGGAACGACAGACATAAAAGATTTTTATAAACTGCATGATAGAGAAAATGAAGATAAATTTAGATATATTGGTATGGAAAATTTAAGAAATAAAAAAATTGCAGATATAGGTTGTGGCGGTGGAGCCTTTTTAGACTTTTTATATTCAGTAGCAGATGAGATAATTGCAATTGAGCCTTCACAGATATATAGAAGAGAATTAGATAAAAAAGGATATAAAACATATGCTTATGCAGCTGATGCTATAAAAGAGTATGGAAATAAAGTTGATGTTGTTACATCGTTTGATGTAATAGAGCATGTTGAAAATCCAATGCAATTTGTAAAAGAAGCATATGATTTATTAGCAGAAAATGGAGTTGCTTATATAGGTACACCAACAGATGCTGAGGTTATGAGGCAACTTTTAGGAGAAACATATGAGTCATTTTTATTTAGTACACAACATCCTTGGATTTTATGTGAGAAGAGTTTTGAATATATATTGAATTGTTTGAACATTGATGATATAGAATGGGATGTTAAGTATTATCAAAGATATGGTTTAAGCAACTTACTATATTGGTTAAAAAATAAAAAACCTGGAGGAAATTATAAGTTTGATTTTGTTTCAAATGAAATAGATTTAGCATGGAAAAGCGATTTAGAGAGACAAAATAAGTCAGATTATATTGTGTTACGTATTAAAAAAATTAAAAAATAATTAAAGACATTACATAGCAAGGAGAAAGTATGTGCTTAGATAGTCAGGATAAATATATAAATTGTATTTCGCTAGGATGGTATTGTGGTACGGCAAGTTCCTGCTCCAGGTTAGGTTTGAGAAGTTTTTCAGGACCTTTTGACTGGATATTATCTGATTTTGAATATGTAATAACAATGATTGATAAAGAATTTGATGGTTTCCTTTTGCCAGAAAATTTGAGAATCGATGAAGATAATGCTAAATGTTTTTATGACATAAAAAATAAATTCTATTTTCCGCATGATATATCAAATGATTTAAATAAAGATTTATCAAGTATACAGTTAAAATATAAGAAAAGAATTAGTAATTTTATAGAACAGTCAAAAAAACCGACCTGTTATTTTAGAATTGTAAAAAATATGCAAGAGATAGATTATATAGAACAGAATAGTCAATATATTGACTCGGTAATAAAGAAATATAATAAAAAAATAAAATAATATATAATTTATTGGATAATTTGGAATTTTCAAATGATTTTAAAGGTGAGTATTATAAGTTATACATAAATGATTTTTGGAAAGATTCTATATGTTTGAGAGCTACTTTTTCAAAATCAAAAGAATTAATAAAGTTCTGTAACAATATATTACCATCTGATATAAGAGTTAGAAATTTGCAATGGGATAAAGTGCATTTGTCGGATATTACAAAATCTGATGAAGTTATGATTATGGTGGATGATAAGAGTAAAGATTTGCTTCAATGGTTAAAAAATAGATTTAAAGGGTCTTTCTATATATGGGGTTCTGGAAAATATGGAACGATATTATTGAAATTTTTAAGGGAAAATGGTTTTTCTATAAAAGGAATAATTGATAATAATAGCAATAAATGGAATGAAAAAATTGATGGTATAAAAATTATTCCATTTAATAATATATGTGAAAATGAAAGTATTTTAATTGCGATTGCAGACTCAGGAGCTGTTAATGAGATTAAAAATCAAGTATTAAAAGACAATACTTTTGACATATGTACACTTGTAGATATATATAATGGATTATTATTGTTATAGCTGGTTTTTGATGTATTTGTAGGTATATGGGTTAGAGCGTTTACGAATTAGCAAAATATATATAGTATATAAAGATAAACTGATAGTAGGACGAGTGCGTTATCACTCGTCCTATTATAATTGTACTTGTATGATTAAATGAAAAAGTATATACTTAATAATAAATATTAAGAGTTTTACTATAAGTGATAGAATATAAAACAGTACTTTATATTGTGGAGAGGTAAAAATGTATTTAGAAAAACTAGAAATATCAAATTATAAAATGTTTGATAATATTAAATTAGAATTTGAGCCAGGATTTAACATTATATTAGGCGATAATGGAGTAGGTAAAACGACAATTTTAGAGGCAGATGTAAAAAAATAAAGCAGCTACATGATAGAAGATGTGGATATTTAGGATGTCTTGACAGAAAACTTAATCTCAATTCTGTATATGATTGGTGTATGCAGATGGAGTGGAACAGCATAAAAGCACATAAAGAACCACAAAATTATAAGACATTTATGAAGATAATATCTGATTTTATGTGCTATATGAATGATGGGTTGGAAAGCAAAGTCATATATGATGTCAATTCACATAAATTATTATATGTTGAAAAAGGAATCTGTAAAGAAATTGAAGATTTGAGTGCAGGATATCAGTCAATGATGATATGGATAAGGTATTACACTTAAATGGCAAGAAAGATGCTTCAGGCAGGATAATAAGAGATACATCTACAAAAATAGTGGCAACACGTAGAAGTATGTATGATAGTGTGAGTACAGAGTTTGCAAGATGGGAGAAAAAGAAGTGTCTGACGTCAACTTTTTTGCAATCAAAGATAGATATTCTTGAAAATGAACTAAAAAATGATAATGTTGCGCAGCCATTTATAGGTGTGAAATTATATAGATATAAAAAAAATGTGATTCACTAAAACGTCAACATAAATAAGCGTATATTTTAAAAGCAAGAAAGGATTACCTATGCGTTTCGTACTATTTTACTCCACTGTAGAATCCTTTAACTATTTTACAGACAGAATTGTAGAAGAATTAATAAAAAGAAATTATGAGTGCTTTATATTAGATCTTACTAACAGCACTCAGGATGGGAGCCATTCCTTTAAGGCATTTACGGAGTTCCTTTCGGTAAGAGCAGATGCGGCTATAGGATTTGATGGAATAGGCTTAAAAGATGATATGTTTATAGAGCTGTGGGATTCTATGGATACAGTAGCACTTAATATTTTGATGGATCACCCATTGAGATTTCATCCGACTATGCAGAAGCATCCAAGAAATTATGTGCAGTTCTGCTGTGATGATAATCACGTTGATTATGTTAAGAAATATTTTGGTGATACTGTAGGCAGAGTAGAATTTATGCCACATGCGGGTACTTATAATGGAAAGTTAAATCTTGAAGGTTATGATAAACGTCCATATGATGTGTTATTTTCTGGGACATATTACAGACCACAGAACTATCTGGAACAGGTTGATAATACATTTAAAGATAATGAACTGCTCAGAGTATTTTATCACAATCTTGCTGAGTATATGATTGACAATAATAGTATAACAACGGAGCAGGCAGTGCTTGATGTTATTGATATGATGGAGCTTTCATTAGCACAGGAGCAGGTTAAGCAGTTGTTTAGATTTTCTGAACCTATAGACTGGATGGCGAGAATGTATTACAGGGAGAAGATTATTTCAATAATAGCCGAAGCAGGAATTGATATATGGCTGTTAGGAAGAGGCTGGGAGAATCATCCATCAACGGAATTACATAATGTACACATTATTAATGATCGTGTTCCATTTGCAGATACGCTTTCAGTTATGGAAAAGGCAAAGATTAATCTTAATGTTATGCCGTGGTTTAAGGCAGGTACTCACGATAGAATATTTAATATCCTGCTGTCAGGTTCTTTACCATTGACGGATTCAAGTAAGTGGCTTAAAGAGCATTTTCAGGATAAGAAAGATATTGTTTATTATAAACTTGATGCGTGTGAAGAAATACCTCAGTTAATAAAGCATTATCTGGATAATTCTGATGAAGCGAAAGCGATAATTCAGAATGGCTTCGATATTGTGGCAGACAATTATGTGTGGGGTAATATTGTGGAACAGCTGATAAGAAATGTGTAGAATTTAAAGCGTTGATGATAAATCAAATATGTATGGTGATTATTACAGCTGCAGGTTATTAAACAAAACCTGCAGCTGTAATGTTATTTAAGCCCAAACGCAATCTCCAGCATCTGAGTAAGCCTGATATCATAAGTATGGTACTTTTTAACCTTTTCAAAACCATTGTGAGCAATTTCCTGCCGGTCTTTATCGTGTGAAAGGTAGTATTCACATTTTCCCATTAAGTCATCAAGACTTGTATATGCTTCCAGATCTTCACCTATATTAAAATGTTCTGGCAGTTCTGCCTGATAGTTAGTTATAAGAAAACCTTCACAGCCAAGTACGTCAAATATGCGAAGAGACAGACCACTTCGTATTGATTTGGCTGTTAAGTTAAGGTTGATTTTGCTTTGGTGGAATATAATAGGCATTTCTGTGTTTGTCTTAGCAAAACCACGATTATGAATTAGTGGCATTGAGTATGTATCACTGCCTGTATACAAGTCTACGTTGAAATGTTCAGATAAAGCTTTCAGGTAACGAAGCCGCTCCTGTTCAGCCACCTTTACACTTATAATGTGCTGTGCAATTACAGCTTTTGTATCAACCTTCATACTGTCAGGAAAGTTGATAAGCTCAGGTCTGACTTTGCAAAATGCTTCTATTAGTTCAGGGGTTACACATTCCTCGATGAAGTTATATCCATATACAAGTAGCTGCGCTTCAATAAGTCCGTCTACATAGCCACGCATTTTTTCAGGAAGAGTAATTTGGTTATATAGACATTTCTCTGAATATAAAGAGCCGATAAATGATATATCTGATGAAAATCTGGCTCTGTCAGCAGCACTTGCCATAGTTGCAGTAGCGTAATTGTCACGGACGTTGGTAGCAAGTGGAATATGAAATATTCCGTCAGGGTTGATGTGGTGGAAATCGTTGTACAACTGTCTGTCGAATAAGAATACCTTATTGCAGGGATTAGCTAATGAAGTTGAGAATAATTCAAGTACAGGGCTGTCCACGATAAGGCACAGATACGGAATACCCCATATATTACATACATCAGATACTGAAGGAAAAAAGTTAATTGAGAATATAAAAGAATAAGTGTCCTGCTTTAAAAGCTCGTTAAGCCCCTTAATGCAGTCTGATGGAAGAAGCTGTTTGTTGTATACTTCTCTTGTATCTTCTGTTATATTGAAACCAAGGTGTTTAAAGGAAGCGATAATGTCGGGTTCGCATATACTTCCATATCTATAAAAAAGTATGTTCATAATTCTCCTTTGCATATATACTATATAAGTAATTGAGAATTATATTTTATCATAAACAAAGACGTGTTGCCAGTAAGAAAGCGTAAAGCAGCTGGCGAAGTTATATACATAAATATAAGAATTCTTATAGGAAAGATAAGAAAGTGAGATGGATAATATGGAAAACAGCAGTTATCACAAGAATAGAATTAAAGGGTATGATTTTAATAGAGAGGATTTTAAAAGTCCGGCTAAAAGAAATCTTATGATTGGGGCAGAAGAGGCAGATTATGTGATACTGGCTGATGAAAATGTAACAAGTGAGGAAGAGATAAGACAGATAATCACGGAAAATGATTTCCTGCTGGATTATGGTATGGCTATATTTGGAGAAAATGTGCAAGACGGAGAAATAGATTTTAATAACATAATTGATTATTTTAAAATGAATGTATATGGTGTGGTCATTAAGAAAAGCATACTCGTGTATACAGGCTGTTATAATGAAGAATTAACGGCTGGCATAGATTATGAGCTTGCGGTAAGAGTGGCATATTATGCAGAAAAGTATAATTACAATGGAATATATGGCGTGCTGTGTTCAAGCGAAGAGAACTTATTTTCACAGGAAGCAGGCTCATCAGACATACAGGAAGCAGATAATGCAGCGGGTTCATCAGACGTACAGGAAGCAGATAATGCAGCGGGTTCATCAGACGTACAGGAAGCGTATAATGTGACAGGCATATCAGATGAACAGACAGCTGCCCAATTCCTTACATATGCTTATGTTTTAAAGCTTTATATGAAAGAATTGACACACAAAGGACTGCTTGAAAATGCAATATATGCAATGAAGGCATATGCTGACAGTAAAGGGTGTGCAGATTTATACAACGGACAGTTATTGGAAATTCTTAATAATGATGAGCTGTTTGCAAAGATTAAGATTAATACAGCACCATTTTATGTAATTATGGGCGATAATACGTGCCATGGAGTATTAAGAAGATTTGCAGGTGATATAACCAGGTCTCTTATCAAAAAAGGACAGGCTGTAATAACATCTGATGGAAGTTATGGAATGACTGTAAATCTATCTGATATTGAGGATAATTCATTAAAGGGTTTTATAGGTTTTCAGTCTATTGTGTTATTTAAAGACTATTTTAGAAAGATGAAATGTCCTAAGTACATTTTCTGGTTTGATAATCCAATGTATTTTGGAAATCTGTTTGAAGGAATAGATGATAAATATTATCTTTTGTGCCAGGATAGATATTATGCTGAATTTATAGAGGAGCATTTTGGCGCGGTCAATGCTTTGCAGCTTCCACCAGCAGGAGAAGATGCTGGCTGGGCGGCTAATAAGGACAGACCATTTGATATAGTGTTTATCGGGGCGTGTAATTATGTAGATGAGAGTGTTATTAAAGATGAGTTTCAAAAAGAATATTATGAGTATATGAAAGCACATCCTAATATAACATTTGAACAGGGGCTTAAAGAGCTTCTTGTATACAAAGATTTTAATATTGATGAGCAAAAGTTTCTTTCACTGCTTGATTCTTTGCAGGATGTATGCCGCAATATAGTTAATTACTATAGGACGAAGGTGCTTGAGACACTTTTGGCAGCAGGTATTAAGATTGATGTATTTGGAGATACCTGGGACAGATATTCGGGACTTGGCAAAGATAATCTCATAAAGCATGATGCTGTAAATGTAGATGAGTCCCTTGAAATATGGGGCAGATCTAAGATAGGACTTAATGTGATGACCTGGCATAAGGCAGGAATGACGGAAAGAATAGCTAATATATGCCTGTCTGGTGCGGTATGCTTAAGTGAGAGAACAGAATATCTGGATAGAGAATTTAACAATTATGAGGATATTGTTACGTTTAATCTTGAACATCTTGAAAAGCTGCCAGATGTAGTAAGAGAATTACTTGCAAATGACAGCTTAAGAGAGAGTATAGCACAGAACGCATATATAAAAGCCTCTAAAGAACATATTTGGGATAATAGGGCAGAGAGTATCTTAAGAGGCTTATAAATTACAATTATGATATTAAATCAACCCAGCAATTTTGAATATATCATTTAACCTGACCTTATAATTGTGGAATTCTTTAACTTTATTGTAACCATTTAGCGCGATAGCCTTACGTTCATCTTCGTGCTTTATGTAGTAATCACATTTTCTGATAAGGTCATCAATTGATTCGTAATATACAAAGTCCTTATCAGGTGTGAAGTATTCAAGGAAATCTGCCTGATAATTAGTGAGTAGAAATCCACCGGCACCCATAATATCCATACAGCGGAGCGGAATACCTGATTTAATGCTTCTCAGAGTGATATTCAGGTTGATTTTGCTGCATTTGAATACATAAGGCATATTGTCGTAGAAATCAATAGGTCCTTTGTTAATCACATCAGGAAGCTCTGGAGTTGGGTTGTGTGTATAAAGTTTGGTTGTAAAATGGTCAGATACAGCCTTTAATATCTCAAAGCGTTCATTCTGTGTGACCTTTCTTGCAAGAAAATAATTCGCATATACATAAGAAGGAGTTTCAATGCCATCTTTATTAGGTGTGTAAGGTGTTATTTCCTGTATGGCTTTAATTATGTCAGGAGAAAGTACATCTTCAAGGAAATTAGCACCATATATACGCTGTTGTGCATTTATTACAGCATCGAGGTAGCCCTTAACATATGGAGATATATTCTCTAGTCTTTCATAGAAATTGCCTTTTTCGTTGTACATAGAGCCGACAAATGATACATCACTGTCAAATACCTGATGAACCCTGGTGTTCATTGGCATACGGTCAAGACGTGCAGTGTTGACAGCAAGAGGCATATAATATACTGTATTTATTCCCCCATTCTTAAGCTGTAGATATTGTTCACTGTCGAATAAGAATATGTAATTGCAGGGGTTGGTTATAGTGTATGAATACAGTGTAAGAAGCGGGCTGTCGTATATCCATGATATGTATGGAATGTTGTGGCGGTTGCAGTTAGTAGATACGGCGGCACTGTAATTAAAGCTGAATACGGCATCGTAGTGCTGTCCTGTAATCTGTTCTTCAAAAAGCTTATCAAACTCTTCGCTTGCTCTTTCCAGAAAAAGTGGAGTTGATACAACTGTTAATTCATGCCCCATCTCAGTAAGGGCTTCTTTAATATCTTCAACACCAAAGTGGTGGTTCTCAAATTCAAGAATTCTCATAGTATTCCTCGTATTATTTTTATTTTATCTCTGATATTATATCATAAATTTTGTGCAGTTTTTCAGCGAATATAAAGTTTCGTAAGGAACTTTTAAGATGAGCACATTAGTGCTCATTATACCTGCATATATCAGTTGGAATGGTTTTGAATATTTCGGACATAAGTCTGTTATTGATTGCTAATAAGTGGTGTAATATATTATAATTCAGGTAATTATTATATCGGCAGAGGAGATGTGCTGTGAAAGTACTATTTTTTCAATGGGATGCATTTATGCAGAAGGGCATAGAGGCAGCATTAAAGGAACTTAATATAGAATATGATACATTTTATTACACGATGAAAGACTGGGATAATGACAGTGAACTTGAGAGTAGTCTTGACAGATATATAGCGGTGTCCAAGAATGTATACGACTGTGTGTTTTCAGTTAATTTCTCGCCGGTTATCTCGGACTTGTGTAATAGATTAAAGCTTCCTTATATTTCGTGGGTGTATGACTGCCCTATCAATATAAGAAGGACAGAGGTATTAAAGAATAAGTGTAATACAATTTATTTCTTTGACAGAATACAGGCACAGCATTATATGGAAAATGGAGTAGCAGGGGCGAAGCATTTGCCGCTGGCGGCTGATATAGATACATTTCGGCCGGCTTTAGCTAAAGATGATAATTATGCGTGTGATGTTGCATTTGTTGGAAAATTGTATAAATCGGACTATTCTTATATAAGTAATTATCAGGATGTATATATGAAAGGTTATCTTGAAGGTATTGTTGAAACACAGCAAAAGCTGTATGGAGGATATATTATAGATGACTGCATTAATGATAATATAATGAAGCATATTAATGAGAATTTTGCCAATGTATCCAATGGCAGTTATTCGGTTATTAAGCCGGAGGTTACATATGCACTGGCAACAGAGGTTACAAGCAGGGAGAGGGTTATGGCACTTGCACTTTTGCAGAACAGGTGCAATGTTAATCTATATTCTACAGATGTGGATGAAAGATTAAATAATGTCAATAATAGGGGATATATTGATTATTATTCCCAGATGCCCAAAGCATTTTATAATGCAAAGATTAACCTTAATATATCGCTTAAGATAATACAGTCAGGAATTCCACTGCGTGTGCTTGACGTACTTGCCTGCAAGGGATTTCTTATAACTAACTACCAGGCAGAGATAATGGAATATTTTACGCCGGGAAAAGATCTTGTGGTATATGAGGATATTAAAGACCTTATAGCGAAAGTACAGTATTATCTTGATAATGAAGATGAAAGATTATGGATTGCGGATAATGGCTATAAAAAGGTTAAAGAGAACTTTAAGGTGAAAGACAGAATTGATAGTATATTAAGAAATTAGATATACATTTTTGCATATGTGCATTGTTTGTGCTTGCGGCTTATGTCACCTAAAGAGTATAATATCAATGTGACACCAATATTATGCGATTGGAGAAATTATATGGATAAGATTAATTCATTTTATAAGATGTTAAAATACAATGCTGAGAAGTATCCGGATAAAGAGGCGATTATATATGACACGATGACGGTTACTTATCAGAAGCTTTTTGAGGACTCATATAAGAAAGCACTTCATCTTATGAGGTTTGAGGGCAGCAGGATTGCAATATATGGACCAGCTTCATACAGATGGATAGTTAATATGTTTGGAACAATCCTTGCTGGTAAGGACGTTATGCTTGTTGATTTTTTCCTTCCCCAGAATACAAGAAATGATATATTAAAGAAGGTGGGTGTTGATTATATTTTATCATCTACTAACCAGTATATACTTGCAGACAATGAGGCAATTATAATAACTGATGCGGAGAAGGATGAGGTGAATGGCCTTATATATAATGAAGAAAATGTAAAAGAGGGCAATATTCTTATGCTTACAGCCGTTCCACAGGAGTGTGACAAGGCGGTTGTGCTTACAGTTTCCAATATACTTAATACAGTAAGTGCAGTTAATGAATGTTGTATGTGTGCACCAGAGGATAAGGTGCTTGCACAGATTGCACTTCATCATATATTTGGATATATATACAGTCTTATATGGCCAATCCATAATGGTGCGTGTGTATGTATTGGAAGAGGCTTAAGACATATAGATGCAGATACTTATTATTACAATCCTACAATACTGCCTGGAACACCATCTATGATTGAATATCTGAAGAGAATAAAAGCACTTAATGAAAATCTTAAGACTATAATTATAGGAGGTGCAAGCTGTCCGTTCAGATTATTTGAGGCGTTAAAGGATAGGGATTTGAAGGTATACAATGTATTTGGAATGACAGAGGTGTCAGGGTGTATTGGAATTAATGATACTATGGATGGCACTTACAAGATATTTGCTAGTTCTAAGGTTGCAATTGAAGCTGATGGTGAGATTGTGGTAAGTGGTGACTGCGTTATGAAAGGTTACGATAAAGATGAGGCATATACTAAGCGTGTCATCAGGGATGGAGTATATCATACAGGTGATATAGGAAGAATTAATGATAAAGGCCGTCTTGTACTTTTAAAACGTAACCCTGAGATTATTCTTCTTCCAACAGGAGAGAAGATAAGCAGGACAGTTACAATAAGGCAGATTAGTGCACTGGACGGAGTTGCAGAAAGCTATGTTACTTTATATGATGACAAGCTTACAGCAATTATCGTGCCAATAGATAAAGATGTAAGAGAAGAAAGATTTGTGAGGCTTATTAATAAATATAACGAAAAGAAGGGTTACCGTTGGGAAATCCAGAAGACAATCATAAGCAAAGCTCCACTTCCAAGAATGGATAATGGTGATATTGACCAGAATGCAATAGAAACACTTATTGCTAATGAAAAGTAAGGTGTTAAGTAAATGCGGTGAGTGCCGATATATTTATTAGACTAATTAAGGATGAGAGGTAATGTCATGGAGGATATGAAGAAAGAACAGTTAGAAGTATTAAATGAAGCAAAAGGATATTGCGCAAATGTACTTCACTGTATAGATACAGTTGTTCCAGAACTTAAAGGCGATAAGAAGGATGATACAGATGAGTATCTTAGAATGACTGTTGACGGAGTTAATGTAGCTCTTGAGATGTATAATGCAACAAGAGATTTAACAGCAGGTGCACAGCCGGCAGTAGATGAGGCTGATGGTAATGATGCTGTTAAAGAGTTATCAGCTGCATTAAAGTCAAGTGATGATTCAGCTAAGGCTGATGCTCTTGTAAAGGTAAGAGCATTCATCGCACAGTTTAAGGACTGTGCAGAGGCTGTCTGCAAGTAATAGAATATATTGATGGATTATGTATTGATAGATTAATCCAGTTCAATACGCCCTGATATATAATATATGTAATTTAATAAAAGATAAAACCCCTGTTATACAAGAAAACAGCAGATAATGAATTGTTGTTTTCTTCTATGAACAGGGGTTATTTATATGTTCTTTCAGATATGGTTTCTATCAACACATTTTGTCCTATAACAATTTTTGTCAAACACAGTTGCTGTAAACACATCTTGTCTTATAAGTCTAAATATATCCGTTAAACATCATTCCGGTATAAGCCGAAAGGTTATAAGGATCAGGGAATGACCTTAATGGATTCTTGTATGCAATAATCTTATTGTTGACATAGTCCATAGGGTTGAGTGCAATATCCTCAGCCTTTTCTTTAATGGAATTCTTAAACGAATTAAGGCTTTCATAAATGTGGCTTAAGGCGTCTTTATTATCAGCGTTAATAATAACTTCCTTGTCAGCACTTATAGTTCCGTCTTTATTAAGCGAAAGTCCGCTGTCTGCAAGCTGCTTCTTGTATGAGCGTGCAATTGATGCGATTTCATTCTGGAGCTTTTCTGTTCCCTGAAAATGATTATTATTCTCATCATTAGTAACAGAGATAAGGTTGTTGTAACCAGCTACAAGTTCGTTAAGACTTTCCACAATAGAGTCTGCATCTGCCTTGAGGCTTATTGTTACAGGTTCTTCTGTTACCTTTGATAATTTGACATCATATGCTTTGTTAATTGTTATTGAATTGCTCATAGATGAGCGTTCATCACCATCAACATCAAATATGGCGTTGGCTGGATATTGTGTAACCCTGTCAAGTCCAAGAGTATCAATGAGCGGCTGGTTGTTAGCATCATCTGACTTTATGGAGAATATAACAGGAGTTGTTCCATTAATGCCGGTTGATTCTGATTCAATATTAATAGCTGTATTGCCTAGACTATCTTCCTTGATATTAGCTGTAAGTCCTATGTTGGAGCGGTTGATAAGTCTTGCAATCTTGTTCTGTATATTATTAGTTGTCTCGGAGTTGTCCACTTTAAACTGGAACTCATATATAACATCATTGATTGATAAATCAAAAGAATATTCGCCAGGTTTTATATGCTTTGAACGTGGCTGTAGGTAGTTACCTGTATTAAGCTGTGAACAGGCTAACTGTTTAACATTTATATCAAAGCTTTCATCATCTGATGCTGCACCAAAGTCGGTAATGTAACTGGCATTGACGGCAGAAGCATTGCTTGATACAGCAGACTTCTTAAATGTCATTGTACCATCAGCACCGTCAGATAAATCCTCAGTAATATTCTCTAACGCTCTTGCATGTTCTTTTAAATCAATGGCGTATTTCTGGGCAGCAGTTGATAAGTCTAATTTGTACACAGGAGTCTGGCTGTTAATCTTAACAACCTTGCTATATGTGTTCTTAAGCTGAGTTCTTGTATGTGAGTCATACTTGGAATTAGATTTGTTCCCGTACTGGGATAAATAATAGCTGTATACACTACTAATCATAACAGTCACCTCCCTGTCTGTATGTATAATTGGTATAATGTGTATCGTCACAAAATATTTAATATATTACTATAATTACATATAAAACACATAAATATATAACTTTAACTGTCATCAGTTGCAGATACAGTAACTCCATTTGCTATATCCATAAACTTTATTATATTTTATAAGGAATGGCTTGATTTTGCAATATACATATAGTAGAATGTTTAAGGTTTTTTGAAAATATTTATATAAATAATGTATAAATTATAAAAATCTGGTTGACGAAATATCAAAAAATATGTTATATTAGGCTGGCTATGGAAGCGGTCTTTTTTTTATGCCCGAAACTTACCCAACAGTTCAGGTATTAAAGAAAAACCAATTGGTGTTAATAACACCTGCAAAATAAATAATTGGAGGTGGAAGTTGTGCGAGTAAAGATAACATTGGCATGTACTGAGTGTAAACAGCGCAATTACAACATGACTAAGGAAAAGAAAGCTCATCCGGACAGAATGGAAACAAAGAAATATTGCAAGTTCTGTAAGTCACACACATTACACAAGGAAACAAAGTAATTGGTATCAGTGAGGTATTAAGATGAGTGAAGCTGTTAAGACAAAAAAACAGAAAAAGAGCTGGTTCAAGGGCTTAAAGGCAGAGTTCTCTAAGATTATTTGGCCAGACCAGAAGTCACTTACAAAGGAAACCATCGCTGTATTGGTTGTATCCGTATTATTAGGTGTAATTATTTCAGTTGTGGACTTGATTGTTCGCTTTGGAATTGAATTCATTGTAAAGTAAGGAAAAGGTGATCAGATGGACGAAGCAAAATGGTATGTTGCCCATACTTATTCAGGATATGAGAATAAGGTTAAGGCTAATATCGAGAAAACTGTTGAAAACAGAAATCTTCAGGACCAGATTTTTGAAGTTCTTGTTCCGCTTGAAACAGTAGTGGAAGTTAAGGACGGCAAGAAGAAGACGGTTCAGAGGAAGACGTTTCCTGGATATGTCTTTGTAAAGATGGTGATGAATGACGACAGCTGGTATGTTGTCAGAAACACTAGGGGCGTAACAGGGTTTGTTGGTCCTGGATCTAAACCAGTACCATTATCTCCAGCTGAGATAAGATCATTCGGAATCAGCTCTGATGATGAAGAAGCTAAGCCAGTAGTTGAGTTTGCTGGTAAGGTAGGCGATCAAATCAAGATTCTTTCAGGTGCCTGGGAGGATACAGTAGGAGAAATTGTCAGCATTAATGAAGGCAAGCAGTGTGTTACAATTAATGTTGAGATGTTCGGTCGTGAAACACCGGTCGAGATTGATTTCACAGACGTGAAATTACTGTAAGATTTAGGTCTTACAAGAAGTGGGAGGCTTTAAAGCCGCCATAAACCACATTATATTTAGGAGGTGCCACAATGGCAAAGAAAGTAACAGGTTATATTAAATTACAGATTCCTGCCGGCAAGGCTACACCAGCTCCACCAGTTGGTCCAGCACTTGGTCAGCATGGTGTTAACATTGTAGAATTTACAAAGCAGTTTAATGCAAAGACAGCAGATCAGGGCGACTTAATTATCCCTGTAGTAATCACAGTTTATGCTGATAGAAGTTTCAGCTTCATCACAAAGACTCCACCTGCTGCAGTTCTTCTTAAGAAGGCTTGCAATATTAAGTCAGGTTCAGGCGTGCCTAACAAGAATAAGGTTGCTACAATTAAGAGAGCAGAAGTTCAGAAGATTGCTGAACTTAAGATGCCAGACTTAAATGCAGCTACAATCGAAGCAGCTACTTCAATGATTGAAGGTACTGCTAAGAGTATGGGTATTGTTGTAGAAGACTAATTCTATAACGAGGCTTTGAATAAAGATTGCTAAAGGTCTTTAAAGACATTTAGACAAGATTTTATTTTATAATTTGTTGATTTTCATAGAAGAACATGTGGCTGAGAATTAATCTCGGGATTGTTCAATATGTGGGAGGAAAGATGAAATCCTTCCGATAATACCACTAGGAGGTTTATATAATGAAAAGAGGAAAGAAATACGTTGAGGCAGCCAAGAATATTGACCGCCAGACATTATATGAAGCAACTGAAGCTGTTTCTTTAGTTAAGAAGAGTGCAGTTGCAAAGTTCGACGAGACAATTGAAGCTCATATCAGAACAGGTTGTGATGGACGTCACGCTGAGCAGCAGATCAGAGGAGCTGTTGTTCTTCCACACGGAACAGGTAAGACTGTAAAGGTATTAGTATTTGCTAAGGGTGCTAAGGCTGAAGAAGCTGAAGCAGCAGGAGCAGATTTCGTTGGTGGCGAGGAATTAATTCCTAAGATCCAGAATGATAACTGGTTTGATTTTGATGTAGTAGTTGCTACACCTGATATGATGGGCGTTGTTGGTCGTTTAGGACGTGTACTCGGACCTAAGGGCTTAATGCCAAACCCTAAGGCTGGTACAGTTACAATGGATGTAACAAAAGCTGTTAATGATATCAAGGCTGGTAAGATCGAATACAGACTTGATAAGACAAATATCATTCATGTGCCAATTGGTAAGGCTTCATTCACAGAGGAGCAGTTATCAGACAACTTCCAGGCTATTATGGATGCAATCGTTAAGGCTAAACCAACTTCACTTAAGGGACAGTATTTAAAGAGTGTTGTTCTTACAGCTACTATGGGTCCTGGTGTAAAGGTTAGCACAGCTAAGTACGTTGGTTAATTATAATTAATTAATCATATGTAAGCTGATGAATGGATTAGCTTATTGCAGGATTTGGGTTATACAACGCAATATTACGAAGAATTAATATATTCTTTGTGAATAACGGTTGACAACCAATATATTATGATAGTATACTATCAATGTTTGTGTTACTATCTGGTTGATTTGGATATAGATTTATAATCTGTATCAGATTGATGCGATGGTTTCATAATATAATTAAAGTGAAAGTGATTTCACATTTTGCCTAAGACAGCAGGTCCCGAAAGGGTTAAAGGTAATACGCCTACCGAGGACAGACTTAATGCGTAAAGCATTGATTATCAGTTTATTCAGTCCTTCTGTCTTATAGATAGAAGGACTTTTTTGTTAGAGCAATGAAGCATAATACTTAAAGTGTTATGGTTGTTGTTGAATGAGCCTGATACATGTACGTCTGGGCAGAATATTATCTGGCGACAGATATAATCTAACAGGAGGTAAATATTCATGGCAAAAGTAGAACTTAAGCAGCCTATCGTAGACGAAATCAAAGCAAGCTTAGAAGGCGCTCAGGGCGTTGTGGTAGTTGACTACCGTGGCTTAACTGTTGAGCAGGATACACAGCTTCGTAAGCAGTTAAGAGAAGCTGGTGTTGTTTACAAGGTTTATAAGAATACTTTAGTAAAGAGAGCAATTGCAGGTACAGAGTTCGAGCCAATGGCAGAAGTTCTTGAAGGACCTAACGCTATTGCAATCTGCAAGGAAGATGCTACAGCTCCAGCAAGAGTTTTAGCTAACTTTGCTAAGACAGCAGATGCGCTTGAACTTAAGTGTGGTGTTGTTGAAGGTACTTACTATGATGCTACTGGAATCGCAGCTATTGCTAACATTCCTTCAAGAGATGAACTTCTTGCTAAGTTCCTTGGAAGCATCCAGTCACCTATTACAAACTTTGCTCGTGTTATTAAGCAGATTGCTGAGAAGAACGAAGAGGTTGCATAATTACGCGGCATAATCAGTATGATTATTGACGGACAGGTGTGACTATGTCAGCCTGCCACGAAACTTAATTAAAAGACTATTAAAAAGGAGATTATAATAATGACTACTCAGGAAATTATCGAAGTTATTAAAGGTTTATCAGTATTAGAATTAAATGATTTAGTTAAAGCATGTGAAGAAGAATTTGGTGTTTCTGCAGCAGCAGGTGTTGTTGTAGCAGCAGGTGCAGCAGCAGGTGCAGCAGCTGAAGAAAAGACAGAATTTGACGTAGAACTTACAGAAGCTGGTGCTAACAAGGTTAAGGTTATCAAGGTTGTTCGTGAAATCACAGGTCTTGGATTAAAGGAAGCTAAGGAAGTTGTTGATGGCGCTCCTAAGGTTGTTAAGGAAGGTGCTTCTAAGGAAGAAGCTGAAGAAATCCAGAAGAAGCTTGAAGCTGAAGGTGCTAAGGTTACTCTTAAGTAATTCAGATTGTCAGTTTGATACTTGCTTGACATATATATGCAGTATGGCATAGCATATATGAACAGAATTTTTAATATATTGCGGTATGCTGAATAATCACTTGATTTTTTGAAGCATATTTGGTATATTATATAAAATATGAAAAAGTTCCAGTTGTTGTATTGACAGCTGGAACTTTTTTTGTTACTATGAATAATGCACTATTATGGTATGGTGTGCATAGTATTTGCACGCATATCGATAATGTAATAAATTAATGTAAAGTAAAGAAAACTAAGGGGTGAAACGTCAATGGAGAAAAACAGAATACGTCCAGTAAAGTCAGGCAAATCGATGCGTATGAGTTACTCAAGACAGAAAGAAGTTCTTGAGATGCCTAACCTTATTGAAGTACAAAAAGATTCTTACCAGTGGTTTTTAAATGAAGGCTTAAAGGAAGTCTTTAGCGACATCTCTCCAATTGCAGATTATAACGGAAGGCTCAGTCTTGAATTCGTTGATTTTGCATTATGTGAGGAAGAGAGAAAGTACTCTATAGAAGAGTGCAAGGAAAGGGATGCTACATATGCAGCTCCACTTAAGGTACGTGTAAGACTTCATAATAAAGAGAGCGAAGATATAAGCGAACATGAAATCTTTATGGGTGACCTTCCTTTAATGACTAAGACCGGTACATTTGTGATTAATGGTGCAGAACGAGTTATTGTCAGCCAGCTGGTACGTTCACCTGGTATTTATTATGATATACAGAAGGATAAGTATGGAAAGATATTCCTCTACAGTTCAACAGTAATTCCTAACAGAGGTGCGTGGTTAGAGTATGAAACAGATGCTAACGATGTATTCTATGTTAAGGTTGATCGTAATAAGAAAGTACCTATTACAGTTCTTATAAGAGCACTTGGTTTTGGTACTAACGCAGAGATTCTTGACATATTTGGTGAAGAGCCTAAGCTTCTTGCAACAATGGAGAAGGATACATCTACTAACTATCAGGAAGGTGTACTTGAACTTTATAAGAAGTTAAGACCAGGAGAACCATTATCAGTTGAGAGTGCAGAAGCACTTATTTCTGGTATGTTCTTTGATCCTAGAAGATATGACCTTGCAAGAGTAGGTCGTTATAAATTTAATAAGAAGCTTTCATTCAGAAACAGAATTGCAGGACACATTCTTGCAGAAGACGTTGTAGATGGCAATGGTGAAATTCTTGCTAATGCTGGTGATAAGCTTACAAGAGAAACAGCTGAGAAGATTCAGAATGCAGCTGTTTCAGCGGTATTTATTGCTGCTGAATTAAAGGGTGCAGAAGGTGCGGTTACTAAGAGAACAGTTAAGGTTCTTTCTAATCTTGCTGTAGATATCACTAAGTGGGTAGATATCACAACAGAAGAAGCTAAGGAATTAGGAATTAACGAAGCTGTTTATTATCCGGTCCTTGCACAGATTTTAGCTGATAATGAGTCACTTGATGATATCAAGGATGCTATTGCTAAGAATACAGCAGACCTTATGCCAAAGCATATTACAGTAGAAGATATTCTTGCATCTATTAATTATAATATGCACCTTGAGTATGGCATTGGATACAAGGATGATATTGATCACCTTGGTAACAGAAGAATAAGAGCTGTTGGTGAATTATTACAGAACCAGTTCAGGATTGGTATTTCAAGAATGGAAAGAGTTGTTCGTGAAAGAATGTCAACTCAGGACTTAAGCGGTATTTCACCACAGTCATTAATTAATATCAAGCCTGTAACAGCAGCTATCAAGGAATTCTTTGGTAGTTCACAGCTTTCTCAGTTTATGGATCAGAATAACCCATTATCTGAGATTACACATAAGAGACGTCTTTCAGCACTTGGTCCTGGTGGTCTTTCGAGAGATCGTGCAGGTTTCGAGGTTCGAGATGTACATTATACACACTATGGTAGAATGTGTCCTATCGAAACACCTGAAGGTCCTAATATCGGTCTTATTAACTCACTTGCTTCATATGCAAGAATTAATGAGTACGGATTTGTCGAAGCACCTTATCGTATAATCGATAAGACAGACCCTAAGAATCCTAGAGTTACAGATGAAGTACATTACTTCACAGCAGATGAGGAAGATGATTTCCATGTAGCACAGGCTAATGCAGAGATAGATGAGAATGGATACTTCGTTAAGAATACAGTATCAGGACGTTACAGAGAAGAAACATCAGAATTCGATAAGAGTATGATTGATCTTATGGACGTATCTCCTAAGATGGTGTTCTCAGTGGCTACATCTATGATACCTTTCCTTCAGAATGATGACTGTACACGTGCCCTTATGGGTTCTAACATGCAGCGTCAGGCGGTGCCTCTTCTTATGACAGAAGCACCAGTAATCGGTACAGGTATAGAGAATAAGACAGCATGTGACTCAGGTGTATGTGTAGTTGCAGAAGAAGATGGTGTTGTACTTTCATCAGAATCTAACAGAATTCTTGTAAAAGAGACAAGTGGAAAGGTTCACGAGTACAAGCTTACAAAGTTCTCAAGAAGTAACCAGAGTAACTGCTATAACCAGAGACCTATCGTATTTAAGGGAGATGAGGTTAAGGCAGGAGATGTTATCGCAGATGGTCCTTCAACATCTAATGGTGAGATTGCCCTTGGTAAGAACCCTCTTATCGGTTTTATGACTTGGGAAGGTTACAACTATGAGGATGCTGTACTTCTTAGTGAGAGATTAGTAAGAGATGATGTTTATACATCAATTCATATAGAAGAATATGATACAGAAGCAAGAGATACTAAGTTAGGACCAGAAGAAATCACAAGAGATTTACCTTCTACAGGTTCAGATGCGGTTAAGGATCTTGATGAAGATGGTATCATTCGTATCGGTGCTGAGGTAAGAGCTGGTGATATCCTTGTTGGTAAGGTTACTCCAAAGGGTGAGACAGAGCTTACAGCAGAAGAAAGACTTCTTAGAGCTATCTTTGGTGAGAAGGCAAGAGAAGTAAGAGATACATCACTTAAAGTTCCACACGGTGCTTATGGTATCGTTGTAGGAGTTAAGGTATTTACAAGAGAAAATGGAGATGAATTAGCTCCAGGTGTTAACAAGAATGTCCGTATCTATATCGCACAGAAGAGAAAGATTTCTGTAGGTGATAAGATGGCTGGTCGTCACGGTAACAAGGGTGTCGTTTCAAGAGTTCTTCCAGTAGAAGATATGCCATTCCTTCCTAATGGACGTCCACTTGATATTGTACTTAATCCTCTTGGTGTGCCTTCGCGTATGAATATTGGACAGGTGCTTGAAATTCACTTAAGCCTTGCTGCCAAAGTATTAGGTTTTAACGTAGCGACACCTATCTTTGATGGAGCTAACGAGAATGATATTATGGATACACTTGATATGGCCAATGCTTATGCTAATCATCCATTTGATGATGAAGAGCTTGCACGCGAAAAGGCAGATGCAGAAGCTAATGGTGAAGAATATCCTGCTGATATGACAACATTTACTGCTGAATACAAGGATCTTTTAAGAGATGACGTATTCCAGTTCCTTTCAGATAACAGAGCTCACAGAGCTGAATGGAAGGGCGTTCCAATCGGAAGAGATGGTAAAGTAAGACTTCGCGATGGTAGAACAGGTGAATACTTCGATAGTCCGGTTACTATCGGTTTCATGCACTACTTAAAGCTCCATCACCTTGTTGATGATAAGATCCATGCTCGTTCAACTGGTCCTTACTCACTTGTAACTCAGCAGCCACTTGGTGGTAAAGCCCAGTTTGGTGGACAGAGATTCGGAGAAATGGAAGTATGGGCTCTTGAAGCTTATGGTGCATCTTATACACTTCAGGAAATCCTTACTGTTAAATCTGATGATGTTGTTGGTCGAGTTAAGACATATGAAGCTATTATTAAGGGTGAGAACATTCCTGAACCAGGAATTCCTGAATCATTCAAGGTTCTCCTTAAGGAACTTCAGTCACTTGCTCTTGATGTAAGAGTTCTTGATCAGGACAATAACGAAGTTAAGCTTCTTGAAAGTTCAGAATATGAAGTTACAGATTTCAAGAAGGTTCTTGATGATGGTGGTTATAAGAGAAGTAGCCGTGATGAAGAAAATGAATTAAAGAACGCAGGTTATCACGCAGAAAAGCAGGGTGATGACGGTGAGGCAACCATAGAAGAACTCGGATCAGAATATGACGATTTCGATTATGACAGCTTAGATGATGACTATGATGATTACGGTGACGGAAATATAGAAGAATAATAGAAGGGAGCACTATAATGGCAGAAGAGATTAAGTCAAATAAATCAATGAAATTTGATAAAATTCAGATAAAGCTTGCTTCTCCTGAGAGTATTTTAGAGTGGTCTCACGGCGAGGTAACTAAGCCTGAGACTATCAATTACAGAACTTTAAAGCCAGAAAGAGATGGTCTGTTCTGTGAAAGAATATTCGGACCTAGCAAAGACTGGGAGTGTCATTGCGGTAAGTATAAGAAGATTAAAGATAAAGGCATCGTATGTGATAAGTGTGGTGTTGAGGTTACTAAGGCAAGTGTACGTAGAGATCGTATGGGTCATATCCACCTTGCTGCTCCAGTTTCACATATCTGGTATTTCAAGGGAATACCTAGCCGTATGGACCTTATCCTTGATATAGGTCCTAAGAATCTTGAGAAGGTACTTTACTTCGCTTCTTATATCGTAATTGATCCAGGCGAAACAGATATACCATTCAAGAAGATTCTTACAGAAACTGAGTACAGAGATCTTTATGATCAGTATGGTAATACATTCAGAGTTGGAATGGGTGCTGAGGCTATTTTAGAGCTTCTTCACAACGTCAACCTTGAAGAAGAAGTAGCTAAGCTCAAGGAAGAGCTTGCTACTACTACTTCACAGAAGGCTGCAAGACTTATTAAGAGAATTGAAGTTATGGATGCGTTCATTGCTGCTGGTACTAAGCCAGAATGGATGATTCTTACAGAAATTCCAGTTATCCCTCCAGATTTAAGACCTATGGTTCAGTTAGAGGGTGGACGTTTTGCAACATCTGATCTTAATGATCTTTATAGAAGAATTATCAACAGAAATAACCGTCTTGCAAGACTTATTGATCTTGGAGCACCAGAAATCATTGTTCGTAACGAGAAGAGAATGCTTCAGGAAGCTGTTGATGCACTTATAGATAATGGACGTAGAAATGGCCGTCCTGTAACAGGACCTGGTAACAGAGCTCTCAAGTCTTTATCAGACTTATTAAAGGGTAAGCAGGGACGTTTCAGACAGAACCTTCTTGGTAAGCGAGTTGACTACTCAGGACGTTCAGTTATCGTTGTTGGACCAGAACTTAAGATTTATCAGTGTGGTCTTCCTAAGGAAATGGCTATTGAGTTATTCAAGCCATTTGTTATGAGAGAATTAGTAAGGCGTGGTCTTGCTGAGAACATAAAGAAAGCCAAGAAGAGCGTAGAGCATCTTGAGACAGAAGTATGGGATGTACTTGAAGATGTTATCAAAGAGCATCCAGTTATGCTTAACCGTGCTCCTACACTTCACAGACTTGGTATTCAGGCATTTGAGCCAATCCTTGTAGAAGGTAAGGCTATTAAGCTTCATCCACTTGTTTGTACAGCTTTCAATGCCGATTTCGATGGTGACCAGATGGCGGTACATCTTCCATTGTCTGTAGAAGCTCAGGCAGAGTGTAGATTTATGCTTCTTTCACCTAACAACTTACTTAAGCCATCTGATGGTGGCCCTGTTGCTGTTCCTTCACAGGATATGGTACTTGGTATCTACTACCTTACACAGGAAAGACCTGGTGTTAAGGGGGAAGGTAAGATATTCAAGAGTGTTAATGAAGCGCTTCTTGCTTATGAGAATGGAATTATAACACTTCATTCTAAGATTAAAGTTAAGATGACTAAGACTAATGCAGCTGGAGAAGAGATTTCAGGTGTTGTAGAGTCTACACTTGGTAGATTTATTTTCAATGAAATACTTCCTCAGGATTTAGGATATGTAGATAGAAGCAAGGAAGAGAATTTACTTCTTCCAGAAGTTGATTTCCATGTAGGAAAGAAACAGTTAAAGGATATTTTACAGCACGTTATCAATACGCATGGTACAACAAGAACTGCTGAAGTTCTTGATGATATTAAGGCTATGGGTTACAAGTATTCTACTAGAGCGGCTATGACAGTTTCTATTTCGGAGATGACAGTGCCACCGGTTAAGAAGCAGCTTATAGCTGATGCTGAAAAGAAGGTTGAACAGATTAACATTAACTACAACAGAGGTCGTTCAACTGATGAAGAAAGATATAAGAATGTTATCAGAGTATGGCAGGAAACAGATAAGACATTGCTTGATGCACTTCTTTCTGGTCTTGATAAGTATAATAACATCTTTATGATGGCTGACTCTGGTGCCCGTGGTTCTAACCAGCAGATTAAGCAGCTTGCAGGTATGCGTGGTCTTATGGCAGATACTTCAGGTCATACAATCGAACTTCCAATCAAGTCTAACTTCCGTGAAGGTCTTGATGTACTGGAATACTTCATTTCAGCCCATGGTGCTCGTAAGGGTCTTTCAGATACAGCCCTTAGAACAGCCGATTCAGGTTACCTTACAAGACGTCTTGTAGATGTTTCTCAGGATCTTATTATAAGAGAGACTGATTGCAGCGTTGGTAAGATAATACCTGGTATGTATGTTTATTCATTTGTTAACGATAGAGCTACTAATTCAAGTGATGCCAAGGAAGATATTCTTGAGCCATTACAGGAACGTATTACTGGAAGATATCTTGCAGAAGATATCAAAGACCCGGCTACAGGAGAGATTATCGTTGCAGCTAACCACCTTGTAACTCCTAAGAGAGCTGCAGCTATCATTAAGACTGGTGTAACACAGGTTAAGATAAGAACTATTCTTACTTGCCGTTCACATATCGGTGTATGTGCTAAGTGTTATGGTTCTAACCTTGCAACAGGTCAGGCAGTTCAGATTGGTGAAGCAGTTGGTATTATCGCTGCCCAGTCTATCGGTGAGCCTGGTACACAGCTTACTATGAGAACTTTCCATACTGGTGGTGTTGCTGGTGATAACATTACTCAGGGTCTTCCTAGAGTAGAGGAACTTTTCGAGGCAAGAAAGCCAAAGAGCCTTGCAGTCCTTGCAGAATTCGGTGGTGTTGTTAGCTTCTCTAAGACAGAGAAGAAGACAGATATTGTAATTACTGATGATGAGGGGAACTCAAAAGCTTATCCTGTATCAAGGGATACAAGAGTTAAGGTTCAGGAAGGACAGGTTGTTGTTAAGGGTGAAGAAATCACAGAAGGTTCAGAGAACCCACATGATATCGTTAGAATCCTTGGTGTAAGAGCTGTTCAGGATTATATGCTTCGTGAAGTTCAGAAGGTTTATCGTATTCAGGGTGTTGATATTAATGATAAGCATATTGAACTTATTGTTAGACAGATGCTTAAGAAGATAGTTATTGAATCTGCTGGTGATTCAGATTTCTTACCTGGTTCACAGGTTGATACTCTTGAATTCACAGAGGTTAATGAAAAGCTTGAAGAAGAAGGTAAGAGAAAAGCAACTGGTACACCAATTATTCTTGGTATTACTAAGGCATCACTTGCTACTAATTCATTCCTTTCAGCTGCTTCATTCCAGGAGACAACAAAGGTTCTTACTGATGCAGCTATTAATGGTAAGGTTGACCCACTTATCGGTCTTAAAGAAAATGTTATCATTGGTAAGCTTATACCTGCTGGTACAGGTATGAAGAGATACCAGAATGTTGAACTTGACACAGCAACAGCTTATGATGAGATTGAAGAGTCAGATGATGAAGTGTTAAGCTTTACTGAAGATTCAGATGAAACACTTGATTTTACAGAAAATGTAGATACATTAGATGCTGATGTCGAAGTTAGCGATGATGCTGATGTAACAGAAGATACAGAAGCGTAAGATAATAAATATAGAAGCCGTTATCCTTAGGAAAGCGGCTTCTTTTTTGTTTTATAAAATATCAATAACAAGGACAGCATAGTAATGTGATATTTTAGTAATATTTCTAATAATAAATTTTTGAAAAACTCTTGACGAATTTATTCTAAAAATATATACTAAATAAGCGTGCGAATAAGCAAGTTCTTATTTATGTACGCTGATTATAAAGATGAGCAGTTTAAGAGGACAGGCTCACGCATTTTCTTAGTGATTATACTAAGTGCAACCATTCATTATTCTAATTCCGGGAGGTGAAAAAGGAATGCCAACATTTAACCAGTTAGTAAGACAGGGAAGAAAGTCAACAGTTAAGAAGTCTACAGCACCAGCTCTTCAGAAGGGATATAACTCACTTCAGAAGAAGGCTACAGACGTATCTGCACCACAGAAGAGAGGTGTTTGTACAGCTGTTAAGACTGCAACACCTAAGAAGCCTAACTCAGCTCTTAGAAAGATCGCCAGAGTACGTCTTTCTAATGGAATTGAAGTTACTTCATATATTCCAGGTGAGGGCCACAATCTTCAGGAACATAGCGTTGTTCTTATCAGAGGTGGTAGAGTTAAGGATTTACCAGGTACAAGATATCATATCATCAGAGGTACACTTGATACAGCAGGTGTAGCAAAGAGAAGACAGGCACGTTCTAAGTACGGTGCTAAGAGACCTAAGGATGCTAAGTAATTCATAAAGAATTAAGCATCATAAGTCTGTGATTGATTTACAGGGTAAGTCAGAATATTTGCAGATTATTGCATACAATAATTTACGAACAATTAAATTAATTAGTGCCGGAGTTAGATTAATCCGAAGGTTGCAGGTTTAAGATATACGGCGCGAACACAATTTAATTTGTGAGTACCGATGAATTAATGAAACGTCGTGATGTGTCAGGCTGATGAAGCTGTAAGGCGTTCATTAGTGCTAACAATGACGACAATACAATGTTAAGGAGGGAAGAACCGTGCCACGTAAAGGACATACTCAGAAGAGAGATGTATTAGCAGATCCTATTTACAATAACAAGGTGGTTACTAAGCTTATCAACAACATTATGCTTGATGGTAAGAGAGGAGTAGCACAGAAGATTGTATACGGAGCATTTGACAGAGTCGCAGCTAAGACTGAAAGACCTGCTTTAGAAGTATTCGAAGAGGCTATGAACAATATTATGCCAGTTCTCGAAGTAAAGGCTAGACGTATCGGTGGAGCAACATACCAGGTACCTATCGAAGTTAAGCCAGATAGAAGACAGGCTTTAGCTCTTCGTTGGATGACAACATTCTCAAGAGCAAGAGGCGAGAAGACTATGGAAGAAAGACTCGCTAATGAGATTCTTGATGCAGCTAATAACACAGGTGCATCTGTAAAGAGAAAAGAAGATATGCACAAGATGGCAGAAGCAAACAAGGCTTTTGCTCATTACAGATTCTAATAATAATTATAGGAGGTTTTATCCATGGCTGGAAGAGAATATCCATTGGAGAGAACCAGAAATATCGGAATTATGGCTCATATTGATGCTGGTAAGACAACATTAACAGAGCGTATCCTTTATTATACTGGTGTTAACCACAAGATTGGTGATACTCATGAAGGTACTGCTACTATGGACTGGATGGCCCAGGAGCAGGAAAGAGGTATCACAATCACTTCAGCTGCTACAACATGTCACTGGACACCTGAAAAAGAAGGTAAGCCAGATAAGACACAGCCAGAGTACCGTATTAATATTATTGATACTCCTGGTCACGTTGATTTCACAGTTGAAGTTGAGCGTTCACTTAGAGTACTTGATGGTGCTGTAGGTGTATTCGATGCACAGAACGGTGTTGAACCACAGTCAGAGAACGTATGGCGTCAGGCTGATAAGTACAACGTACCACGTATGGCATTTATGAACAAGATGGATAAGATGGGTGCAGATTTCTTCGGATCATGCAACCAGCTTATTACTAAGCTTGGAAAGAACCCTGTACTTGTACAGATTCCTATCGGTAAGGAAGACGAGTTCAAGGGTATCATCGACTTATTTGAAATGAAGGCTTATATCTTCAATGGCGATAAAGGTGATGATATTGAAGTTGGTGAAATTCCAGCTGATTTAAAGGATCAGGCAGAAGAATACCACGATAAGCTTATCGAGCAGTGTGCTGAACTTGATGAAGACCTTATGGAGAAGTTCTTTAATGATGAAGAGCTTACAGTTCCAGAATTAAAGGCAGCTTTAAGAAAGGGTACTATCGAAGGTACAGCTATTCCTTGTCTTTGCGGTACAGCTTACAAGAACAAGGGTGTTCAGAAGCTTCTTGATGCAGTTATCGAATATATGCCAGCTCCTACAGATATCCCAGATATCACAGGTGTTGATGAAGACGGTAATGAAGTGACTAGAAAGTCATCTGATGATGAACCTTTCTCAGCTCTTGCATTCAAGATTATGACAGATCCATTCGTTGGTAAGTTAGCATTCTTCAGAGTTTACTCAGGTACATTAAACGGTGGTTCATATGTACTTAATGCTAATAAGAACAAGAAGGAAAGAGTTGGACGTATTCTTCAGATGCACGCCAACCAGAGAAAAGAAATAGATAAGGTTTACTCAGGAGATATCGCTGCTGCAGTAGGTCTTAAGATAACAGTTACAGGTGATACAATCTGTGATGAGCAGCATCCAGTTATCTTAGAGTCTATGGAATTCCCAGAGCCAGTTATCGAACTTGCTATTGAGCCAAAGACTAAGAATGACCAGGGTAAGATGGGTGAAGCTTTAGCAAAGCTTGCTGAAGAAGATCCTACATTCCGTGCTCATACAGATCAGGAAACAGGTCAGACAATCATCGCTGGTATGGGTGAGCTTCACCTTGATATCATCGTTGACAGACTTCTTCGTGAATTCAAGGTAGAAGCTAATGTAGGTGCACCTCAGGTTGCTTACAGAGAATGCTTTACAAAGCCAGTTGATATCGATAGCAAATATGCTAAGCAGTCAGGTGGACGTGGTCAGTATGGTCACTGTAAAGTACGTTTCTCACCACTTGAAGCTAACGTTGATAAGTTCGATGTTGAGACAAAGAATACAGTATTAATTAATGAACCTCCAGTTCTCTTCTGTGAGTCTTCAGTAGTTGGTGGTGCTATTCCTAAGGAATACATTCCTTCAGTTGCTGATGGTATCAGAGAAGCTGCTAACTCAGGTATCTTAGCTGGATTCCCAGTTCTCGGACTTAGAGCAGATATCTATGATGGATCTTACCATGAAGTCGATTCATCAGAAATGGCATTCCACATTGCTGGTTCTATGGCATTTAAGGATGCTATGGCTAAGGCAGCTCCAGCACTTCTTGAGCCTATTATGAAGGTTGAAGTTACAATGCCAGAAGAATATATGGGTGATGTTATCGGTGATATCAACTCACGTAGAGGACGTATTGAAGGTATGGAAGACATCAGTGGTGGTAAGATGGTTAAGGCTTTCGTTCCACTTTCAGAGATGTTCGGATATGCTACAGACCTTCGTTCTAAGACACAGGGTCGTGGTAACTACTCTATGTTCTTCGATAAGTATGAGCAGGCTCCAAAGTCTGTTCAGGACAAGGTTATCGCTTCAAGAGCTAAATAATTAGTTATTAAGTGATAGATGATAGTTAGAAGTGTCTGGCTGATGTCAGATGACTTAATAATTATCTTGATTATATAATGTACTGCGGAATACGGGTTACTGTATTTCGCAGTGGTATATATCAGGCAGATTTGTGTATATAATAAATATGTAAATTTGCCGTATAATTCAGATAAAAGTATTGGTTTACTATGCTTTTACTCAAAATATAGTTGAAATATTCTTTAAAAGATAATATAATAGATTTCAGCTATGAGAAGTCTGCTTGCAGACAAATATTCTATTTAATTAATTAGGAGGATTTTAAACAATGGCAAAGGCTAAATTTGAAAGAACAAAACCACATTGCAACATTGGTACAATTGGACACGTAGATCACGGTAAGACAACTCTTACAGCTGCTATCACAAAGACTCTTCATGAGAGACTTGGTACAGGTGAAGCTGTTGCATTTGAAAATATTGATAAGGCTCCAGAAGAAAGAGAAAGAGGTATCACAATCTCTACAGCTCACGTTGAGTACGAAACAGAGAAGAGACACTATGCACACGTTGACTGCCCAGGCCATGCTGATTATGTAAAGAACATGATTACTGGTGCTGCTCAGATGGATGCTGCTATCCTCGTTGTTGCTGCTACTGATGGTGTTATGGCTCAGACAAGAGAGCATATCCTTCTTGCTCGTCAGGTTGGCGTTCCTTACGTAGTAGTATTCATGAACAAGTGTGATATGGTTGATGATCCAGAACTTCTTGAATTAGTTGATATGGAAATCAGAGAACTTCTTAACGAATATGATTTCCCAGGCGATGATACACCAATCATCCAGGGTTCAGCTCTTAAGGCTCTTGAAGATCCAAACAGCGAATGGGGTGATAAGATTCTTGAACTTATGCACACAATCGATGAGTATGTTCCAGATCCACAGAGAGATACAGATAAGCCATTCCTTATGCCTATCGAAGATATCTTCTCTATCACAGGTCGTGGTACAGTTGCTACTGGTAGAGTAGAAAGAGGTGTTCTTAAGGTTAACGAGGAAGTTGAAATCGTTGGTATCCACGAAGACATCCGTAAGGTTGTTGTAACTGGTATCGAAATGTTCAGAAAGCTCCTTGATGAAGCAGAACCAGGTGATAACATTGGTGCTCTTCTTAGAGGTGTTCAGAGAGATGAGATCCAGAGAGGACAGGTTCTTTGTAAGCCAGGTTCAATCACACCACACCACAAGTTTACAGCTCAGGTTTACGTATTAACAAAGGACGAAGGTGGACGTCATACTCCATTCTTCAACAACTACAGACCACAGTTCTACTTCAGAACAACTGATGTTACTGGTGTTTGCGAACTTCCAGCTGGTACAGAAATGTGCATGCCTGGTGATAACGTAGAAATGACAGTTGAACTTATCCATAACGTAGCTATGGAGCAGGGTCTTCGTTTCGCTATCCGTGAGGGTGGTAGAACAGTTGGTTCTGGTGCTGTTGCAACAATCATTGAATAATTGTTATTTATTATAGTAATTTTAAGGGTTTCCGAGATTTTTCGGAAGCCCTTTTTTCGTTCTGAAATAAATGGAAAAATAGCAAAATAAGTTTAATAGCGCTGACTAAACGATGTCATAAAACAAATAATCTTTAAACAAAATTGAAACAAATAATATTCTATTTTGTAAATACTATGTCTTCTTCGGCATAGATCCTAATAAGTGATGATTGCTCTATAAATTTAATTTTGTCATTTTTGATACAAGAAAGGATTGCTGTTACAGCATCAGACTCATTTATAAAATCTACAGTTTATCGATAGTAGGTCTTATTTATAATATGGTTGGTTGTTAATAGAGTATTTCAACAGGCAATCACACAGGTGCTATTGTCAATTTACGATGAACAAGTTAGAAAAAATTTATCGTAATAAATAAGTGAAAGTAAAATTATTAAATATTTTTTTAATGTTTATAAGACTATATAAATGATATGATGTGAGTGTCAAAAGTGAATTTTGTCACTCGCTGTTGTATCAGGATTGCTACATTGCTATGCAATTCACACATACGTTATGATATAGCAAACAAAAAATGAAGCGACTGTAAAACAAGATGGTAGATAAAATACAAAATAGAATAATAGATTAAAGGGGTAAAAAGGTATGACTGCTAAAGAACTTATGAAACAATGCGAAGCTGAAGAAAAAGAATTGAAATTCAGGGAGTTTTCATCAGAAACAGCACTTGCAATTGGGATGGCACTTATAGAAGAAGCGAAAAAACGTGACAATAAAATATGTATAGATATTGCAATAGCCGGAAGAAGATTGTTTCATTATTCCAGTGATGGTAATGCTGTAAGTAATGATATTATGATTGAGCGTAAGAAAAAGACGGCGATGCATACTGGACATAGTTCATTATGGGCACACTATATGCTTGAGAATTGCGATATGAATATTAAAGAAAAATGGGCTTTAGAACCATCAGAGTATGCACAGGTAGGAGGCGCGTTTCCAATAAGACTTGAGAATTGCCAGACAGTAATAGGTACAATAACATGCTCTGGTTTTAATCATGAACAGGATCATAGTATTATTATAGATGTTTGTAGAAAACTGAAAAGAGAAAATGTTTTGTAAATTAATTGATATTATTTATTTTCAGGAGGTATGAAGCTTATATGGGTAAGTATCATTTTATAATAATAGGCTCAGGCTGGCGTTCACTTTATTATGTCAGAATAGCAAAAGCAATGCCGGATATATTACGTCTTGATGCGATGTATTGCAGGACACAGGAAAAAGCAGATAAGATGGCAGAAGAATTCAGTATACACACTACAACTTCTATAGAAGAGTGTGTAGGTTATAAACCGGATTTTGCTGTTGTAGCAGTGAATAAAACAAGTATCTGTGATGTTTCAATAGAATGGATGGATAGAGGAATAACTGTTCTTTCTGAGACACCAGCAGCATTGGATATGGATTCGCTTAAAAAGTTATACAGATATCATATGTCTGATGATAAAACAGATAAGAAACAGGTTGTTGCTGAACAATACAGGGAATATCCATATAATAAAGCACGGATTAATCTTGTTAATAGTGGTGTACTTGGCGATATCAGTTGTCTGAATATATCCATTGCACACGAATATCACGGTTTCAGTCTTATAAGAGCATATCTTGGTATAAAACCGGATGAAAACTACACGGTGTCAGGTAAAATATATGAATTTCCGACAACTCAGACACTTACGAGATATGACAAATTTACAGATGGCAGAACAGCTCCTAAAAAAAGATGTGTAGCAGTATTTGAGTTTGAGAGCGGAAAGGTTGCATGGTATGATTTTGACTCTGAGCAGTACCGCTCACCTATCAGAAAGAATATGATAAAGGTGCAGGGTGTCAGAGGGGAACTTATTAACAATGAGCTGTATTATCTTGATGAAAATAATGAAGGACAGTATCAAAAGATTGTGACAGATGTGAATGCAACGCACACCAAAGATACTAATCCTAACTTGTCTATCGTTCGTGAAATAGAGAAAATAATGTGTGGTGAAAATGTATTGTATGAACCGGAATTAGGGATGCGTGGTTTGTCAGAAGATGAAACTGCAATAGCAGGTCTTATGATAGGAACAGCAAAGTATAGCAGAGGTGAGGCAGAATCACCATATAGCATGGAAGATGCATTTGCAGATGCGTATGCGTCAATATTGCTTGATGAAGCAGTAAGGACAAGTAATAAGGTAAGTAGCTGTATTGAAAAGATATGTATAGCTAAAAATAAATAAATATCTTAATAATATATTGTGAATTCAGAAAATATTTGTTAAAGAAGTAGAAAGGAATATTACATATTATGTCAGATAAAATATTAAGAGCAGCTCTTATAGGTGTTGGAAATATGGGAAAAAAATATGTACAGATGATAGTATCAGGTGAGGTATCCAATATAAAACTAACAGCAGTAGTTATACGAAGAGATGAACTTATGGAATGGGGAGAGACTCTTGTAAATACTGATGGTGAATATGTGAAAATATTCAGAAGTGCAGATGATATGTTTAAAGCAGAAGATGTAGATACATTATTTGATGCAGTAATTATAGCAACTCCTCATAAAACGCATGCTAAGCTTGCGGTACAGGCATTTTCGCTAGGAAAGGATGTCTTGTGCGATAAGCCGGCAGCATCAGATATAGGAGAAGCACTTACTATGAATGAAGCAGCTAAAAAGAGTGGAAGAATATATGGTATGGTGTTTCATCAGAGATTATATCCTAAGTATATGAAGATTAAGAGTATGATTGATGCAGGTGAGCTGGGAGAACTAAGAAGGGTGAATCTTATTAATTCAAGATATTTAAGAACATCATATTATCATCATTCTGGCGCATGGAGAAGTAGTTTTACAGGTGAAGGCGGCGGCGCACTTATTAACCAGGGACAGCATATTCTTGATATGTTCCAGTATCTTTTTGGTATGCCGCAGAGAATGTTTGCACTTATACCATTTGGCAAATATAATGATTTTGCAGTAGATGATGAAGATACTATTATTATGGATTATGATAATGGCATGACGGCTTCATTTGTACTGACAACAGGAGAAGCGTGTCATGAAGAAAGACTGGAAATAATAGGAACAAAAGCAAAGCTGTTGCTTGAAGATAATACACTTACTATAACAAGACATCAGGATGTAGAAGAGTATATAAAAACGGAGATGGTTAATTCAAGGGAAAATATGCAATATGTGAAAGAAACAATTGAGTTTCCAAAGGCACCAGAGCCATATACAGAGCTGCTTGAAAGATTTGCCAGAGCTTCCTTAGAACATAATGATACATATCTTGTGGCGAAAGGAGATGAAGGAATCAATTCCCTGATGTTGTGTGCAGGAGCTTATTATTCAGCATGTAATGGTATCCAGGTTAAGCTTCCGGTTGGCGCGGAGGATTATAGCAGACTTATGGAAGAACTGATTATGAAGGAAAAGAGCATAAAGAATAATATATAAAAAATAATACAAGAAAAATAATATAATAAAATATAGTATAAAATGCTGCCACATAAAATGGCAGCATTTTAATTGGTAATTAATATTCAGAACCGCACCATCTTCCAGAAGCTCCACAAGGAAGCACAAGTCCGTTAGCGGATACAGGAAGTCCGACTTCATTAGAACTACAGTAGCCGTCAAAATCTTTAAGTTCTGTGCTTAACATATAAGTAAGAACTGCTGGCTGAAGTCCTGTTGTGTAGGAGTTGATAAGGAAGAATAATGGCTTGTCAGAAAGAAGCTTTGCACACAGCTTAACAAGTGGGTGTATAGCTTCTTCTATTTTCCATATCTCGCCCTTAGGACCTCTGCCATATGATGGAGGGTCCATAATAATAGCATCGTAGTGATTGCCACGTCTTATTTCTCTTTCAACAAATTTAACACAGTCATCGACTATCCAGCGGATAGGCTTGTCAATAAGTCCTGATGATGTGGCATTTTCTTTAGCCCACGCAATTATTCCCTTAGAGGCATCAACGTGTGTAACATGAGCACCAGCGGCTGCACAGGCAAGAGTAGCACCACCAGTGTAGGCAAACAAGTTAAGAACCTTTATCTGTCTGTCAGGTTCATTATCTTTAGCTTTCTTTATAATTTCAGAGAACCAGTCCCAGTTGGCTGCCTGCTCAGGGAATATTCCTGTGTGCTTAAAGCTGAATGGCTTTAAGTTAAATGTAAGAGGAACATCAACAGAAGGACTTTCGTATTTTATTGTCCAGCTTTGTGGCAGGTCGAAGAATTCCCATTCGCCGCCTCCCTTAGAGCTTCTGTGATAATGTCCATTCATATGTTTCCATCTGTTGTCGTTCTTAGGAGTGTCCCATATAACCTGTGGGTCTGGGCGGACAAGAATGTAATCGCCCCAGCGTTCAAGCTTTTCTCCACAGGATGTATCTATAACTTCATAATCTTTCCAATTATCTGCAACAAACATATTGTAATTAAGTCCTTTCTTGTTTAAGCATATATATTAAGTATATAACAGATTGTATGGTTGGGGCAATCAAAAAGTACAGCGATTAGGATATAATTAACGTATGGTAGTGTATAATAATCATTTAATACAGTGATTAGGATATAATTAATGTGCGGCGGTATGTAATATGTTAAATGTATAGTTGTGCATATATTGCGTAACTTGAAAAATATACCATTTTACTGTAACATATAACAGACAAAAAATATAAATTGTTATATGGTATTAGTGTTAAAAGTAACTATTGATAATTGCATAATATATATAAGGAAAGGAAAATGCACATTTGAAAAATATATCTTTTAAAACAGCAAAGAATGATATTATAGCAGGAATTATTGTGGCGTTAGTGTCAATACCAATATCTATGGGGTATGCCCAGATAGCAGGGCTTCCAGCGGCATATGGACTGTATGGTTCGCTTATACCAGTGCTTATATATGCTTTTACAACAACATCACCACAGTTCGTATTTGGTGTAGATGCAACGCCGGCGGTGCTTGTAGGCGGTACGTTATCGGCACTTGGCGTTACTTCAGGCTCTGAGGAAGCGATGAAGCTTGTGCCGGTCATTACATTTGTTGTTGCAATATGGCTCTTGATATTCAGTCTTATTAAAGCAGGACGAATAGTTAATTACATATCAACGCCGGTTATGGGAGGTTTTATAAGTGGAATTGGTATTACAATAATACTTATGCAGGTTCCAAAGCTGTTTGGTGGTTCTGCAGGTACAGGAGAACTTATTGAACTGGGTATCCACATATGGGGACAACTTCAATATTTTAATGTGTTATCGGCAGTTCTTGGATTTGGAACAGTTGTAATTATACTTGTTGCAAAGAAATATATTCCGAAGTTTCCAATGTCAGTTGTGCTTATGGTGCTTGGTGCAATGGCAACAGCATTTTTACACATTGACAGATTAGGGGTTAAGCTTCTGCCTCACGTTGATTCGGGATTTCCGAAGCTTATGGTACCCGATTTTACATTATTAAAGACAGATACATCAGATATAATTATACTTGGACTTACCTGTGCACTTGTTATTATGGCACAGACACTGCTTGCCACTAATAACTATGCTAACAGATATGGATATAAGGTTGATAATAACAGAGAGGTGCTTGCTTATTCTTTAGCCAATATAGCTTCTTCGGTATCAGGAAGCTGCCCTCTTAACGGAAGCGTATCAAGAACAGGTATAGCTGACCAGTTTGGCTGTAAATCACAGCTTATGTCAGTTACAGCTTCAATTACAATGCTTGTTGTCGTGCTTTTTGCGACACCTGTGCTTGAATATCTTCCTGTGCCTATTCTTACAGGAATTGTCGTTGCTGCACTTATCGGAATAGTTGAATATAAGCTTGCTGATAAACTTAGAAAAGTCAACAGGGCGGAGTTCTTTATATTTCTTGCGGCTATGTTTGGCGTATTATTATTTGGAACTATATATGGCGTTATTATAGGTGTTATTCTTTCATTTATAGCTGTAATAATAAGGGCAGTTGTTCCTCCAAGATCATTTCTTGGCTGTATACCAGGACACGAGGGTTTCTATAATCTTAATCGTAACAAGAACGCTTTGCAGATAGAACACACATTATTATATAGATTCAGTGGTAATCTTTTCTTTGCAAATGTGTCTACATTTTTGCAGGATATAGAAAATGCCATAAATGATGATACAAAGATTATAATAGTTGATGCGAGCGGTATCGGAAGCATAGATATAACAGCAGCAGACAGGCTTGTATCATTTAATAAAATATTAAAGGGTAAAGGAATACATTTTTATATAACTGAGCACGTTGACCATGTAAATGACCAGTTAAGGCAGTTGGGTGCTGGCTGTCTTGTTGAGGAAGGTGTCACAAGAAGAACAATATCGCTTGCTTTAAGAGATGCCGGTGTTGACAGGCCTTATCCGCTTGTTGGCAGTCCTGAGCAGGTTGCTGTACACGAGGATTTTATTGAGGATAACGAAAGGCTTGCAGAGATAGAGTGGGCGTTTGGCAAGGACGCCGCAGAATGGCTTGATAAATATGCCGTACAGGTTACAGATGACATTACAAGCAGTATTGATGTGGGGTCATCTGAGTTTGCGGAAAATGTTCTTGATAAGGCGGAAAGCAAGAATGCCTGGGGTAGAATTGGCTTATTTGATGAAGATGAACTTCTTGAGAGAGTTGAAATGCACTTATCTGAGCTTGCACAGAACAGCAATGCAGAAGAGTTAGAGGAGCATATTGAACAGAGAAGATTAAGGCTTGAGGCTAAGATTGCGAAGTTAAATCCGGATGCGTTAAAGCATTTAAGGGAACATAGAAAAGAAGTGTTACAGAGATTTAAAGAGAACAATCCAGAAGCGTATGCTCATATGATACAGCATAGAAAGGAACATATAAGCAGGCTGGAGAAAGAAAAGCCAGAGCTTGCTGCTAAGATGAAGGAATTCTATAAGCTTGATGATTAAACTGTCATATATCATTATATATAAGGGAAGGTTTTTATTGTGAATATATTAAATGTTGAAAAAGTGAGCAAAGCATTTGGTGAGAAAGTGCTTCTTGACAATGTCACACTTGGGATTAATAAGGGTGACAAGATCGGAATTATAGGAGTTAATGGAACTGGAAAGTCTACACTGCTTAAAATAATTGCCGGCATTGAAGAACCTGATGAGGGTAATATTATAAAAGGAAGAAAAGTTACTGTTACATATCTTGCACAGTCACCAGATTATATTAAAGATGAAAATGTACTTTCATATGTGCTTCGTGGCAAAGATTCATCGAATGAGCCAAAGGCGAAGGAAATACTTAATAAGCTGGGCATAGATGTATATGATGCTCCTATGGACAAGCTATCTGGTGGACAGAAAAAGAGGGTTGCATTGGCAAAAGTGTTAGTTGAACCTACAGAGGTACTTATACTTGATGAGCCGACTAATCATCTGGATAATGATATGGTTGTGTGGCTTGAGCGGTATATCAAGGCATTTAAGGGTGAACTTCTTATGGTAACGCACGACAGGTATTTCCTTGACAATGTAACTAACAAGATAGTTGAGATAGACCACGCAGATCTTTACAGTTATGAATCTAATTATTCAGGATTCCTTGAATTAAAGACTGAAAGAGAACAGATGGAAAGAGCTACAGAGGCTAAAAGACAGAACACATTAAGAAGAGAACTTGAGTGGATAAGGAGAGGCTGTCAGGCACGTTCAACCAAGCAGCAGGCAAGAATAGATCGTTTTGAAGATATGAAAGAAGCTTCAAGACAGGCAAGAGCTAAGTTTGACAAAAGCCTTATGGATATGAGCTCTGTAAGCAGACGTCTTGGAAGAAAGACAATAGAACTTAACAATATAACTAAAGCTTATAATGGACACACATACATTAATGATTTTACATACATTTTCTTAAGGGATGACCGAATAGGCATAATTGGAAGCAATGGCTGTGGCAAGTCTACACTTATGAAGATAATAACAGGACAGATACAGCCTGACAGTGGAAGTGTTGAGATAGGCGATACAGTTCATATAGGCTATTTTATGCAGGAGAATGAGCCTCTTGATGAGAATCAGACAGTGCTTGAGTTCGTAAGAAGCATAGGCGAGTATGTGCAGACGGTTGATGGAAAAGCAACAGCAAGCCAGATGTGTGAGAAGTTCCTGTTCCCGCCTAAGCAGCAGTGGACACCAATAAGAAAGCTGTCTGGAGGAGAAAAGAGAAGACTGTATCTTTTAAGTGTGCTTATGAGTGCACCTAATGTACTCATACTTGATGAGCCAACCAATGACCTGGATATTGAAACGCTTGAAGTATTAGAGGATTATCTTGATGGGTTTGCAGGAATTGTAATTACTGTTTCTCACGATAGATATTTTCTCGACAGGACGGTTGATAGAATATTTGCATTTGAGGCTGGAGGGCACCTTACACAGTATGAAGGAGGTTATTCAGACTATAAAGAAAAATGTGTTTCTTCTATATATAATGCGTCAGAAAATGGAGTTTCAAAAAGTAATTTATCATTAGGCAGTAATAGTGTAGTGGCAGGTGTAGATGTAACAGCAGGAGGCACGGCAGCAGGAAGAGTATCAGGTGGCGATACGGATAGTGTGCAGAAGGCTGTATCTGGCAGTAAGACACTTACAAGCAAGGAATATAATAAGTCAAGAAGCGAACGTCTTAAGTTTACTTATAAGGAACAGAAAGAGTACGAAACTATTGATGATGACATAGCGGCATTGGAAAATGATATAGAAAGAATAGATGCAGAGATGTCTAAGTGTGCAACTGATTACGGAAAGCTTAATGACTTATCTAAGGAGAAGGCTGAAAAAGAACAACAGCTTGAGGAAAAGATGGACAGATGGGTATATCTTAATGACCTTGCGGAAAGAATTGCAAACCAGTAAAAGGTGTGTGTAAATAAAGCAGAAATGTTTATAAATATTCATTAAATAAAGCATATTGTGGATAAATAACAACTAGAATGGATAATAATTAAACCAGAGAAATATTATATGATTGTACTTAAAAAAATACAATAAAATAATATTTTTCTGGTTGATTTTATAGTAGGGGTAGTGTATATTAATACTTGCTGTGACATTGATAGCGTAGAAGCGTGAGGTTGCTATCCGTAAGGGTAGGTTTTCCGTGGAGCGAATGTCAAGGCCGGCAAGTCCGGCGAAGAATCTGGCGACAAGTCACTGTACCTAATATCATCTGCAAGATGCAGAAATGACACGTTGGTTAATCGGGATATACCAATAGCGGTTTCTCGATACGCGTGGGAGTGTGTACAGTCACCGCTTGTCGTGCTTAAACAATAAAGTGCGAAGGAGGCGACTTTTTTTATGGCAAATCAGGTAATAAGAATTACACTGAAAGCTTATGATCATCAGTTAATCGATCAGTCAGCTAAGAAAATCATCGAAACTGCTAAGAAGACAGGAGCAAATGTGAGTGGTCCAGTACCTCTTCCAACAAAGAAGGAAGTAGTTACAATACTTAGAGCTGTTCACAAGTATAAGGATTCAAGAGAACAGTTTGAACAGAGAACTCATAAGAGACTCATCGATGTATTATCACCATCTCAGAAGACTGTAGATGCATTATCTAAATTAGAAATGCCAGCTGGTGTATTCATCAACCTTAAGGTAATGAACTAATCATTACACAATTTTTCATTATTATTTAAGAGCAATAATCCTAAGGGTTTAATATAGAAGTAACGATACACGAAAGTGTAGCACAGTGGTGCGGGTTCCACTTATATTAGCTGTTCTAGGATGACAGGATGCGCTTATGACGTATAAAATATTATTACAATATAATATAGAAACTTCCGGACTAAAGTCGGAAGAAAATCCGCTAGGATTTTGCTTCCAGATGATTACGCCGGAAACGGCATAATCATCTTGTCCGCTGTAGATTAAACAGGAGGAATATCAATGAAGAAGGCAATTTTAGCTACAAAAGTCGGAATGACTCAAATCTTCAATGAAGACGGTGTTTTAACACCTGTAACTGTTCTTCAGGCTGGTCCTTGTGTTGTAACACAAGTTAAGACAGTAGAGAACGACGGTTACGATGCAGTTCAGGTTGGTTTTGCTGACATTAGAGAAAAGTTAGTAAACAAGCCTGTTAAAGGACATTTTGATAAGGCAGAGGTTCCTTACAAGAGATTCTTAAGAGAATTCAAGTTTGAAAATGCTTCAGAATACTCAGTAAAGGATGAAATCAAAGCTGATATCTTCGCAGCAGGCGATAAGGTAGATGCAACTGCTATTTCAAAGGGTAAAGGTTTCCAGGGCGCAATCAAGAGATTAGGCCAGTCAAGAGGACCTATGGCTCATGGTTCTAAGTTCCACAGACATCAGGGTTCAAACGGATCAGCAACAACACCTGGTAGAGTATTCAAGGGAAAAGGAATGCCTGGACATATGGGTTCTAAGAGAATCACAATCCAGAATCTTGAAGTAGTAAGAGTTGATGTTGAAAACAACGTAATCTTAGTTAAGGGTGCTGTACCTGGACCTAAGAAATCATTAGTAACACTGAAAGAAACAGTAAAGGCTAGCAAGTAGTTTTTACTAAGGAAGGAGGACCACACAGATGGCAAACGTATCTGTTTACAATATTGAAGGCAAGGAAGTTGGCTCAATCGAATTAAACGATGCAGTATTTGGTGTTGAAGTTAATGAACATCTTGTACACATGGCAGTAGTTAACCAGCTTGCAAATAATCGTCAGGGAACACAGAGCGCTAAGACACGTTCAGAAGTTTCTGGTGGCGGAAGAAAACCTTGGAGACAGAAGGGAACTGGTCATGCAAGACAGGGTTCTACAAGAGCTCCACAGTGGACAGGCGGCGGTATCGTATTTGCACCAAAGCCAAGAGATTATTCATTCAAGATGAATAAGAAGGAAAAGAGAATCGCTCTTCTCTCTGCATTATCTTCAAAGGTTGCAGAAAGCAAGATCGTTGTACTTGATGAGTTCAAGTTAGATGAAATCAAGACAAAGAAGTTCGTAGAAGTTATGAACAACTTAAAGGTTGAAAACGCATTAGTAGTTCTTGAAGGAGAGAACAAGAACGTAGTTCTTTCAGGAAGAAACATTCCTTCAGTTAAGGTTACAGCTACTAACGAAATCAACACATATGACGTACTTAAGTACACAACATTAGTTGTTACTAAGGCCGCTGTAGAGAAATTAGAGGAGGTGTATGCATAATGGCAAACGTACAGTATTATGATGTAATCCTCAAACCAGTTATAACAGAAAAGTCTATGGCTGATATGGCAGACAAGAAGTATACATTCTTAGTTCATACAGATGCTAACAAGACTATGATTAAAGAAGCTGTTGAAAAGATGTTCGAAGGAACAAAGGTTGCCAGCGTTAACACAATGAACAGCGTTGGCAAGAAGAAGAGAAGAGGAAGAACAGTTGGTACAACTGCTAAGACTAAGAAGGCAATTGTTCAGTTAACAGCTGATAGCAAAGATATCGAAATCTTTGAAGGACTTTAAGATTTAGCAACATTTAATAGTGTAGAAAACAATATTACACAAGCTCGAAAGGAGAGAATATAATGGGAATTAGAACTTATAACCCATATACACCTTCCAGAAGAAACATGACTGGATCAGATTTCTCAGAAATCACAAAGACAACTCCTGAGAAATCATTACTCGCTAAGAAGAGTAAGACTGCTGGCCGTAACAACCAGGGTAAGATCACTGTTAGACATCATGGTGGTGGAAACAGACAGAAATATAGATTAATAGATTTCAAGAGAAATAAAGAAGGCGTTCCTGCAAAGGTTATCGGTATCGAGTACGATCCTAACAGAACAGCTAATATCGCACTTATCTGCTACGCAGATGGTGAGAAATCATATATCCTTGCTCCACAGGGATTAACAGATGGCATGACAGTACAGAATGGTGCTGGTGCTGAAGTAAGAGTTGGTAACTGCTTACCACTTACAGAGATTCCTGTAGGTACACAGGTACACAACATTGAGTTATATCCAGGTAAGGGTGGACAGCTTGTTCGTTCTGCTGGTAACTCAGCTCAGTTAATGGCTAAGGAAGGCAAGTATGCAACATTAAGACTTCCTTCTGGCGAAATGAGAATGGTACCAATTATCTGCCGCGCAACAATCGGTGTTGTAGGTAATGGAGATCACAACCTTATTAATCTTGGTAAGGCTGGACGTAAGAGACATATGGGTATCAGACCTACAGTTCGTGGTTCTGTTATGAACCCTAACGACCATCCACACGGTGGTGGTGAAGGTAGAGCACCAGTTGGTCGTCCAAGCCCAATGACACCTTGGGGTAAGCCTGCTATGGGTCTTAAGACTCGTAAGAAGAAAAAAGCTTCTAACAAGCTTATCGTAAGAAGAAGAGATGGAAAGGCTATTAAGTAATTAATAGTACATTTTAATTAACATTTAACTAAGATTTGATAGATTATAAGGAGGTTTCAACCTATGGCTCGTTCACTTAAAAAAGGACCATTCGCGGACGAAAGCTTACTTAAGAAGGTAGATGCATTAAACGCATCAAACGACAAGCAGGTTATTAAGACATGGTCACGTCGTTCAACAATTTTCCCTTCATTCGTAGGCCATACAATTGCAGTTCATGACGGAAGAAAGCATGTTCCTGTATATGTTACAGAGGATATGGTTGGTCATAAGCTCGGTGAGTTCGTTGCTACAAGAACTTACAGAGGACACGGCAAAGACGAAAAGAAGAGTAGATAATTTGTATTATTTGAAAGGAGGTTTAATCGATGGCTAAAGGACATAGATCCCAGATTAAACGTGAAAGAAACGCTGTTAAGGACACAAGACCAAGCGCAAAGTTATCTTACGCAAGAGTATCTGTTCAGAAGGCTTGTTTCGTATTAGATGCTATTAGAGGCAAGAGCCTTGAAGAAGCACTTGGTATCGTTATGTACAACCCAAGATATGCTTCATCACTTATAGAGAAGTTATTAAAGTCAGCTGCTGCTAATGCAGAGAACAATAACGGTATGGACCCAAGCAAGTTATATGTAGAAGAATGCTACGCTAACAAGGGACCAACAATGAAGAGAGTCCATCCAAGAGCACAGGGTAGAGCTTATAGAATCGAAAAGAGAATGAGCCATATCACTGTAATATTAAATGAAAGATAATTGCATTTCCTAAAGAATAGAAAGGAGATTTTATGGGACAGAAAGTTAATCCTCATGGTTTAAGAGTCGGCGTTATCAAAGACTGGGACTCTAAGTGGTATGCAGAAGAAACTTTTGCAGATAACCTTGTAGAAGATTATAACATTAGAAAATTCCTTAAGAATAAGTTATATGCTGCAGGAATTTCAAAGATTGAAACAGAAAGAGCTTCAGATAGATTAAAGATTATCATTCACACAGCTAAGCCAGGTGTTGTTATTGGTAAGGGTGGTGCTGAAATAGAAGCACTCAAGAAGCAGGTTGAAAAGCTTACAAGTGCTAAGAGACTTAGCATTGATATTAAAGAAGTTAAGAGACCAGATAAGGATGCTCAGTTAGTAGCTGAGAACATCGCACAGCAGTTAGAGAATCGTATCTCTTTCAGAAGAGCTATGAAGTCTTGCATGGGAAGAACAATGAAGCAGGGTGCTAAGGGTATTAAGACATCTTGTTCAGGTCGTCTCGGCGGTGCTGATATGGCTCGTACAGAGTTCTATAGCGAAGGTACAATTCCTCTTCAGACACTTCGTGCAGATATCGATTACGGATTTGCAGAAGCTAACACAACTTATGGTAAAGTTGGTGTTAAGGTATGGATCTATGAAGGTGAGGTACTTCCAACAAAGACTAACAAGGAAGGGAGCGATAAGTAATGTTACTACCTAAGAGAGTTAAACATCGTAGACAGTTCCGTGGTTCTATGGCAGGTAAGGCAACAAGAGGTAACAGAATCACTAATGGTGAATATGGTATCGTTGCAACAGAACCATGCTGGATCAAGTCAAACCAGATAGAAGCAGCCCGTGTAGCTATGACAAGATACATTAAGCGTGGCGGTAAAGTATTTATAAAGATTTTCCCAGATAAGCCGGTAACAGGTAAGCCTATCGGTGTTCGTATGGGTAAAGGTAAAGGTAACTTAGAGTGCTGGGTAGCAGTAGTTAAACCTGGACGTGTTATGTTCGAGATTTCAGGTGTACCTGAAGAAACAGCAAGAGAAGCATTACGTCTTGCAACTCATAAACTTCCTTGCAAGTGCAAGATCGTTTCACGTGCAGACTTAGAAGGCGGTGATAACAGTGAAAATTAATAAGTATGTAGAAGATTTAAAGGCAAAATCAGCTGCAGAATTGAATGAAGAATTAGTAGCTGCTAAGAAGGAACTTTTCAATTTAAGATTCCAGAACGCAACAAATCAGTTAGATAACACTAGCAGAATTAAAGAAGTTAGAAAGAACATTGCTAGAATTCAGACTGTAATTGCTCAGAAGAATGCTTAAATTACATTTATAAATGTGTAAGTATTTCCTAAGAAAGGAGAATAACTGTGGAAGAGAGAAATTTAAGAAAAACTCGTACAGGTAAAGTTATCAGCAATAAGATGGATAAGACAATCGTTGTTGCTGTAGAAGATAACGTTAAGCATCCACTTTACAACAAGATTGTAAAGAGAACATACAAGTTAAAGGCTCACGATGAGAACAACGAATGTTTAATCGGTGACGTTGTTAAGGTAATGGAAACTAGACCTTTATCTAAGGATAAGAGATGGAGATTAGTTGAAATTATCAGCAGAGCTAAATAATTTTAACAATTTAGAATTAGAATTGATATTACTGAAAGGGGTAGTATTATGGTACAACAGGAAACCAGACTTAAGGTTGCCGATAACACAGGTGCTAAAGAAATTCTTTGCATCAGAGTTATGGGTGGATCTACAAGAAGATATGCAAATATCGGTGATGTGATTGTCGCTACTGTTAAAGAAGCAACACCAGGCGGCGTTGTTAAAAAGGGCGATGTTGTTAAGGCCGTTGTTGTTCGTTCTGTAAAGGGCGCACGTCGTAAAGATGGCTCATACATTAAATTTGATGAAAATGCTGCTGTAATCATCAAGGATGATCAGACTCCTAAGGGAACTCGTATCTTTGGACCAGTAGCTAGAGAGTTAAGAGAAAAGAAGTTTATGAAGATCGTTTCTCTTGCTCCAGAAGTATTATAGGAGGTACCACAATGTCAGCTGTAAGAATTAAAAAAGGTGATACTGTTAAGGTAATCGCAGGTAAAGACAAGGGCAAGACAGGCAAGGTTATGTCTGTAAATGCTAAGAACCATACAGCATTAGTTGAGGGCGTTAACATGGTAACAAAGCATGCTAAGCCAAGTGCAGCTAATCAGCAGGGTGGAATTCTCCACCAGGAAGCACCAATCGATATCTCAAACATCGCTTATGTAGTTAAGGGTGATAAGACATCTAAGATTGGTTATGACTTCAAGGATGGTAAGAAAGTTCGTGTTGCTAAGGCAACTGGCGAAGTTATCGATTAATAAAGGAAGGAGGCAATAATTTTGAGTAGACTTAGAGATTTATACGAAAACGAAATCACTAAAAAAATGACAGATAAGTTCGGTTACAAGAACCCAATGATGGTTCCAAAGATCGACAAGATCGTAATAAATATGGGTGTTGGTGAAGCTAAAGAAAATTCAAAGCTTCTCGATGCAGCAGTTAAAGAACTCGAGACTATTTCAGGTCAGAAGGTAGTTCTTACAAGAGCTAAGAATTCAATTGCTAACTTCAAGTTAAGAGAAGGTCAGGCAATCGGATGCAAGGTTACACTTCGTGGTGAGAAGATGTACGAATTCCTTGACAGACTTGTTAATCTTGCATTACCAAGAGTTCGTGACTTCAGAGGCGTAAGCGCTGAATCATTTGATGGAAGAGGTAACTATGCTTTAGGTATCAAAGAGCAGATTATCTTCCCAGAAATCGAATACGATAAGATTGACAAAGTAAGAGGTATGGATGTTATTATTGCAACAACAGCTCATACAGATGAAGAGGCACGTGAATTACTTAGAATGTTCAACATGCCTTTCAAGAATTAATTATAGGAGGTAAATTTTAATGGCTAAGACTTCAATGAAGGTTAAGCAGCAGAGAGCACCTAAGTTCTCTACAAGAGCTTATACACGTTGTACAATATGTGGTCGTCCACATTCTGTTTTAAGAAAGTACGGAATCTGCAGAATTTGCTTCCGTGAATTAGCTTACAAGGGTCAGATCCCAGGAGTTAAGAAGGCATCTTGGTAAGATAAATTGATAATTACAATATGTAATTAATCAACAGTGGTTTGCCACTATTACCTTGATATATATGCATTAACATAGTTATACGGCGTACAGCCGTATGCTATATATGCATGAACAATTGACGTAGTCCCGGTAAGGGAAACCAGTGAATTATTTAAGGAGGAACATTTAAAATGACAGATCCAATTGCAGATATGCTTACAAGAATTCGTAATGCAAACACAGCAAAGCACGACACAGTTGATATCCCATCTTCAAAGATGAAGCTTTCTATAGCTAAGATTCTTTTAGATGAAGGTTATATCAAGTCTTATGAGCTTGTTGAGAATGGTAATTTCAACGACATCCGTGTTACATTAAAGTACGGTGCTGATAAGAATGAAAAGATTATCTCAGGTCTCCAGAGAATTTCTAAGCCAGGTCTTAGAGTTTATGCTAGCAAGGATGAACTTCCAAGAGTTCTCGGTGGTCTTGGTGTTGCAATTATCTCAACAAACAAAGGTGTTGTAACAGATAAGGAAGCTAGAAAGCTGGGCGTTGGTGGAGAAGTTCTCTGCTTCGTTTGGTAATTTATAATAGATACTCACTCACAAAGAAAACACGTTCCTATTTTTAAAGTGTTTTCTTAATCAAAATTAGGAGGTGCACGGCATGTCACGTATAGGAAGAATGCCTATCGCTGTCCCAGCAGGTGTTACTGTTGAGATCGCAGAAAATAACAAAGTGACTGTAAAGGGTCCTAAGGGTACACTTGAAAGAGTTTTACCTGCTGAGATGGACATTAAGATGGAAGGTTCAGAAATCGTTGTTTCTAGACCTAACGACTTAAAGAAGATGAAGTCATTACACGGATTAACAAGAACATTAATTCATAATATGGTAATCGGTGTTACAGAAGGATATGAGAAGAAGCTTGAAATCAACGGTGTTGGTTACAGAGCTCAGAAGCAGGGTAAGAAGCTTGTATTAGCTTTAGGTTACTCTCATCCAGTCGAAATGGAAGATCCAGAAGGAATCGAAACAACTGTTGATGGTACTAACGTTATCATCGTAAAAGGTATTAGTAAAGAAAAAGTTGGCCAGTACGCAGCTGAAATCAGAGCTAAGAGAGCTCCAGAGCCATATAAGGGCAAGGGTATCAAGTACTCTGATGAAGTTATTAGACGTAAGGTTGGTAAGACTGGTAAGAAATAATTAAAGGAGTGAATACAAAATGGTTAGTAAGAAGTCAAGAACAGTAGTTCGTGAAAATAAACATAGAAAATTACGTAATCGTTTCAGCGGTACAGCAGAAAGACCACGTTTAGCTGTATTTAGAAGCAATAATCATATGTACGCTCAGATTATTGACGACACAGTTGGTAAGACACTTGTTTCTGCTTCAACACTTGATAAGGACGTAAAGGCAGAACTTGAAAAGACTAATAACGTTGAAGCTGCTACAGTAGTTGGTACAGTAGTTGCTAAGAAGGCATTAGAAAAAGGTATTACAACTGTCGTTTATGATAGAGGCGGATTTGTATATGAAGGTAAAGTAAAGGCATTAGCAGAGGCAGCAAGAGAAGCTGGCCTTGAATTCTAAGCGGAAGGGAGAAACAAACAGTATGAAACGTACAATAATTGATGCTAGCAATTTAGAATTAAGAGATAATGTAGTATCAATCAAGCGTGTAACAAAGGTTGTAAAGGGCGGACGTAACATGCGTTTTGCAGCTTTAGTTGTTGTTGGTGACGGCAACGGACATGTTGGCGCTGGTGTTGGTAAGGCAGCTGAAGTTCCTGAAGCTATCCGTAAGGGAAAAGAAGATGCCATTAAGCATTTAGTAGAAGTTCCTATGGACGAGAATTCATCAGTTCCACATGACTTCATCGGAAAGTTCGGAGGAGCAACAGTTCTTCTTAAGAAGGCTCCAGAAGGTACTGGTATCATCGCAGGTGGTCCAGCTCGTTCAGTACTTGAGCTTGCAGGTATTAAGAATATCCGTACAAAGTCACTTGGTTCTAATAACAAGCAGAATGCTGTATTAGCAACAATAGAAGGTCTTAAGTCTATGAAGACTCCAGAAGAAGTTGCAAGACTTCGTGGAAAGTCTGTTAGCGAGATCCTTGGCTAATTAACAAATAAACATTGATATAGTCGTTATTGACAGATGGAGGTTAAAATGGCTGATAAGAAGTTAAGAATAACTTTAGTTAAGTCTCCAATCAGTGCTGTTCCAAAGCATAGAAGAACTGTTGAAGCTATGGGTCTTACAAAGATGCATAAGACAGTAGAACTTCCAGACAATGCTGCAACAAGAGGACAGATTCAGCAGATTGGTTATATGTTAAAGGTAGAAGAAATTTAATTAATAAATCGGATAAGGAGGTGCAAAGATGGATTTATCTAATTTAAGCCCAGCAGAGGGCTCAGTAATGAGTGATAATTTCAGAAGAGGTCGTGGACATGGCTCAGGTAACGGCAAGACTGCTGGTAAGGGTCATAAGGGACAGAAAGCTCGTTCAGGAGCACCAAGACCAGGTTTCGAAGGTGGCCAGATGCCATTATATAGAAGAATTCCTAAGAGAGGTTTCACTAACAGAAACCGTAAGGAATTTGTTGCTATTAACATCAGCACATTAGAAAGATTTGATAATGGTGCAGAAGTTACAGTTGATACATTAATTGAATCAGGTATCGTTAAGAATCCTAAGGATGGTATCAAGATTCTTGCTAACGGTGAACTCACAAAGAAACTCAACGTTAAGGCTAACGCTTTCAGTGCTTCTGCAAAGGAAAAGATCGAAGCTCTTGGTGGTTCTTGCGAGGTGATCTAATATGTTAAAGACACTTGTAGGCGCTTTTAAGAACAAAGACATAAGAAAAAAGATTTTATATACTCTTATGATTCTTGTTATTGTTAGAGTAGGAAGTTTGCTTCCTATTCCAGGAGTAGATACAGAGTATTTCAGTAGCTTACTTAGTGGAATTAATACTGGTGATTTGAGCTATCTTAGCGCATTTACAGGAGGTTCATTCGAAAGAATGTCCCTCTTTGCGTTAAGCATAACGCCATATATTACTTCATCTATTATTATGCAGCTTCTTGCTATTGCAATTCCTAAGTTAGAGGAAATGCAAAAAGAAGGTGAAGATGGTAGGAAGAAGATTGCAGCAATTACAAGATATGTAACAATTGCTCTTGCTCTTATAGAGAGTATAGCTATGGCTGTAGGTTTTGGTAGATCTGGACTTATCAAGGGATATCAGGGCTTTAGTACATTACATTATATTGTAAGCATAATCGTAGTTGTTGCAGCACTTACAGCAGGTTCTGCAATGCTTATGTGGCTTGGTGAAAGAATTACTGAAAATGGTGTTGGTAATGGTATATCAATTGTACTTTTAATTAACATTATTTCTGGTATGCCAAGTGATTTTGCTACATTGTATAGCACATTTGTTGCACCTAGAACTATTGCAAAGGGTGTATTAGCAGCTGCAATTATTATTGCAATTCTTGTTGTAATGGTAGTTTTAGTATGCTTCTTACAGGATGGAGAGAGAAGAATTCCTGTTCAGTATTCACAGAAGGTTAGTGGTAGAAAGACATTTGGCGGACAGTCAACTAATATACCTTTAAAGGTTAATACTGCTGGTGTAATGCCTGTTATTTTCGCATCATCACTTATGCAGTTCCCTGTAATTATTGCACAGTTATTTGGAAAGTCATACGAATGGACCAGATATTTAAGCTCTTCATACTGGTGCAGAATATCAGCACCTAAGTATTCTATCGGGTTAGTATTGTATATTGTATTGCTTATAATATTTGCATACTTCTATACATCAATTACATTTAATCCAATTGAAGTAGCTGATAACTTAAAGAAAGCTGGTGGAGTTATCCCTGGTATAACACCTGGTAAGTCTACTAGTGATTATCTTAATAATATATTAAACTACATCGTATTCGTAGGTGCAGTTGGATTACTCATCATCGCATTAATACCTATTATGTGTACAGGGTTCTTTAATGCAAGCGTTTCATTTGGTGGAACATCAGTAATCATCATCGTTGGTGTTGTACTTGAAACATTAAAGCAGATTGAATCGCAGATGGTTAATCGTTATTATAAAGGATTCTTAAGCGAATAGCTTATAAGTATTAGATGACTTGCCTGACAGTAATGTTGGGCGAGTCCTTTGTATATAAAAAAGAAATGAGGTAAACATATGAAGATTATTATGTTAGGAGCTCCTGGAGCTGGTAAGGGAACACAGGCAAAGAAAATAGCTGAAAAATACTCAATTCCTCATATTTCAACAGGAGATATTTTCAGAGCAAATATCAAGAATAATACAGAACTTGGCAAGAAAGCTAAGACATATATGGACAAGGGTGAGCTTGTACCAGACGAATTAGTTGTAGACCTTATAATGGATAGATTTAAGGAAGCTGACTGTGCTAATGGATATGTATTAGATGGTTTCCCAAGAACAATACCTCAGGCAGAAGCACTTGATAAGGCACTTGCTGCTAATAATGAAACAGTAGACTACGCTATTAACGTAGAAGTTCCAGACGAAAATATTATCAATAGAATGTCAGGAAGAAGAGCTTGCGTTGGTTGTGGTACAACATACCATATCGAGTTCAATCCTACTAAGGTTGAAGGCATATGTGATGCTTGTGGTGAAAAGCTTATATTAAGAGATGATGATAAGCCAGAAACAGTTAAGAACAGATTATCTGTATATCATGAGCAGACACAGCCATTGATTGATTACTATTCAAAGAAAGGTGTATTAGCTGAGGTTGATGGTACACAGTCAATGGAAAATGTATTTAATGCAATTGTTGATGTTTTAGGAAAGTAGGCTGAATATGTCTGTAACAGTTAAATCACAACGCGAAATCGAATTAATGAGAGAAGCTGGTAAGATACTTGGTACAGTCCTTAATGAACTTGAAAAGGAATGTAAACCGGGTGTTACAACTTATCATATTAATAAGATTGGTGAGGAAATGATAAAAAGCTACGGATGTATTCCTTCATTTAAGGGATATCAGGGGTATCCAGCCGCAATATGTGTATCAGTTAATGACGAGATAGTACACGGAATTCCATCAAAGAAGCGTGTACTAAAAGAAGGTGACATAGTAAGCCTTGATGCAGGAGTGATACACAAGGGTTATCATTCTGATGCCGCAAGAACTTACGGTATTGGAAAGATAAGCGATGAAGCGGCTAAATTGATAGAAGTGACAAGACAAAGTTTCTTCGAGGGTATTAAATATGCCAAAGAAGGATGCCACTTATATGAAATCTCCAATGCAATTGCACAATATAATGAGTCGTTTGGATATGGAGTTATCAGAGATCTTGTAGGTCACGGAATAGGAACAGAACTTCACGAAGAACCAGAGATACCTAATTTCAGACAGGACAGAAGAGGTATCAGGCTTTATGAGGGGATGACACTTGCGATTGAACCTATGGTATCAGCAGGCGATTATAAAGTCAGATGGTTAGATGATAACTGGACAGCATCAACATTTGACCATTCATTATCAGCACATTATGAGAATACTGTGCTTGTAACGAAAGCTGGACCAGAAATACTATCATTAGTAGAATAACTGATAATGGAGGGCAGGATTTGAATAATTATATAGGATATTTTGCTACATCATTAGCAGGACACGATAAGGGATTAACATATGTTATTACAGGTGTTGATAATGAATATGTATATGTAACTGATGGCAGGCTCAGGCAGGTTGATGAGCCTAAAAAGAAAAAGTTAAAACATATTCAGCTTATCAAAATATGTGACGATACAATAAAAGACAAGATAAGTCGTAATATTAAGCTGACCAATGAAGATATTAAACTTGCAATTAAGAAGTATAATAACCGGTAAAGCAAACAGAGATTTAATAATAAGGAGGCAAATATGTCAAAGGCAGATGTAATAGAAATCGAAGGAAAAGTTGTTGAGAAGTTACCTAATGCATTTTTTAAGGTTGAACTTGAGAATGGACATCAGATACTTGCAACTATCAGTGGAAAGTTAAGAATGAACTTTATCAGAATTCTTCCAGGCGATAAGGTAACAATAGAGCTTTCTCCATATGACCTTACTAAGGGAAGAATTATCTGGAGAGATAAGTAATTATTTCAAAAAACATCTAAAAATATATAATATTTTTGTGCAAATTTTTTTGTTTTAAATTGCAATTTTAACTTGCATTTAAAAATATGACTATGCTATAATAGTCAACGAACTTGTCTGAAAGGAGGCTTTTGCAGTGAAGGTTAGATCATCAGTTAAACCAATTTGTGAAAAATGCAAAGTCATTAAGAGAAAGGGTAGAATCATGATTATTTGTGAGAACCCTAAGCACAAGCAGAGACAGGGTTAATCCTTATGGAGAGAAGTAGCTGATACTTCTCATGTTTGTGCGTTATGATATCGATATCACTAGTTGATGTCATAACATTGATGTTTGTTCTATTAATCACTATGATAGACAGACAATGTAGTTTTGCGGCTGCAGCGATGAACCACCCGGCTAAGTTGTAAGGTGGACATTGCTATTTTATATAGTAGTTGTTATGGCAACGCACACATTTCAGACGGCAGGCAACTGACGGGCTGCGTATGTATAATCACTACACGGTAATTTATTAATAACATATATATTTGATTAACGGAGGTTAAAGAACACATGGCTCGTATTTCAGGTGTAGACTTACCAAGAGAAAAACGTATCGAAATCGGACTTACTTATGTTTATGGTATTGGACGAGTTAGAGCAACTAAGATTCTTGCAGAGGCTGGTGTTAATCCAGATACTCGTGTTAAGGATTTAACAGATGAAGAAGTTGCAAAGATCGCTAAAGTTATAGATGCAGATCCAGAGCATTTAGTAGAAGGTGACTTAAGAAGAGAAGTTGCCATGAACATCAAGAGATTAAAGGAAATCGGATGTTATAGAGGAATTCGTCATAGAAAGGGTCTTCCAGTTAGAGGTCAGAAGACTAAGACTAATGCAAGAACTTGCAAGGGACCTAAGAAGACAGTAGCTAATAAGAAGAAATAATAATTGTTAAATTGTTAAACTCACAGGAGGTTATTTATCATGGCTCAGAAAGTTACAAAAAAAGTGACAAAGAAGCGTGTTAAGAAGAACGTTGAAAGAGGACAGGCACATATTCAGTCATCTTTCAATAATACAATCGTTACTTTAACAGATGCAGAAGGTAATGCTTTATCTTGGGCATCAGCAGGTGGACTCGGATTCAGAGGATCTAAGAAGTCTACTCCATATGCAGCACAGATGGCAGCAGAGACAGCAACAAAGGCTGCTTTAGTTCACGGATTAAAGTCTGTAGACGTTATGGTTAAGGGACCAGGTTCAGGTAGAGAGGCAGCTATTCGTGCCCTTTCAGCTTGTGGTCTCGAAGTTACAAGTATTAAGGATGTTACACCAGTTCCACATAACGGTTGTCGTCCACCAAAGCGTAGAAGAGTTTAATTTAGGGAGGTAAGATTACAATGGCAGTTAATAGAACACCTGTGCTCAAGAGATGTAGATCTCTTGATTTAGATCCTTTATATTTAGGAATAGATAAGAAGTCTAGAAGAAAGGCTAAGAATGCTGGAAGAAAGATCAGCGAATACGGATTACAGCTTCGCGAAAAGCAGAAGGCTAAGTTCATCTATGGCGTATTAGAGAAGCCTTTCAGAAATTATTATAAGAAGGCTGAGAAGCAGAAGGGTATGACTGGTGAGAACCTTATGATTACTCTTGAACTCAGACTTGATAATGTTATCTTCAGATTAGGTTTTGCTAGAACAAGAAAAGAAGCAAGACAGATCGTAGACCACAAGCATGTACTTGTTAATGGCAAGTGTGTAAACATCCCTTCATACTTAGTTAAGGCTGGAGATGTTATTGAAATCAGAGAAAAGTCAAAGTCTTGTGCTAGATACAAGGAAGTACTTGAAGCTACTAATGGAAGATTAGTCCCAGAGTGGTTAGAGTCTGACAAGGAAGCACTTAAGGGTACTGTTAAGTCATTACCTACAAGAGAAGCTATTGACGTTCCTGTAAACGAGATGCTTATCGTCGAGTTATATTCTAAGTAATCCATTAATTAAATGTTTAGACGTTTCAGTTTGCAGGTTGCTTGTGGACAGATACGTTTATATAAGACAACAGAATGCTATATATGCGTTCTGTTGTCTTATGGATAGAAGGAATAAACTTATTAAAACCCATAAAAGGAGGGGCTATACATGGTTGATGCAGATTTTAATTTCAAGATGCCAAAGATTGAGATGACTGAGCAGTCAGAAGATGGAAAGTATGGTAGATTTGTCGTTGAACCGCTCGAAAGAGGTTATGGACTTACTCTTGGTAATTCTTTAAGAAGAATTATGCTTTCTTCATTAGTTGGTACAGCAGTAAGCAGTATCAAGATTGAGGGCGTTCTTCATGAATTCAGCTCAATTCCTGGTGTTAAGGAAGATGTTACTGAGATAGTGATGAACATCAAGCAGTTATCAATCAAGAACAATGGTAATTCCGTTGAGCCTAAGGAAGCTCATATTGAGTTCGTAGGCGAGGGTGTAGTTAGAGCATCTGATATTCAGGTAGACCCTGATATAGAGATTATTAACCCAGATCTTGTTATTGCACATCTTAATGGTGCAGACAGCAAGTTAATTATGGAACTTACAATCACTAACGGACGTGGTTATGTAAGTTCAGAAAGAAATAAAAAAGAAGACCAGCCAGTTGGCGTTATCGCTGTAGATTCAATCTACACACCAGTAGAGAGAGTTAATATGGCTGTTCAGAATACACGAGTAGGTCAGGATACAGATTTTGACAAGCTTACACTTGATATATTTACTAATGGAACAATAGCTCCAGATGAGGCATTAAGCCTTGCAGCTAAGGTTCTTAGTGAGCATCTTAAGGGCTTCATTAACCTTTCAGAGAATGCTGCTAACGCAGAGATTATGGTTGAACAGCAGGTTGATGAGTCAACTAAGGTTCTTTCAATGAGTATTGAAGACCTTGAATTATCAGTTCGTTCATCTAACTGTCTTAGAAGAGCAGGTATCAACACTGTTGAAGAACTCTGCAATAAGACACCAGATGATATGATTAAGGTTAGAAACCTTGGTAAGAAGTCTTTAGATGAGGTGCTTTTAAAGCTTAAGCAGTTAAATTTACATCTTAGATCTAGTGAAGACTAAAAATTAAAGCGTAATATTAGAGTTTGTAGAAAAAACATCTATACAGTAAGACCATATGCGCGTGTATAGACGTTACAAATGGAGGTTAAATCAATGGCAAAGTATAGAAAGCTTGGTAGAACATCAAGCCAGAGAAAGGCTTTATTAAGAAGCCAGGTAACAGCTTTAATCGAGAATGGTAAGATTGTTACAACAGAAGCAAGAGCTAAGGAAGTTCGTAAGCAGGCTGAAAAGCTTATTACACTTGCAGTTAAGGAAAAGGACAACTACGAAACAGTTACAGTATCTGCTAAGGTTGCAAAGAAGGATGCTGATGGCAAGAGAGTTAAGGAAGTTGTTGATGGCAAGAAGGTTACTGTATATGAAACAGTAGAGAAGGAAATCAAGAAGGATCTCCCTTCAAAGCTTCACGCTAGAAAGCAGATGGATAAGGTTCTTTACAAGGTAACAGAAGTTCCTGCTGATGCTGCTGGAAAGAAGAAGAATACTAAGACTGTTGACCTTACTAATAAGTTATTTGACGAAATCGCACCTAAGTATGCTGACCGTAAGGGTGGCTACACAAGAATCGTTAAGATTGGCTTAAGAAAAGGTGATGCAGCAATGGAAGTTCTTCTTGAATTAGTATAATTACATCATTGCGTATTATTAGCGGATATGGGGTAACTCATATCCGCTTTTTTAAGGTTGAATTATATATTAGAAAGTTTTGTATTTTTTCACGTTATTTCAATGAATTTAGTATATAAAATTGATTTTTATAAAGTTATATAGTAATATGCAATTATTTGAAAGAAAGAATAAAAATGTATCATTACAGGGGAATTATCTGTGAAGATATAATATCAGCAAGTATGTCCGGAAATGTCTGGAGTACTGGAACAGGAGACTGTTATGGGAATAGTAGAAGCGAAGAATTTGACATTTGAATATATAAGACGAGATGAAGAGGGTAATGTTGAGGGAATAACTACAGCAGTTGATAATGTAAATATAGATATTAAAGCAGGAGATTTTGTTGCAGTGCTTGGACACAATGGTTCAGGCAAATCAACATTTGCCAAGCATCTTAATGCCCTTGTTATGCCGACAGAGGGAACAGTGTATGTCGATGGAATGGATACTAAGGACAGCGGCAATACACTTTCAATAAGACAGACAGCAGGAATGGTATTTCAGAATCCGGATAATCAGATAGTTGGTACACTTGTAGATGAAGAGGTAGGATTTGGACCAGAGAATATAGGAGTTCCAACAGAAGAAATATGGGAAAGAGTAGAAAAAAGCCTTAAGGCGGTTGGAATGTATCAGTTTCGTAGTGCTTCTCCTAATAAGCTTTCAGGTGGACAGAAACAGCGTGTCGCAATAGCAGGCATAGTAGCTATGAAACCTAAATGTATCGTGTTAGACGAGCCTACAGCAATGCTTGATCCTCTTGGAAGAAAAGAAGTATTAAATGTTCTTCACGAGCTTAACAGAAAAGAAAATGTTACTATAATACTTATAACGCATTATATGGAAGAAGTAATAGATGCAGATTATGTGTATGTAATGGATGGTGGAAAGCTTGTAATGGACGGAACTCCAAGGCAGATATTCACACAGGTTGAGATGTTAAAGAGTATGAGGCTCGATGTGCCACAAGTGACGGAACTTGCTTATGAATTAAAAAAGGCAGGTCTTCCTATTAAAGATGGCATAATAAGAAATGAAGAATTAGTGGAAGAATTAAAAAGACTGGATAAATAAAAATGATGTTACTGCCAGTGGGCAGAATGTACATTAGAATGGAGAGTGCAATGTCAATAATTGTTGATAAAATCAGTTATGTATACGAAGCAGGAACAGGCTTTGAAAGACGAGCTCTGGACAATGTGTCGTGTGCAATTAATGACGGAGAATTTGTAGGTCTTATAGGACATACGGGTTCTGGTAAGTCCACATTTATCCAGCACCTTAATGGGCTGCTTAAGGCGACAGAGGGACATATATATTTTAATGGACAAGATATATATGATGCTGGATTTAATATGAAAGAATTAAGAAGCAAGGTCGGACTGGTATTCCAGTATCCGGAACACCAGCTTTTTGAAACAGACATATTTAAAGATGTGTGCTTTGGACCTAAGAATTTAGGTTTATCAAGACAGGAATACGAGCTTAGAGCCTTTGAGAGCTTAAGACTTGTTGGGCTTGATGAGAACCTTTATTATCAGTCGCCATTTGATTTGTCAGGCGGACAGAAGAGGAGAGTTGCAATAGCTGGCGTGCTTGCTATGAAGCCGGAGGTTCTTATATTAGACGAACCAACAGCAGGACTTGACCCTAAAGGAAGGGATGACATTTTAGACTGCCTTAAATACTTAAGGGAAGAAACTGGAATTACTGTAATCCTGGTATCTCACAGTATGGAAGATGTAGCCAAATATGTTGACAGAATTATGGTTATGGATGATGGCGTATTAAAATATGATGATACACCACAAAATGTATTCAGACATTACAGACAGTTAGAGCAGATAGGACTTGCAGCACCACAGGTTACTTATATAATGAATGACCTTATAAGGGCTGGAATAAATGTAAATCCAGATGCAATAACAATTGCGGAAGCAAAAGAAAGTATTCTGTCACATTTTAAGCGTAATGCAAAGGCGTAGCGGTAATATTAACAGGCAGGAATGGAGATTGTATGATTAGAGATATAACAATTGGACAATATTATAAAGCTGATTCTGTCATTCACAGATTAGACCCAAGAGTTAAGCTTATGGGTACTCTTATCTTTATAATTTCGTTGTTTATGGGAATGAATATATGGATATATGCTGTTGTCACGGTAGCATTGGCGGTAGTTATTAAAATGTCCAGAATTCCTCTCAAATTTATGGTTAGAGGACTTAAATCAATAGTAATACTGATTATTATAAGTGCGGTGTTTAACCTGTTTCTGACACCGGGAGACGTGCTTATACAGATATGGAAGCTGACAATAACTTATCAGGGTCTTAAAATGGCTATATTTATGGTTGTAAGGCTTATATATCTTATTGTAGGCACATCATTGATGACACTTACTACAACGCCTAATAACTTAACAGACGGTCTTGAGAAGGGGCTTGGATTTCTTAAAGTTATCAAAGTACCAGTTCACGAGATAGCGATGATGATGTCGATAGCATTAAGATTCATACCAATACTTATAGAAGAAACTGATAAGATTATGAAAGCACAGATGGCAAGAGGTGCGGATTTTGAGAATGGAAGTCTTATAAAGAGAGCCAAAGCAATGGTTCCAATACTTGTTCCGTTATTTGTGTCAGCCTTCAGAAGAGCCAATGAGCTTGCAATGGCTATGGAAGCAAGATGTTATCACGGTTCAGAGGGCAGGACAAAGATGAAGCCTTTAAAATATGAAAAGAGAGACAGAATTGCCTATATCAGTATGGTTCTGTACCTTGGAGTTATTATCATTGTCAAGATTATAGCTGCATAGTAAGTCGCTAAAAGGGGCTGTAGCACGAAGCATTATTTATATAGTAGGAAGTCAGGAAATGTTGTATTAACCTACGTATTATATAGATTATGTCTGAGGTGGCAGTCCCTTTTATGTTAAGAAGTGAGGAATTAGAGAGAAGTGTGCAGAAAGATTAATGACAAGTATGTAAAGAGATTAGAGAGAAGTGTGTAGAAAGATTAATGACAAGTATGTAAAGAGATTAGAGAGAAGTACGCGGAAAGATTAATGACAAGTATATGAAGATATTAATAGGAAGTGTATGTATCGATTAATAATAAGTGTGAAAAAAATTAAGGAGGAGTGAATGAAAAGAATAAGATTAAGGGTCGCATATGATGGTACGAATTATTCGGGCTGGCAGATACAGCCTAACGCACCGACAATTGAGAAAAAGCTTGATGAAGCTATATACGCGCTTACAGGTGAAAATGTCCATGTAACAGGTGCAAGCAGAACCGATGCAGGAGTTCACGCATTAGGAAATGTCGCTGTATTTGATACTGCTTCAAGCATACCAGCAGACAAGTTCACATATGCACTTAACAGGTACCTTCCTGAAGATATAATAATACAGCAGTCAGATGAGGTAGAATTTGATTTTCATCCAAGACACTGTGATACAAGAAAGACATACTGCTACAGTATATTAAATACGGAGTTTGGACTTCCTAAGAAACGTAACTATACATGGAATGTACCAGGGAATATTGATATTTCTAAAATGCAGGAGGCGGCAGAGTATCTTGTAGGAGAACACGATTTTAAGAGCTTCTGTTGTGTGCGTACACAGACAGAAACAACCGTAAGGAAGATATATTCGCTTGATGTAGATAGAAAAGGTGATGAAATATTAATAACAGTTACAGGTAATGGTTTCTTATATAATATGGTAAGAATAATAGCAGGAACGCTTATACAGGTCGGAAAAGGGAAATTTAATCCAGAGTATGTAAAGGAAATGCTTGATGCAAAGGACAGGACACAGGCAGGCCAGACAGCACCACCGCAGGGGCTTACACTTATGAAAATAGAGTATCTGTAATTCTTGATATTGGTAATTTTAATAATTAAATACATAGTTTATATTTTTAACCAAGTTGTTGATAAATACATTGCAGAATAAAATCTCTGTGGATAATTTCTTGAAAATTATATGGTAAAAATACATTTTCTGATTGACACACAAGGCTGTGTGTTATATAATTCTTTAATGTGGCGTAACAAGTGCGCCTTGACATAAGTTAATCAGAATTAGGTGTTTCACCATATGCCCCGGAGAAGCATTTAATATATATTAACATTTATTTAATTAGAACAATTAATTATGCATTTAAGCAATATTTAGGAGGAAAACTAATGAGTACTTATATGGCTAGTGCATCTAACATCGAAAGAAAATGGTATGTTGTAGATGCTGCAGATTATACATTAGGTCGTTTAGCATCACAGGTTGCTGCTGTATTAAGAGGTAAGAATAAGCCTACTTATACACCATTCCTTGACTGTGGTGACAATGTTATCGTAATCAACGCTGAAAAGATTAAGGTTACAGGTAAGAAGTTAGATCAGAAGATTTACTACAATCACTCAGATTATGTAGGTGGTATGAAAGAAACAACTCTTAAGGAGATGATGGAAAAGCATCCAGAAAGAGTTATTGAACTTGCTGTTAAGGGTATGCTTCCAAAGGGACCTTTAGGAAGACAGATGTACACAAAGCTTCATGTATATGCAGGTCCAGATCATGAACAGGCAGCTCAGAAGCCAGAAGTTTTAAAGTTTTAATTAAAGGACATATCATAAGGAGGAATTAACAGTGGCTAAGAAAGCAAACGGAAAGTTCTACGGAACAGGTAGAAGAAAAAGCAGTATTGCTAGAGTATATTTAGTACCAGGTAATGGTAATATTACAATAAATAAGAGATCACTTGATGAATATTTCGGTCTTGAAACACTTAAGGTTGTAGTTAAACAGCCATTAGTTCTTACAGAGACAGCTGACAAGTATGATGTAATCGTTAACGTACACGGTGGCGGATACACAGGTCAGGCTGGTGCTATCAGACACGGTATCTCAAGAGCTCTTCTTCAGGTTGATTCAGAAGAATACCGTCCATCACTTAAGAAGGCTGGTTTCTTAACAAGAGATCCAAGAATGAAGGAAAGAAAGAAGTACGGTTTAAAGGCAGCTCGTCGTGCTCCTCAGTTCTCAAAGAGATAATATTTACAATCCAAAGCGTCTTATGGCGTTTCAGAAAAGTATATTACACCTCGGAATTTCGGTTCCGGGGTGTTTTTTTATATAAAATGTGATAGAATATATTATAATAGTTAAGTATTAAGTGTAATTAAAAAGCTATTTTCGTATTAATTAGAATGGAGAGATATTTATATGACAACTGTAAGCACAAAGAGTGGTAGAATTATAAAAGTTGTATCCAGAGAAGAAGAGAAGAGTACATTGACTGAATCAGACAGTGAAATGGACGAAAGAGCGGTTGAAGCTGTTAAGGCAGCGATAAATAAAGCTAAGATTTGTAAAAAACCTATAGCAGGTTATGATAAAGAAAAAAAGCGTGCTTATGTAGAGTATGCGAATGGGGAAAGAAAGTATGCAGAATAGAAAACCGATGATTCTTGTATTAGCAGGACCAAATGGCTCGGGGAAAAGTACAATAACCACTTTTTTTGATAAAGTTGGTAAGTATACTAATGCTGATGATGTTGTTGCGACTACAGGAATGAATAATATGGAAGCTGCTGTTTTGGTTGACAGGATGAGATATGAATCAATTGCCAAGAAAGAAGATTTTACATTTGAAACAGTCTTGTCATCTGAACATAAGTTAAACATTTTAAGAAAAGCAAAAGAAGAGGGATATTTTATAAAATGTGTATTTGTGTTGACAGTTGACCCACAAATTAATATTGCCAGAATAGAATCTCGTGTGGCAGCAGGTGGACATAATGTTGATAGCAGTAAAGTTATTGAAAGATATTATAAATCAATTAATAACATAAAAGAGTTACTTGATATATGCGATATTATGCATGTTTATGATAATACCAAATCACCAGAAAGAAGAACTATCAATATATCCAAATGAATATTGGAGTGAACAGGATATATTAGGATTGATGGAATAATGTTGTTGTTATCTTATCTTGGAATACCAATACAATTTATTACACACCAGAATTTCGGTTCTGGTGTGTTTTTTGACATTAATTACATTAACCCTTCATCTGCATCCTATACTTAAGCGGTGAAACAAGGAATTCTTTTTTAAATGAATAACTAAAGTAGCTGGTACTTTTAAATCCGCATTCATATGCAATTTGATCTATTGGTTTGTCAGTATTTGACAGTAAAACTATAGCATGTTCTAATCTTACCTTAGATAAATATCTTGAAAAAGCTTCTCCTGTATTTTGTTTGAATAGCCTTGAAAAATGAGAGCTGGAAAAGCTAAATAATTTACAAATATTATCCACATTTATATCAGTCATATAATTAGAGTCTATATATCTCATAACATCATTGATATTTTTGTTTATTTTCTTGCCCTGACTGCCGTTTATATCATGAGATAACTCATGCTCAATAATAAATATAATTAAGTATGTAAGCAATGCCTTTAATTTAGAATCTGAGTATGGTGAATTAATATTATACTCAGTCAGCATCTTTTCAAAAATATTCCGGACAACTTGCTGGTCTTCCTGATTCAGAATGTGGTATTTTTCAGCGTAGAATCTGTTAAATGCAACAGCAGATATTTCTGACTTTATATAATCAGCTATATCAAATGAATATTTAATAAGTATGCTGTTATGCGTTTCATTGCTGGTATAAAAGGTCTGGTGATGTAATCCAAGAGGCATTGTTCCAACATATCCTCTGAGAATATCCCACTCTCCATCAGTTGAGTATACATGATGACTGCCAGATATCTGAAAACCAATCTCATAATGTTTTATACATGCACTCATTGATGGCATATGAAAATTAATATCTTTTCCGTTATAAACGATACTTCTGTTTATTTCAAAATTATTACAATCTTTTATAGGTCTTGGCATACATTTTACTTCCATCTAATGATATTAAATATAAAATAGCATAATATCTTAAATTCTAATTGTAAAGTGATATTTTTTATAAAGAAAGCGACAAATTAATAATGTATAATACATATGTAACTAAGCAGTTGTTTTTTGCGGAGGGATTAGTAATGAATAATGAGAGAATGCCAATTAACATTTATAAACTTGATGCTGGTTATAATGATAAGGGAATGAATAGTAATGAACTTATTAAAGATTATAAACGGAATATACATAAATGGTATTTTATAGCTGCTGCCGACATTGTGTTTGCCTTGATTATAGCATTTGTTAATTTTAAAGTTCCTGACACGGTAATGATGAGCCTGATTATTTATATTGTAGTATTGGCACTGCTTATAGTAAGTATTGTCAGGATTCATGGATATCGTTTACAGTGTAGAAATATAAAGGGAGATTTAACAGATGAAAAAATATAAGCTGAGCACGAGGATAAGTGCTTATATAGCTGTGATTTTATCGCTGGCTATGAGTGGCCATCTGATGAAGAGGCAAAATTTAAATGGATATCATCTGAGCTTCTAAGCCTTAATAAGGAAGGGGCAAAAGTGCGGGTCAAAGCTCAAATTGATTTTATAAAATATCATTATGAAACAGAATGTACAGTCAGGTGGAATGAAAACCTATCAGAGACTAAAATTAAAAATGCTAGTATTACGGCGGTGTAAGCATTTGTTGCGGATGGTTGATATATTAGAGTTAATATGATACTTGTGGATTTAGAAGTCGACACATTTAATAACATTGGCATTGAGATGGAATAATATTCTTTCTTCAATAAAGTAATGAGCAGTTCTGGAAATCTGTGGGTAGTGCTACGCATACAACAGATATGTAACACTACCAGATATAAATCCCCTATTTATGGGCTTTTTAGGATATCAAAACGATAATTCTAGTTCTCAAAGAGATAATTCCCCTGTATTCTGCTTGAACAATCTTGAAAAGTGAGACTGGGAAAAGCCAAATTTTTTACAGATAATATCTGCATTAATATCATCCTGATAATCCACAAGAAACTATTAGAGCACATATTTATAAGAAAATAGGTGTAAATCTGAGAGAGTGGAAAAGGGTGTATATCCAAGTTTAAAACAGGTTAAGTCAAAGTCTGATGCTGCAAGGAGACAGTCAAGAGCAAGTGCTGCATACATAAGTATTTGCCAAAAGCATTATTCCAGTAAGTAGTTCTAAGACTTCATAAAAAGACTTCACAGACATACCTTATAGACAGGCTTTACAGACGTGCTTCATAGATAGACTTTACAGACAGGCTTCATAATTCACTTACAGACCAAACAGCTTTATCGCAAATATTGACAACAAAGGTATTGTAATGAGTGACAATATAGTTGTAAGCACGAATATTTCTGTCGCGTAAAGTGAATCCTTGTCATATCTTTCTGCAAACATAATAGCAGATGCTCCGGCAGGGCAGGCCATTCCTATGAATACGGTAAACGGTACATTAAAATCAAAGCTCTGGAAGTTGAAAATATAAAGAATAAGCATACCGATTACAGGAAATATGATGAGCTTAAGAGCACAAAGATAGTACATACGCAGACTCTTGAGGCTGCTTACAATATTGCTCTGTGCAAGATTAGCACCAGCTATAAGCATAGCAAGTGGCGTATTCATATTGGCTATGTATTGAATCGGATTATCTATAACAGCAGGTATTTTTATGCCGGTAACAAAGCATATAACACCAGCGAATATGGCTATAATGGTTGGTGTGCAAAGATTCCTGCATATAGTTTTGAAGTCACCTGCTCCACCCATGACTATAACGCCATGTGTCCATAATAACAGATTGAATACAGTAAGGTAAGCTGTCATATAGAAAACACCTTCCTGGCCAATGACGCCATTGATAAGAGGTAGTCCTATAAAACCACTGTTTGAATATATAAGGGCAATTTTCTCAACAGGAATTTTGTTTTTTTGCAGATTATAAGCAGAACTTATACTTATACCGTTTCTGCTATATTCAGTATTTCTGATTAGTATATTTGTTAATATTATAATAACTGTAAATGTTGTTAAAGCTGCAATGAGTGTAAGACCAAGCCCCCACATAAGATGTCCATCAAAGTCCATCTGGTAAGATTGGAATATCATAAGAGGTGAAACCAGCATAAGAAGAATGTTTGACAGCCTTGGAACAGTCTTATCATCAATCAGACCAGTTTTATATAGAACTATTCCGCAAAGCATTATAAAAAACATTTCAATTATTTTTTCAGCAACAACAATAGCCATACTGCCCTCCATTTTCACAATACTGATTCTGCTAAAATTAAATATAATAGTGCGTAGCACGGAACAATCCGTAAGCGTTAAAGCCGTGGATTTTTGACATCGGCATCATTAAATCTAATGATACAATATAAATGATGAGAGTGTCAAAAGTAAATTTTGCTACTCGCTGATGTAACCGGATTGCTTCATTGCTATGCAATTCCCGCAGTCATCGAACACCTCAAACTCCCATAAAATAGCGTGTTCACACCATTATATTCCGTTTTAGGTGTTCTGTGTGTACAATTTTTGAATTTAATAATCAAAGAGTTCGTTTTATCACTTCTGATAAATTGGAGAGATATACGAAAGTAGTTGAGTGGGATAATGGATATCTTGTTATGGCAAAATATAAAAATGCCAGTCTCTAAGTTCAACCTTAGGGACTGGCATTTCTTAATTATTCAATTACAACTCATATCTTGGCTAAGGACTACATTAGCAACAGCAGTCACAGATGCTAAGTGCACTATCAATTAGTCCAATTCACACATTTCTGTACGGATTATCCCTCAATAGCAATCCTCTTAGCACTTTCAATTTCCTCAGCAGCTTTCTTTGGTACAGAGAGTCTTAAAATACCACTTTCATATTTAGCCTTTATGTCGTCCTGAGTAATTGCATTACCAACGTAGAAGCTTCTGCTCATAGAGCCGGCATAACGTTCCTTTCTGATATACTTGCCTTCCTTGTCCTGCTCGTCCTTATCAAGACCCTTAGCGGCACTGATTGAAAGGTATCCATTATCAAGCTGTATATTGATTTCGTCTTTCTTAAAGCCAGGTAAATCAATATCAACTTCATAGCCGGAATCGGTTTCTCTGACATCAGTCTTCATTTCGTGGCTGGCGTGTTTACCATACAAAGCTTTTTCAACTTCAGGAAATCCGAAGTTCATCCAATCATCATTAAATAAATTCTCTCCAAAAATACTAGGCATTAACATAAGTCATCGCTCCTTTTTTAATAAACTATTTGTTCGGCTGAACCTTTCGTTCATTCAGATTGGATATATAAATAACCAATCCCCAGGATTACATATTCATCTGAACTATTACCTTGTTTCTTTGGAACATCTGGAATGGCGTTATCTTAATTACTATTTCTTAACTCCCTTTCCTTTGTTCTGGCTATGTTATATACCTAATCATTAGCACTGTCAATAGGTGAGTGCTAATAATTTATAAATAGTTTATAATTATTTCAATTCTTACTATTTTCAGAAGTGTTGAAAAGACTGTACAGGATAAGCCGGTCAGCAGGTAAATTGATTGACAAATACTGTTATAAAGTCTACAATAAATATAATATATTAGTACGTTAATTAATTTCTATTATGATTTGTCAAATTCGTGTGAAGTAATCTAAAGGAAATTGGATTGTGATTTCGATTTTACATTTATTATTAGATTCTAATCGGTATATTAAGAACGTAAATTTATACAAAAGGGGTATATTAATATGAACAAAAGAATAACAAGGAAATTGTGCATTGTTGGCTTGATATCTTCTATTGTCTTATCTGGATGTGGTAATGCAGGTATAATAGGTGGCAACAGAGAGGAGTTATCAGGTGGTACAGATAAAGTTGTCTCTTTAAAGGTGTGGACAGAAAAGGATGGTCTGGATGTCATGAACAAAATGCTAGACAGCTTTAAGGAACAATATAAAGATGAAGCAGAGTTTGATATAACGGTTGAAATCCAGGCAGATTCACAGGTTCGTGATGTTATGCTTACAGATGTACACAATGGTGCAGATGTGTTTTCATTTCCAGATGATCAGATTATATCATTAACGGCTGGCGGAGTTCTGACAGAGGTACCCAATGCAGATGAAATAGCAGCAGCTAATGTAAAGGAGTCAGTCGAAGCAGCGACTCTGAATGATACATTATACGGCTATCCTATGACAGCAGATAATGGATATTTTATGTATTATAATAAAGAATATTTTTCAGAAGACGATGTTAAGTCATTAGATAAAATGTTGTCAATTGCAGCAGCTAACAATAAAAAAGTTGCTATGGAGTTTGATTCAGGATGGTATCTTTATACATTTTTCGGAAATACAGGACTTAGTCTTTCTATTAAACCAGATGGTATAACTAATGAATGTAACTGGAATTCGCAGACAGGTGATATAACTGGAGCAGCTATAAAACAGGCTCTCAATAGTATAGCAGCTAATCCAGGGTTTGTAAGTATGCCTAACGGAGATATAGCTGAACACATTAAAAGTGGTGATGTTATAGCAGGAATAAGTGGTGTATGGGATGTTATGAATGTAAAGGAAGCCTGGGGAGAGAATTATGGTGCCTGTAAGCTGCCAACATATACAGTTGCGGGAAAGGAAGTTCAGATGTCTTCATTTACAGGCTATAAGATGATGGGAGTGAATTCTTATTCAAAGAATAAAGAATGGGCATGCAGGCTTGCTGACTGGCTGACTAATCAGCAGAATCAGGAACTTAGGTTTAAAGAGAAAAATCAGGGACCATCTAACAGTAAGGCAGCAGAATCAGAAGAAATCAAAAAAGTGGCTGCAATACAGGCAATCATTGCACAGTCCCAGTATGGAACATTACAAAGAGTAGGAAACAGCTACTGGGATGCCTGTAAGAAGTTTGCTAATACGGTGCTTAGTGGTAATAATGGTGGTTTATCAGATCAGGAAGTTATGGATACGTTAGTTAATGAAATTACAGCTTCTGCTATTAAGTAACAGTAAGTTGACCAAAGTTGATTTACTGTGAGTAGAAAAGATTGGAGAACAAGCATGAATAATAAAAAAAGAACGAGCCTGAAGACACTGATATTATTGCCAGTATTTATACTAGGTGCTTTAACAATAATATGTAATGTTATGGCTATAAACAATATAAGAACTGTTAACTCTAATGCCGCTGATATAACAGATAACTGTATGATGAGTGTTTCAGATCTTGGTGAAATAAAGAATGATATACAGGTTATTCATACACTTGGATTATCACATATTATTGCAACAGATCTTAATACTATGATATCAGTAGTAGGCGAGATTAATGATAATCAGGAAGAATTAGAACAAAAGCTGGATGAATATAAGAAATATGTCCAGAATGATGATATGGATACATATAATTCATTAGTAAGTAATTATAATACTATGAAATATGAGCTTGGAAACATTATGGCATACAGTGCTTTAGGCAAGAATGAGGAAGCATATGCTATTGCTAACGGAGTTGTAAGTGATAGCAGCACAGCAATCCAGAAGGATATTGAGGTGCTAAGCACACATGCCAATGATACAGCTTCTGAGGCAAGGGAAAGGCTTACCAGTGTGTATATAAGCTCACTTGTCAGTAATGGTATAGTTATTATTATAAGCGCTATATTAATTATTGTAGCAATATACTGTGTTATGAAGTATGTTATCAAACCAATTATTGCAACCAATAAAGATATCAGGGATATTATTGATGGAATCGATAATGGAGAAGGAGATCTGACAAAGCGCGTAAGAGTCATATCTAATGACGAGATAGCAGACCTTGGTAACGGTATCAATCTTTTTATGGATAAGCTGCAGGAAATACTAAAGCTGATTATAGAGAATACTAACTATATGGAAAATGTTGTTGCTGAGGTTGATGGCAGTGTTGTCAAATCCAATGACAGTGCTTCTGATTTATCTGCTATGACAGAGGAATTATCTGCAACTATGCAGGATGTAGGGCTTTCTGTTAATACTATTAATGATAATGCTGATAATATACTAAAAGATGTCGAGATTATAGCGACAAAGTCAGATGATATTAATCAGTTCTCAAAGGAAATGAAGGCAAATGCAGAAAAAATAGAGAGTGATGCAAGATATAATATGGTTCAGACAAGTGAAAAGGTTGGGAATATATTAGATGTTCTTAATAAGGCAATAGAAGATAGTAAGAGCGTTGACCAGGTAAATAACCTTACGAATGATATTCTTAATATATCAAGCCAGACGAATCTGTTAGCACTCAATGCTTCAATAGAAGCTGCCAGAGCAGGTGAAGCGGGTAAGGGCTTTGCAGTAGTGGCAGATGAGATTCGTCAGTTAGCAGATTCAAGCCGTGAAACTGCCAACAAGATACAAAGTATTAACTCGGTTGTTGTTGCTGCTGTTAATAATCTATCAGATAATGCTAATAATCTGGTTTCGTATCTTCAGCAGACTATTCTTCCTGAATTTCAGACATTTGTTGATGGCGGCGTGAAATATAAAGAAAATGCTTCATATATAGAGAATGCAATGGATGAATTCGTTGAGAAAACAGATGTCCTGAAGAAAAATATGGATGAAATAGCTCATTCCATCAATACGATAACAACAGTAGTTGATGATGGTGCTGCTGGAGTTAATAATGCGGCTATAAGCACACAGGGTCTTGTTGAGGATATAGTCAATATCAGCAATAAAATGATAGAAAACAAGGGTATTGCCCAGAATCTTAAGAATAGTACTAACATATTTGCAAAGTTCTGATTTTGAATATTGGGGAGAATTGCGGGAGTGCGTAGCACGGAACAATTCGTAGGTATCAAAGTCGGGGGCTTTTGCCCCCGACATCATCATATAATAAATATTTACAATTTTCATCTGCCAGTTTTAAAAAATGGGCAGACTATAGAATAAATTTACCTTTCAAAGCCTATATATTACTATGAATATTGACAGTATTCCAACAATATTGTATACTTAACAAGTTGATGAAATATTACTGGGAATGAGGTTCTCCCAGGAACGAGATAGAAATAGCCAAATTTTTCGTTCATAACCGCTTGATTATAAAGCTGATGACTTCTGCAAAGTGCAGGAGCTATCAGCTCTTTTTGCGCTAATATTTATTTAGAAAAGAGGATTGTTATGTTAAAAAGTATAGCGCTGATAATGTTAATTGGAATGTCTACAGGCTGGGTATGCCGCAAGGTAAAGCTGCCGGGACTGCTTGGAATGTTATTTACAGGTATTATATTAGGACCGTATGTTCTTAATATGCTGGATTCGTCAATTCTTCTAGTGTCGGCAGATATAAGAAAGATAGCACTTGTAATTATTCTTACAAGAGCAGGACTGACACTTAATTTAGAAGATTTAAAAAAAGTTGGAAGACCAGCATTTCTTATGTGTTTTGTGCCAGCGACATTTGAGATGATTGGTATGATTATACTTGCACCACGTCTGCTTGATGTAAGCCTGATTGAAGCGGCAGTAATAGGTGCGGTTGTGGCAGCAGTATCGCCAGCTGTAGTTGTGCCTGAGATGATAAAGATTATGGAAGATGGATATGGAACAAAGCAGGGAATTCCACAGCTTATATTAGCAGGTGCATCTGTTGATGATGTCTATGTTATAGTTATGTTCACTGCATTTACATCACTGGCACAAGGCAGCAATGTTTCAGTTATGAGCCTCGTTAATATACCAGTATCAATAATATTTGGCATAATTATAGGAATTATAATAGGAAAAGCTCTTGCAGTAGTCTGGAGGAAGGTTCATATCAGGGATACAGTAAAGGCTGCAATATTTTTAAGTGTGGCACTTCTGCTTGTGGATATTGAGGCATCATTAAATACTCCAATTACATTTGCTTCATTAATATCTGTAATGTTTATTGGAATTGCACTTAAAAAGGACAGACCAGAGGTGGCATTCAGGTTATCACAGAAGTATAATAAAATGTGGGTATGGGCAGAAGTTATGCTGTTCGTGCTAGTAGGTGCAACAGTTGATATAGGCTATGTGGCATATGCCGGTGTATCGTCAATCGTGATTATAATAGGAGCGTTAATTTTCAGAATGGCAGGAGTTGCTTTGTGTATGGCAGGAACTAAGTTGAAGCTGAAAGAAAGGGCATTCTGTATGCTTGCATACACACCTAAGGCAACCGTTCAGGCGGCGATAGGCGGAGTTCCATTATCAATGGGACTTGCGTGTGGCAATACAGTGCTTACAGTAGCAGTATTAGCAATAATAATAACAGCACCGCTTGGTGCATTTGCCATTGATATGACCTATAGAAAGCTGCTTAAGAAAAGTTAGATAGAATTAAGATGAATCAGATAGTTTACTAGAAATAAGAAAGACTCATAGCAGCTAATAGTGGTTAAAAGAAGTTTAATAGAAAATAGAATGGAGAAAATATGGATACTAAAGCAAAATCACAATTCAGATTATTATTTCCGTGCTACTTCTCATTTTTTGTAAATGGAGCAATGGTATTGTTAGTTGGAGCAATACTTCCATATATTATAGAAGAAGCAGGAATTAATTACAGCGTAGCAGGAGGTTTTTTATCGGCATTTGCAATAGGCAATCTTCTTGCGAGCTTTGTCAATCCGCCGATGGCTTCACGGATAGGAAGAAAAGCAACAATTGTTGTATTTTCAGCATTTATACCAGTAATGCTGCTTGTTATAACATTTCTTCCACCAGTGCCGGTTATATATGCAGCATTTATACTTATTGGAATAGGCAGAGGCTCAGTAAGCATAATCAATAATGCAGTTGTTAATGATAATTCTAACGGCAGACCAGCCGCACTTAACCTTTTACATATGACATTTGCGGCAGGTGCATTTATTGCTCCATTCATTACTTCGCTTTACACAAGCTTTGGTCTGGGCTGGAGAGCAGCTGCATATACAATAATTATAGGCTCAACATTATCAGTTATATTATATGTGTGGATGAGAATAGACTATAACTGGCCGCTGGAGTCTAAGAAGGCTAAGGAAAATTCTTCTGACAGCAAAGCAAAGCCATTTTATAAAAATAGCATTTTTTATATAATGGGCTTTTTATTATTCTTATATCTTGGACTTGAGAATTGCGTAAATGGATGGTTTGTAACATATTTTAAGAGTATGGATATAATGAGCAGTACATATGCAACCAACCTTGTATCGGTTACCTGGATAATGGTTATGCTTGGAAGACTTCTCACAGCTAAGATATCATCAAAGGTTGATAAGAATAAGCTTATATCTGGATACTGCGTTGCTACAACAGTATTCTTTATATTACTTACAGCAACCCATAATCTTGCAGTTATTACTGTAGCTATTGCAGGACTTGGCTTCTTCTTTGCGGGAATATATCCAACAACAGTATCAAGTGTTGGCAATATAATTAAAGGTTCAACAACAGGAATGTCATTATTTCTGGCCATTGCCGCATTAGGCGGAATTGTTACACCACAGATAGTAGGTTTCCTTGCTGACAGAATAGGAATGACAGCGGCAATACTTGTATTAGCGTTCAACGCTGCAGGTATGCTTATAATGTCAGGAACTAATGTGTTGATGAGAAGAAAAGAAACACATATATAAATGACTATATGAAATATAATTTTATGTGATTTTATATTTACAAATTAAAGCATATAAATGTATAATAATGGTAGTGAAGAGGTATATTTATACTGACGGTGAGGAAGTGCAGATTACAGATGAGAATAATGTATGGATTGTTAATTGCTATTGAGATTATTCTTATGGGAATATGTTCATATAAAGCAATGAATAAGAAAGGCAGACTGGCAAAGATAGTATTTATATATGAAGCTGTTGCAGCATTTTGTGGCATAGTATTTCTTGTGTATATATATGTTCCAGGAATAACTATCACAACGCTTTGCAAGAGCCTTACATTGATATGCTTTGACTGGATTCTTATTCTTCTAATGTACTACACGCAATATTATACAGGATTGTTTCATGGAGTTAAGATTATTAAAGAGGCAATGATTGCCTTTTCAGCAATAGACAGCGTTATGCTTATTGCCAATGTATGGAATCATCAGATATTTACTATAACAGAGATTAATGATTATGAGATTGTAACAGAATTTGTGAAGACCAATTTCTTTTATAAGGCACATTTTATATATAATTATCTTGTTATCTTATTATTGCTTTTATCCTTTATGTTTATGATAGCGAACTCGTCTAAGTTCTACAGTTTCAGATACGAGATAATATTTATAGCACTTCTGATTGGATTTATTCTTGACATTGTGACAATAAGGTCACAGTCAATATATGATGTGTCTATGCCGGCATACGGAATTATGTGTATGCTTATATACTATTTCACGTTAAGATATATACCTAATGAGCTTATAGAGAATACGCTGTCCCTTATTATTAAAGATATGAATAGTGGAATTGTGTGCTTTGATAACAGGGGAAGATGTATATACTGTAATGACATATTAAAGAATATTTATAATATTGGAACAGAATATATTGATGTTGAGAGAAAATATTCAGAATGGCTTAATGAGCGTGGAAGTGACAGAAAAGATACGATGAAGACTGAAACAACAGTATCTTTTCACGATATTAAGAAATATTATGAGGTTGTATATAAGAGAATATTTGATGATAAGAATAATTTTGTATGCGATTATTTTATATTTAATGATAAGACAGAAGACATACAGTCACTTGAGAAAGAAAAGTATAAAGCAACCCACGACAGGCTTACGGGACTTTATAACAAGGATCAGTTCTATGTAGAAACATACAAGATCCTTCATAGAAATGCAGATGTGCCATATTGTATGTTATGCAGTAATATAAGGGACTTTAAGTTCGTTAATGAATTATTTGGAATAGAAAAAGGTAACGAAGTTCTTGTAAAGCAGGCAGAGATAATGAAAGAATATGCCAGTGATGATATCATAGCAGCAAGAATTAACAGTGACCGTTTTGCTATGCTTATTCCTAAGAAGAGTTTCAGTGTAGATATGATATTATCCATAATTCACAGAATGCAGGATTATTTTAAAGATAGTTCATTCCATCTGCACATTTTTACAGGTGTGTATGATATAAATGATTTGGAAGAGCCTGTAAGTATTATGTGTGATAAGGCTAATCTTGCAAGTGAAACTATTAAGAATGAATATAAGAGCAATATAGCTTATTATACAGAAAGACTTTTTGAAAGCTCTATTGAAGAAAGAAGAATTATAGGAGAATTCGAGAGGGCAATAAGTAATAATGAGTTTGAAATGTACTTACAGCCACAGGTAGACTCTAGCGGTAATTTATACGGAGCAGAAGCACTTGTGCGTTGGCAGCACCCTGAAAGAGGACTGTTATCTCCGGCAATATTTATTGATGTTCTTGAAAAGACAGGCTTTATATATAAGCTTGACAGATATATGTGGGATAAAGCAGCTAAGAAGCTTAGCGAATGGAAGAAAGAGGGAAAAGACCAGTATCACATATCGGTTAATATATCGACTAAGGATTTTTATCTTGTGGATGTATACGAAACATTTGTCGGGCTTGTTGATAAATATGACATTGACCCTGTTAATCTTAATATAGAGATTACAGAAACAACATTAATGTCCGATTTTGACAAGAATATGGGTATAATCAGGCTTTTGCAGAACTACGGATTTAATATAGAGATTGATGATTTTGGAAGTGGATACTCATCACTTAATATGTTAAAGGACATAAGTGCAGATGTATTAAAGATTGATATGGGCTTCTTAAGAGCCTCAGAAAATGAGGCGAAAGGGCTTGATATTCTTGAAAGTATAATAACACTTGCTGGAAAGCTTGGAATGAAAGTTATAACAGAAGGTGTTGAAACAAAAAAACAGCTCTATATGTTAGTAGAGATGGGGTGTGATATGTATCAGGGATATTATTTCTCTAAACCAATACCGGTTGATGAGTTTGAGAAGAAGTATAACATTAAGTAATAAGTAAATTGTATTCTGGGCTGCTGCATTTTGTGGCAGCCTAATATAATGATAGGCGTAAGTGTCACAGCGCACTTGATACAAGCGTTATATAAGCCAAAATGTGCGTAGAAATGAGGATATATATGATAACAGGCACAATAAAGAAGAATTGGAAAATGTTAATTACAGTTCTTGCAGCAGTAATAGGCGTACTGGCAGTATATCAGCCAGAAAATGCTGTGTGTTACGCAGCAGATAATGACACATCGGCTATAGAGATAAGAACCTCAAAGGATTTGTTGGAAGCCTCTAAGAATAGTGATGGCAGTTATGTCCTTATGGCTGATATTGATATGTCAGTATTTGGGGTGGACGGCTGGAAGCCTTGGAATTTTAATGGAACATTTGATGGCAATGGACATACACTTTACAATATGGACATTAATACTGTTACAGATGTTACAGAAAAGGCTTATGATGGCAACCTTAAAGAATATGATACTTATTATGCCGGACTTTTTGGGATAACGAAGAATGCGGTTATTAAGGATCTTAATATAAAAGGTGCATATGTAAATATAAGCGAGAATGAGGATGGTAATCGTAATAAGAGCATATTAGCTGCTATATTGGCAGGTTATATGGATAATACGACAATCACAGGCTGTAAAGTGGAAGGTTATGTATCCCTCAAATCAACAGCAGCTATGTGGGGAACTGCGGGTATTGCAGGCTTTGGTAACGGAAATATAAGTGGTTGTGAGGCAGATGTTACACTTGTATGTACAGATGCAGATAAGAATTCTGCTGACAGAGATGAGCAGTTTATGGGTGGTATATATGCCGATGGCTATATCAATGTAAGTGACTGCGTAGTTAATATTGACGGCTATATATCAGAACATGGATATGTTCATTCAGGCGGAATCACAGGACTTTATATATTATATCCAGTTACGGGAAGTTATGTTGCTGATATTGCAGGCAATACAATCAATGGAAAGATAACATTTTTTGAGGATAATACAGACAGACGTGCATATTGCAAGGCTGTTGCCGGTGAAAGAATGAATCTTTATTCAACTTCTGCTGCTAATACAGATAATTTTGTAAGAAATGAGGTGTATGATTATACAGTAGATTTAAAGCCTGACAATTATGTAAGAAAGACATATTCTGTAGATAATCCATATGAGAATGAGCAGAAGCTTGTCAGTTCAGAGGATAACAGTACAGAGAGCAGTGATAATGGACTTATTAAGACAGGAAGCACTAATAATGCTTCGCATAGCAATGTATTAAATATGAGCATGCCAGTAAGGGTTATTGTTATTGTAGTAATGATAGCAGCAGCGGTTGGTATCTATTATTATATAGCAGGAAAGATAAGGAAAAGCAGAAAGAAATAAAAATATCATTAAAGAAGTAAAAAAATAGCACAAAGAAACAGTACAGGGAAATTCAGAAGAAATAAATAAAAAACAGGCACTGAATAAAAATGTATAGTTGGAATGGAGATGTAAAAAATGCAGTTTACAGATGAACAGTTTAAGAAAGACTCTGAACAGTTGATAGACTTTATATATAAAAGTCCAAGTCCATACCACGTTGTTAATAATATAGCGGCAGTTCTTAATGAAAACGGATTTATACGCTTAAGTGAGGGTAAAGCCTGGAAGATTAATCCGTCAGGACGTTATTATGTAATAAGAGGTGGTTCTTCAATTATAGCTTTTAATATGCCAAAGGCAGAAAGCTATAAGGGGTATAATATAACAGCCAGCCACAGTGATTCTCCATCTTTTAAGATAAAAGAAAATCCAGAGATAACAACAGATAAACATTACATAAGCCTTAATGTAGAGAAATACGGCGGAATGATAATGTCAACGTGGCTTGACAGACCATTGTCAGTTGCAGGATATGCAGTAGCAATTGGCAGGTCAGGCATTAAAGAATATCTTGTAAATGCAGATAAGGACCTGCTTGTAATACCTAACCTTGCAATACATATGAATCGTAGTGTCAATGATAACACAAGTCTTAACCCACAGAAGGATATGCTTCCTTTATTTGGTGATATTAATGCCAAGGATAACTTTGATGAGTATATAAAGTCTTGTATACAATCTGAAGACAAGGATAAAGAAAGCGTTGCAGATGAAAGCCTTACAACAGAACTTTTCTTATATAACAGGGAAAAAGGCAGAATATGGGGCTGCAACGATGAATATATATCAGCACCAAGATTAGATGACATACAATGTGCGTATTCATCTTTAATGGCTTATATTAAGGCATTGGGTGAGATTTCAGATGATTATGATAAAGTAAATGTATGCTGTGTATTTAATAATGAAGAAGTCGGAAGCACAACTATGCAGGGAGCAGACTCTACATTTTTATCAGATGTGTTAGAACGAATAAGCATAGCTTATGGTCTGGACAGGGAAAAGTATATGATGGCAATAGCTTCATCATATATGGTATCTGCTGATAATGCACACGCTGTACACCCTAACCACACAGATAAGGCAGACCTGACAAACAGACCATATATGAATGAAGGAATTGTTATTAAATTTAATGGCAATCAGAAATATACGACTGACAGTATATCTTATGCCATATTCAAGGACATATGTGACAAAAGAAATGTCCCATACCAGACATATGCTAACAGGTCGGATATAGCCGGCGGCTCAACACTTGGCAATATATCTAATTCACACGTATCAGTTAATACTGTTGATATAGGGCTTGCACAGCTTGCAATGCACTCAGCATATGAAACAGCAGGTGTGAAAGATACAACTTATATGATAGAGGCACTGACAGGCGTATTTTTAAGATAGTAATTTAATAGTTTAATAACTGATATATGTAAATATATATTAATCATACAGAATATAATATATATTTTAATGTTAGAATTTTTTGGAAAATAGAATATGTGCAGGCTCAGATAAATGGCAGTTAGTAAAGAATACATTTACAGCATCTTTATAATCGCTCATTTTCTGAGCCTTTTTAATAGCCTTGGCTTCTTTTTTGCAGTCACCAAATGCGTATTCCATATAGCACCACATTTCTTTCATACGGTGGATAGCGTGCTTATCACCTGACATTATCTTAAGGCGTTCTTCATACACATAGTTATGGAGCTTTCGCATATTATCTTTATCCTCTTTAAGGTTTCTTGCATATTCATAAGGATTATCACTTATAAGTACATTGATAAGTCCTGGGTCAGCGACAAGTCCGCGACCAAGCATTATGCAGTGTGGCAGTGGTGATTTGCTATTTTCATCTGTATAAGCATAATCTTTAAGAAATGCAATATAATCATTTCGAGTAAATATGTCACCATTGTAACATACAGGGTTGCGGCTTTCTTTAATTGCCAGCCTGAAAGCTTCCTTATTAACATCACCACGGTAATAATCAGTTCTTACTCTTGGGTGGATAATTAATTCCTCAAGGCTGAACTTATTATATACTTCAAGGATATTGTACCATTCATCAGGTGATTCAATTCCGATACGTGTCTTTACAGATACTTTTATATTGTTGTCCTGAATGTAATTATCGGACATTATTTCATAAAGTATGCGTTCAAGCCTGTCAGTATCTGCAAGCATTCCTGAGCCTTTGGATTTGGAAACGACTGTTCCAGAGGGACAGCCTGCATTAAGGTTAATTTCATTATATCCGAAGTTATCAAAAAGCATATGGGCTGTCCATATGAAATCCTCTGAATTATTAGTCATTATCTGTGGTATTGAATTGATTAAATTATTATTTCTGTCAATATCACGCATTTCCTTTGCTAGAAATTTCTCTGTCTGGTTAGGTGATATAAATGGCATAAAATATTTGTCAATTTTGCCGTGTCCGAAGAATTCATCGAAGGCATTACGGAACATATAATCCGTAAGTCCCTCCATAGGGGCAAGATATACTTTGGTGTTAGACATATTTCCTCATTTCCTGTACATTACATAATTTTCTTTTTCTGCTGTCTTGCAGTTATGGCAGTAACCATTTGTCTAGGTACACATTTTGCCACAGTTGTGCCAAGCTTCATCATTAGAGTAGGAACAATTGTGACTTTGCCCCGAAACATCTGTCTTAATGCATAAGAAGCACAGTAAGTGGCTGATATTCCCGGAAGTGCAAAGGTTACATTAGCTACATTATTAAAGTTGGTGTTAACAGGGCCGGGACATAACATACATATGTGAACCCTGCTCTTAGCCTCTCGTAGTTCTTCATTAATGGCACTGGTAAGACTTGTCACATAACTTTTAGTAGCATAATAAGTAGACATATATGGACCGCCAGGAAGAAGTCCTGCACTAGAAGCCACATTCATAATGTAACCACGGTTTCTTTTCTTGAAAGCTTTAACCATATATTTGGTAAGAATATGGGTTGCCTTGATATTTACATTAATCATAGATAATTCTTTATTAAGGCTTGTTTTATCAAAGCTTCCAAGGTCGCCAAATCCGGCATTATTAATGAAGATATATATATTCTTCTTTGCCAATGTCCTGCCAAGCTTAATGCAGGCATTTTCATCAGATAAATCACAGGTTATTATTTCACATCTTGTAGATAACTGCTGTGAGAGAAGAAGCATTTCTTTAGTATTTCTAGATACAAGGATAAGGTCATAGCCTTTCTTGCTTAAAAGCTTTGCCATTTCACGGCCGATACCAGAGCTTGCACCGGTTATGCAGGCAACGGCACGGCTGGATTTATTGGAATTATTAATATTATTCATATTAAACCTCATTTCTGCGCACAGATTAAAGCATAACAGTTTAGTGTCAGGTGCGCACAGACACGATTACTCCACTTGTAAAATTAAATGGACTGCATTACAATAGAAACATTATAACATAAAACAATAGGAGAGAAGTATGAAAAATCGAACCTTATTTAAACAAGAGTACATTGATGCGGCAATGAGAGCGAGCAATTTTGATAATAATAAGTACAAAATATTTAAAATGATATACAACATCTTCGGACTTTTATTTGGAATGGGCTGTATAAGATATCTTATATTCCAGATTATGGGGAGCGAGGAAGCCGACTGGTTTATGGTAATATTTTATGCGTGTGCTGCGGCTGTATTCCTTTATATAGGAATGATTGGAATGGACAGAAGCAGTAAAAGAAAGTACCATAATATATATTCAAGAATGGTTGGAATTACATTTACATATGATATCGACGCAGAATATATTGTTGTAACCGATGAGGAAGACGACAAGGACACATTCAGCTGGGACGATATAATTAAATGGAATCAGGATACGGAAAATATATATCTTTTTGTGTCTGCTGATGACTGCCTTGTAATTAATAAGGAAGGCTTTGTTGAAGGGACATATAAAGATTTAATCGAACTTGCAACAGCAGTTATGGGACTTAGGGATGATGAGGAGAATATTAATGAATAATATAAGCGTTAGAATTAATAACACAGATACACAGGATAATGCAAATGGTCTTTACATAAGAATATTAGAGACTGACGAGATTACAGACATATATAATGAACATATAGTAACAGACTTTCCGGCATCAGAGGTTAAGCCTCTTAGTCAGATGTTAAGAAAGAGAGAGCAAGGACAGTATTTTGTATATGGAATGTTTGAGGATAATGGAGAGCTTGCAGGATATGCGTATTTTATAAAATGCAGTAATAAAGATGTATATCTTCTTGATTATCTTGCGATAGTTAAGAATAAGCGTTCAAAGCATTTAGGTTCAACATTTTTACAGGAGTTAAAGAATATTGCAGTAAATGATGACAGGCTCTTAATGTTAGAGGTTGAAAATCCTGACTATGCAGATGAGGGTGCAGCTAAGGATTATATGATTAAGAGAATAGGCTTTTATAAGAAGAATGGAATGAAATTAAGCAATACAAGCTGTTATTTCCTTGGTAATGAATATAGAATATTGTATGCAGGCGATGAAGTAGAAGATGACTATATGGATGAGATAACAGATACTGTATATAGGGATTTCTTCGGAGATCAATTCGTGGATATGAATGTAAGATTTCATTAATAATAATAAGTAAAAGCTTTGATTGAGTTAATAATCTTTTGAAAATGTAATAACACCTTAAAAATAATAAGTGTACTAATTGACAAAATATGATTAGTTATCGCATAATATGACGTATGAATATGTATAATTATTCATATTCTGGCAGGTATATGTCTAGCGCATCAGGCATTTATCAGGCAGGTACTAAAGATTGCGCAGAAAAGAGGATTACAATGAACAATCAGGAAATGATGGAACTAACAACGGTTGATAAAAGTGAATTTGAAGAACTCGTTAAAGAGTGTACAAGATCAGGCTCCATTGACCAGAATTTATATATCGAATATGATGTTAAGAGGGGTCTTCGTGATAGCAATGGTAATGGTGTTCTTACAGGACTTACAGAAATATCTGATGTATGTGGTAATGAGAATGTTCATGGTAGAAAGATACCTGTCGATGGACAGTTATATTTTCAGGGATATAATGTCCAGGATATTATTAAAGGCTCTACAAGAGATAGATTCCGTTTTGAAGAAGCAACTTACCTTCTTTTATTTGGTAATCTTCCTACAGAGAAACAGCTTGACAGTTTCCTTAGAATACTTGCTGATTTACAGGAACTTTCAGGTGCATTTATCAGAGATGTAATTATGAAGGCAACAAGTACTAATCTTATGAATTCACTTATGAAAAGTATCTTAAGCCTTTATTCATATGATGAAAATCCGGATGACATATCAATTCCTAATGTATTAAGGCAGTCGTTACAGCTTATAGCTAAGATGCCTTTGCTTACAGTATATGCGTATCAGTCATACAGACATTTTAAATTAGACGGAACGCTTATGATTAAGAATCCTAGGAAGGGATATTCAACGGCAGAGAATATTCTTTATATGTTAAGAGATGATGGACAGTTCACAGAGCTTGAAGCTAAGGTTCTTGATATCTGTCTTGTACTCCACGCAGAGCATGGTGGTGGTAATAACTCAACATTTACTAACCACGTTGTAACATCATCAGGAACTGATACATATTCAGCTATGGCAGCTTCAATCGCTTCCCTTAAAGGTCCTAAGCATGGTGGTGCTAACCTTAAGGTTCAGGAAATGTTCGCTGATATAAAAGCTAACTGCAAGGATTGGGATAATAAAGAAGAAATCTGTGCATATCTTAATAAAATTCTTGATAAACAAGCATTTGATGGTGCAGGTCTTATATATGGTATGGGTCATGCTGTATACACTAATTCTGACCCAAGAGAAGTTATACTTAAGAGCTTTGCGAAAAATCTTTCTGTTGAAAAGGGAATGGAGAAGGAGTATGCTCTTTATGAGACAGTAGAAAAAGAAGCAGGACAGCTTATTATGAACAAAAGAAAAATGTTCAAGCCGGTATGTGCCAATGTCGATTTCTACAGTGGATTTGTATATTCAATGCTTGGTATTCCAGAAGAAATGTTTACTCCTATGTTCGCAACAGCTCGTATTTCAGGCTGGTGTGCTCATCGTCTTGAAGAGCTTGTCAATGCAGGAAAGATTATTCGTCCTGCTTATAAGTATGTAGGCTGGCATAGGGATTATCCTAAGATGGAAGAACGCAAATAATAATTAGCAATTAAAGAGGTATTAATCAAAATGTCACAATATAAGGTAAGAAAGTTAAATAAGCCAATTAACTGTGTTGTTGAAGTGCCGGGTTCTAAGAGTATTACGAACAGAGCACTTCTTATGGCAGCGTTATCAGATGGAGAGTGCAGACTTAATGGAGTGTTATTCAGCGATGATTCAAGACATTTTCTTTCAAGTCTTATAGCATTAGGTTATGTTATACAGGTAAATGAAGTTGACAAATATGCAATCATAGAAGGACATGGTGGCAATATTCCTAAGAAAGAGGGCGTTATCAATGTAGGCAGTGCAGGAACAGCAGCAAGATTTCTTACGGCAATGTTAGCTTTTTCTGATGGACAGTATACAATAGAAAGTTCTGAGCAGATGAAGAAAAGACCAATGCTTCCTTTATTTAATGCACTTGAAGATATGGGAGCACATTTTGAGTTCCTTGAAAAAAACGGACATCTTCCAGTAAAGGTAACAGGTGCAGCTTTTGGCGGTAATAAGCCTAAGGCAGAGGTATCAATTGACATAAGTGAGAGTACACAGTTCTTAAGTGCACTTATGATGACAGCACCAATGCTTGACAGTGGTCTTAAGATTAATATTACAAGCAAGAAGACAGATGGCTCATATATAAGAATAACATCTAATATGATGAAGCAGTTCGGCTGTGAGGTTGTACACGAAGGGGCTGTATATCAGATACCTGCTGATGACAATTATGTTGCAGGTACATATCAGATTGAACCTGATGTGTCAGCAGCCTGCTATTTCTATGCGGCAGCAGCACTTACAGGTGGTTATGCCCTTGTTAAGAATGTAAGATATACTTCAATGCAGGGAGATATGAAGTTCCTTGAGGTGTTAAAGCAGTTAGGCTGTAAAGTTGAGGAAGAGCATGAAGGAATAAGTGTTACAGGTCCTGCTAATGGTGAATACAATGGCGTAGACGTAGATATGAATGACTTCTCAGACCAGACAATGACACTTGCGGCAATTGCTCCATTTGCAAAGACACCAACAATTATAAGAAATATTGAACATATAAGACTTCAGGAGTCAGATAGAATAGAGGCTATTGCTAATGAACTTAACAGCCTCTGCATAGATATTAAGAAGGGAAGAGACAGAATAGAAATTCTTCCAGGACATATTAAACCAGGCGTTGTAAAGACATACTCCGATCATAGAATGGCTATGGCATTTGCACTTATCGGGCTCAGAGTGGATGGCATTATAATTGATGATTATGAGTGTTGTGCGAAGACCTTTGAGGATTATTTTCAGGTGCTTGACAGGGCTACACGAGAGTAATGCGAGAGGGGGCAGCTTTTGGTTAGTCGGACTTCGGACGATATAAGGCACGATATTAAGGTGTTAAGCTGGAGGTTATGGATTAGCCGGACTATATAAGGCTCGAAAAAAGGGAGGGCTGCTGGGATAAGGTGATGGTCAGGTAAACAGATTGGATATTTCTAAGATTTTCTGTGAAGGTTGTTGATAGGGACACAGCCGTTCAGACGAAACATCCGTGTTTCGTATTCGCTCACTCGTACATCCTTGTACGAGTGCTGTTGGACGTAGAGGGAAAGCCTAAGAAATATCACAATATGTTTAAAGGACCACCTCCTCACCCCAGCCACCCTCCCTTGATTTTTTCGTTCCTTATATCTGGGTACTGCTTAATTTACACACGTTGATAGGTCCTACTTAGCCGAGAGAACAACAGCCCCACTCCACGAAATAAATTACGGCAAGCACTTACAAAACTTCCGGCTGGCAATCGCAGTTGTGCGGCATTAATATATTGCAAGCTGGGTACTGTTGAAGCCGCCGGCACTTAGCGGCTGTCCTTTAGCCGCTTAGTGTCCGCTGCGGCTTCAAGTAGCGGGAGCGTGCCCAGCGGTAATATATTAATGCCGCACAACGTCCGTCCACCACCGCCACCACAAAAGTTTTGTAAAGTACTCCCACAAATTAAAAGAAAAGCAGGTGACCCCCAATTTGAAAATCCTAATGTACAAATGGAAAGTATACAATCAAAGCGATGTAGCCGAAGCGTTTGAATATTTCGGACATACCGTTGATATGTATGAAGAAAAGCCTGTCAACAGTAACAGTATCACAGGCTATAAAGAACACGATATGAAAGAGATATCAGATGTGATTTCAGAATATGATATAGTATTTTCTCTTAACTACTTTCCGCATATATCAGATGTATGTGAAAAGCTTGGAAAGAAGTATATTGCATGGACAGTAGACAGTCCACTTATATCTCTTTATCACCAGTCTGTATTTAATTCGTGTAATTATATATTTATATTTGATAAGTTCTTTTATTATGAATTAAAGCAGATGGGTGTCCGAAATGTATACTATCTTCCGCTTGCTGTTAATACAGAAAGGCTTGATAAGCTGATTGGTCGGCAGAGCAAAGAAGATCGGCAGAGGTTTGCGGCTGATGTTTCATTCGTTGGAAGTATGTATCATAAGAATTCCTATGATGATATTAAAGATAAACTGCCGCCATATATGAAGGGGTATTTTGATGCGGCAATGCTTGCACAGCTTAATATATATGGGGATAACATAATAGACGATTTGCTGACAGTAGATATATTAAAGGAATTGTCGGAGATAATAGATTTCAGGCAGGGGGACAGGGCATTTTCTGATATACGGCTTGTGTTTGAGTCTACATTTCTGGGCTTTAAGCTTGCTAATATAGAACGTGTAAGTACGCTTAACAGGTTGTCAAAGACGTTAAGGGGTCATAATACTGCCTTGTATACAGACACGATTGACAGTAAGCTGGAAGGCGTTGACTACAGGGGTGCAGTAGCTTATATGACACATATGCCACTTGTATTTAACAATTCGAGAATTAATCTTAATATGACAATAAGAAATATAAGGACGGGCATACCATTAAGAGTGTGGGACATATTAGGAGCAGGAGGTTTTCTGCTTACGAATTTTCAGGTGGAACTCCCGGATTATTTTGAAAATGGAAAAGATATCGTGTACTATGAGGACATTAATGACTGCTGCCGTAAAGCGGAATATTATCTGGCACACGAAGATGAGCGCAGACTGATTGCACTCAACGGCTATAACATAGTTAAACAAAAGCACAGTTATATACAGAGAATTGCCACAATTCTTGATATAGTAAATTATTAATAAAATGTGATTATCACGATTGCGGTAAGGCGTGAGTATTATCATTATAATATGATGTGATAGTTAAAAAGAAATACCGCCACTGGTATTATAATAATTAAAGATTGTAATAAGAATGACATAGAAGCAGTGAACTAATAAATCACTGCCGCTATGTCATTTTATTATATGATTCGTTAGTTATGTTACTGTAATAATATTCAATCAGGTTACTGTAGGCTTCTGATTGCACCAAACACACCATTGAATTCATTGAAAAATGTTTCTTCATATTTCTTTAAGAATACAGAAGCATAATTATCCTTATAAGATAAAGATATATAGAGGTTGCCAATAGCAGAGTCTATAATCTGTATTTTAATAAGAAGGTTATTGTCACATTTCCAAACAGCAGAAGCAGCACATCTGAAATTGTATATAGGAAATTCAGATACGATGTTATAACCAAATCCAAAGTCAATGCTATGTGTGCCTGTTTCGTTAGTATAGGTTATTGTTCCCCATTTTCTGGTAGTGTTATTAGTGTCCGTGCTGGCATTGTCTGCATTATGAATTGTAACTTTTACAGCGGTCATGTTACATACATTTTCATCACATACATATGTAACATTATTGATTAAATTCTCATATGAGGAAGCAGTGCTGTCCTTAAGGCAGAACAATTCACGGCTGTTAATAAAGGTATTGTATTCTGCAAGCTGTGCATCAGTTTCGTTATTAACAGATGTTTCGTCATCGATTTTATTATAGATTTCTTCCCAGAAGGCATCATATATGCACTGTACGCCGCCTTGACGTCCAAGGGTATCAGCGGTTGTTACCATATAGATGTCCTTATCAGGAACATAAAGCGCAAGCTGTCCCGCCATACCATAGAGGGCATATCCGCCGTTGCGTGTGATCCATATCTGATAACCATAACCCTGCATTTCCTCCAAGGTACCGCTCTTTCCATAAGGATCGCTCTGCTTCATTCTTGCGGCTTTGATGTAATCTGCTGGAATAAGCTGCTTGTCGTTGTATACACCATCTTTAGATATAAGATAGATTATTTTAAGCATATCAACAGGTCTTGCACATATTCCAGAACCGCCCATAGGAATTCCACAAGGGTCAGGAAGAATAAATGTATCTTCAGAAAATCCCAGTTCATTAAGGAACTTTTCTTTAAGATAGTCAATAAGTCTCATTCCAGATAGTCTTTCGATAAGAGCACCAAGAACGTGAGTTGATGAAGTGTCATAAGAGAATTGTGTGCCAGGTGCGTGAACAGGCTTGACTGTAAAGAATGAGCCCACCCAGTCGGTTATGCCAGCAGTTTTATAAGTGGTGCTGTCGTGGCACGTTCTCATAGTAAGCATATCCCTTATAGTAAGCATTTTCATATAATCATAAGCTCCATTTTGGGGAAGTTTATCTTTAAAATAATCAACAATATGGTCATCTAATGATAACTTGTGTTCGCCATACAGACAGCCAATGCCCAAAGATACTAAAGACTTTGTCATAGAAAACATACGGTGAAGTGAATTGTTGTCGTAAGGCTTGTAATAGCTTTCCATACATATATTGTTTCCACGCATAATTATAAGGCTGTGCATAGGAATATCCTGATTTTCAAGACGTTTTGCATAATTAATAAGATTGTGGTAGTCGATATTACATTCGCTTGGTTTAACATAATTAAATTTAGTCTGCATAATTAAATCCTCCGTTGGTTAATTATTTTACAAGTGTTCGTTCATTAATAAGCTTAATATAATATATATTACAATACAAATATGAGAGTGTCAAAAATGTATCAGCTGTCTATATGATAATATAATTTTTCAAAATTTAACTTCAAAAATGTATTCAAATCATATATAATGTAAGGAATTATTGAGGTATAGAATGTAGTATAAATTCACAGGAAGGATAGTAATATTAAGAAAATGTAATAGTATACGGATTATTATTGTTTAAATTGTTATTTAAGTTATTATGTAGATTTATAAAAAAGGGGGAACTGAGTTGATTAATGTATTATGCAGAATATTTGTTAAGAATTATAAAGATACGAAAAATCCCAAAGTAAGGCTGGAGTATGGAATATTTGCAGGGATTGTTGGAATTATATGTAATATTGTACTATTTCTTACAAAGCTTACGGCTGGATTTCTTACATCATCATTGTCAATTATGGCAGATGCAATTAATAACTTATCAGATGCAGGTTCATCAATAGTAACACTTGCGGGCTTTAAGCTTGCATCCAAGCCGGCGGACTCGGAACATCCATATGGGCACGGAAGAATAGAGTATATATCAGGCTTTATTGTATCAATGCTCATTATTGTAATGGGTGTTGAGCTGTTAAGAAGCTCAGTTGAGAAAATATTCAATCCACAGCCTCTGGAATTCAGCTTTATTTCAATTATAATACTGATTTTTTCTATTCTTTTAAAAATGTGGATGGCTAAATTTAACAAACGGCTTGGAGATAAAGTAGATTCTGCGGCAATGAAAGCCACAGCAACAGACAGCTTATCAGATTGCATAAGCACTACCGTTGTATTGTTCGGCGTGCTTATTACACAGTTTTCCAATGTAGATATCGATGGCTATGCAGGAGCGTTTGTCGCATTATTTGTAATAATAGCAGGATTTAAAGCAGCTAAAGAAACGCTTTCGCCACTTCTTGGCCAGCCGCCATCAAAGGAATTCGTAAAGGAGCTGGAAAGATTAATATTAGAGGACGAACATATCATAGGTGTCCACGATTTAATCGTTCATAATTATGGACCGGGAAGAGTATTCGTATCAGTACACGCAGAAGTTCCGGCAGATATGGATATTCTTGTGGCACACGACTGTGTGGATATGGCAGAACGCCGCATAGAAAAACGAATGGGTTGTTTTATAAGCATACATATGGATCCTGTAATAACAGATGATGAGGTTATTAATGAACAGAAAGCGGTTGTTCAGGAGATAATTGATGATATATCACCGGATATAAGCATGCATGATTTCAGAACAATAAAAGGACCACATATAACTAATCTTATATTTGATGTGTTAGTTCCATTTGGATTTGATATGAAAGACGATGAGATAGTTAGCAGGATAAAAGATGCACTCCGCGATAAGCACGAGAACTGGAGAGCAGTAATACAGGTTGATAAGAAAATGTTCTGAAATTAATGATGGAGACTGGGATTATATCCAGCCTCCATCATATTGTATTATCTGTCCGGTAAGGTAGTTGTCGGAGTTTAAAATAAGCTTTGCAAGATTGGCAACCCCATAAGGTGAGCCAAGTGTTCCACAAGGAATTTCTTCTGCTAATTCTTGAAGCTCCTCAGGGCTTAAATGTCCATTCATCTCAGTGTCTATAGCTCCACAGGCTATTGCATTAACCTGTATGTTACTTGGCGCAAGTTCTTTAGCTAAAGCTTTGGTAAAAGAATTGATTGCCCCTTTGGTAGCAGAGTAGGCGACTTCACAGCTTGCACCATACAAGCCCCACACTGATGATATGTTGATGATTTTTCCGCAATGACGTCTTAACATATCCTGCACTGCAAAATGGCAGCAGTTGTATACAGAATTGAGATTGACAGACATTATATTATTCCACATATCAGGTGTCATATCCTGAAATAGTTCTATAGATGCAATTCCTGCATTATTAATAAGAACATTTACTTTTCCATAAATGCTTATGGCAAGGTCAAACATTTCATTAACTGTTGAATAATTGCTGACGTCCCCGACAAAGGTTTCACACAATGCTCCCTTTTTAATAATTTCTTCTTTGACAAGTTCAAGCCTGCCAGCACTTTTGGAACAATTGATAATAAGTGCTGTATCAGGTGCTGCTAGGCTTAAAGCAATAGCTTTGCCAATTCCGCGTGAAGCACCGGTTACCACTATGACAGTGGATACATTAGTTTCCATAATAAATCCTCATTTCTATGAATGATTTTTGCACACATCAGCACTTATTGTGTCAGAATAATCTGATATTTAAACATAATAATGCAAATGTGAGCATATACTATATTTATCATTCTATATCAAAAAAATACATTGGGCAAGCTTGACATTTAATGATTTGTGCATACTTACTAAATTTGTAAATGCTTACAAAAAACTCAGAAAGTTATTCGACACAAATTGACAGATAATCAAGAAGTTATCCACAGATAAAAAGTGTGGAATTGCTTAGAAAAATAGTTATACACCGAGTTATCCACATTATCCACAATTTGATATGGGGATAAACACTGTGGATTATATCGTGGATAATAGAATAAATGTTTTGTTCAATTATACAAAATTTTAAATTGTTAAAAAAATACCAGTATTAGTGCTTGACATTTGAAATGCCAGTATTACAGGGGGTTCACGGCTCTTTGACTACTAAATTAATAAAATATCTGTAAATTGTGTGAACTTACTTGTCTAAATGTGAAATTGTGTTATAATAACATTATCAAAAGTCGTGAAGCACAATGAAGCACAATTGAATTGGCAACATTCCTTGATCAGGCAACACGATAATAAAGTGATAGAAGGAGTTGGACATCATGCGTTTTATTATTACAGGAAGAAATATTGATGTAACAGATGGTTTAAGATCAGCAGTGGAGGAAAAGTTAGGTAAGCTGGATAGATTTTTTGCACCAGAGACAGAAGTCAATGTAACATTAAGTGTTGAGAAAGAAAGGCAGAAGATAGAAGTTACAATACCTGTTAAAGGTAACATTATAAGAAGTGAACAGGTAAGCAGTGATATGTATGTGTCTATAGATCTTGTTGAGGAAGTAATTGAGAGACAGTTAAAGAAGTATAAGAACAAGATTGTAGATAAGCATCATAATGAAGCCGCATTTGCCAAGGAATATGTAGAGAATGAATATGAGCCAACAGATGAGGTTAAGATTATAAGAACTAAGAGATTTGGTATCAAACCAATGGATCCTGAAGAGGCATGTGTCCAGATGGAATTATTAGGTCATAATTTCTATGTATTCTTCAACTCAGAGACAGAAGAAGTTAATGTTGTATACAAGAGAAAAGGCAATACATATGGTCTTATAGAGCCAGAACTTGACTAATTATAATGCAGCTGATTATGAATTATAGTTGATTTATATAATTATATTCAAGTCTTTATGGTGTGATTAATGAATTATATGTAATGTACTATATTAGATATAGTTGATGAATTTACATTAATTATAAGGTATATGTTTATAGTAATTTAATTAATTAAAGATTATCTAAAAGAAGTGCAGTATCTTAGTATATCTGCACTTCTTTCTTGTTATGGGTGATGCTTGCCTAATTATATAAATGGTGATACAATTACAATAATTTCAGCTTTTCGTAATGTGGAAAAGGTAAAGTAAGGAGAGTATGTAATGGGTTTAGTTCAGAAAATATTCGGAACACATAGTCAACATGAGTTAAAGAGAATTTATCCTATTGCTGATAAAGTAGAAAGCTATAGGGAAGAATATGGTAAGTTAAGCGATGAACAGCTTAAAGGAAAGACTAAAGAATTCAAGGAAAGATTATCTAAAGGCGAGACTTTGAATGATTTGCTTCCGGAAGCATATGCAACTGTAAGAGAAGCTGCCAAGAGAGTTCTTGGGATGGAACATTACAGAGTACAGATTATCGGTGGTATTATTCTTCATCAGGGACGTATTGCAGAGATGCGTACAGGTGAAGGTAAGACACTTGTATGTACACTTCCGGCATATCTTAATGCACTTGAAGAAAAGGGAGTATTAGTAGTTACAGTTAATGATTATCTTGCTAAGCGTGATGCTGAATGGATGGGACAGGTACACAATTTCCTTGGACTTTCAGTAGGTATAGTTCTTCACGATATGAAAGATGATGAAAGAAGAGCGGCATATGCAAGTGATATTACATATGTTACTAATAATGAACTTGGATTTGATTATCTTAGGGATAATATGGCTATATATAAGGAGCAGCTTGTACTCCGTGACCTTCATTACTGTATTATCGATGAGGTCGATTCAGTACTTATTGATGAGGCACGTACACCTCTTATTATTTCAGGACAGAGCGGCAAGTCAACTAAGTTATATGAACTTTGTGATGTACTTGCAAGACAGCTTGTAAAGGGTACTTACCATGGTGAACGTACTAAGATGCAGGTTATGATGCAGGAAGAGATAGAGGAAGATGGTGACTTTATCGTTAATGAGAAGGATAAGGTTGTTAATCTTACAGAACAGGGTGTCCATAAGGTTGAACAGTTCTTCCATATTGATAACTATGCTGATATTGAGAACCTTGAAATACAGCACAATGTAACACTTGCATTAAGAGCACATTATCTTATGTTCAGGGATAAGGATTATGTTGTCAAAGATGATGAAGTTCTTATTGTAGATGAATTTACAGGACGTATTATGCCAGGACGTCGTTATTCAGATGGTCTTCATCAGGCTATTGAAGCTAAGGAACACGTTAAGGTTAAGAGAGAGAGTAAGACACTTGCAACTATTACATTCCAGAATTTCTTTAATAAGTTTGATAAGAAAGCTGGTATGACAGGTACTGCTCTTACAGAAGAGAAGGAATTCAGGGGAATATACAATATGGACGTTGTAGAAGTCCCTACTAATAAGCCAATAGCAAGAATTGACCATAATGATGCTGTATTTAAGACTATGAAGGGCAAGTTCAATGCTGTTGTAGAAGAAGTTGTTGCGGCACACGAAAAAGGACAGCCTGTACTTGTTGGTACAATAACAATTGATACATCAGAACTTTTAAGTGAAATGCTTAGAAAAAGAGGAATACCTCATAATGTACTTAATGCCAAGTATCACGAGCTTGAGGCTCAGATTGTAGCCGATGCAGGTAAGCACGGAGCTGTAACAATAGCTACTAATATGGCAGGACGTGGTACTGATATTAAGCTTGATGAGGAAGCAAGAGCGGCAGGAGGACTTAAGATTATTGGTACAGAAAGACACGAGTCAAGACGAATTGATAATCAGTTAAGAGGTCGTGCAGGTCGTCAGGGTGACCCAGGTGAATCAAGATTTTATATATCTCTTGAAGATAATCTTATGAGATTATTCGCTCAGGAGACTCTTATGAATACATTTAACAGATTAGGTGTTGGTGAGAATGACCAGATTGAGCATAAGTTGTTAAGTAATGCTATTGAGACAGCACAGAAGAAGATTGAGACTAACAACTACGGAATAAGATTACATTTGCTTGAATATGATCAGGTAATGAATGAACAGAGAGAGATTATGTACGCCGAGAGAAAGAGAGTTCTTAATGGCGAGAGTATGCGTAACTCAATTATGAAGATGATAACTGATTTCGTTGAGGGCGTTGTTAATAGAAGTGTCAGCGAAGATAAGAGTGCTGATGAGTGGAATTATGATGAGATTAACGAGCTTTTACTTCCAACTATACCTATAGCACCAGTTGCGTATGATGAGAATATAAAGAACAAGAATGAACTTATTCATGCATTGAAAGAGAAAGCTGTTAAATTCTATGAAGATAAGGAAGCTTTATTCCCAGAACCAGAGACAATAAGAGAGATTGAACGAGTTGTTCTTCTTAAGGTTATTGATAGAAAATGGATGGATCATATTGATGATATGGATCAGCTTAAGCAGGGAATTGGACTTCAGGCATATGGACAGAAAGATCCTGTTGTACAGTATAAGATGATGGGATATGATATGTTTGATGAGATGACAAGAGCTATTACAGAAGATACAGTAAGACTTCTTATGCACATTCAGGTAGAAGAAAAGGTTGAAAGAGAGCAGGTAGCTAAAGTTACAGGCACTAACAAAGACGAAGGACCTTCTGTAAAAGGACCTGTAAGACGTACAGATAAGAAGATTTATCCTAATGACCTCTGCCCTTGTGGAAGTGGGAAGAAGTATAAGAATTGTTGTGGACGTCAGGCATAATGTCCGGGAAGTGATATAGTAATTTATAGATTATAATATTTGACGGATTGGGGCTGTCACACTATGCGAATATGACATTTTGTGGTATTATAATATGATGTAAGTGTTAATATATTATGTTAATATATTAAAAGAGTTAAGGCTTTGACACTTAATCATAATACTTGGAATGTTTAACATAGTGTGCAGCTCCTTTTTTAATATAGGACCTTAATATAGAATGGTGATTTGTAATTATATACGGATAGCAATGAGCCTGTGAACAAGAGCGTTAATAAGAGAATAAGTAAGTTAATAAAAGAGGTATATAGTGGTAGAATTAGATCAGTTTAAATATAGGATTTCAGGGTATGATGCACAGATTGAGAATATAAAACAGTCGCTCGACCTTGACAGTAAGAAGAAAAGAATAGAAGAACTGGAAGCAGATATGGAAGCACCCGGATTTTGGGACGATCCAGATAAATCCAATAAGGCTATGAAAGAGCTTAAGACTTTAAAGGACTCATTTGAAGGTTATAACAGCTTAAAGTCAGGGCTTGAGGATATTAATACACTTATTGAGATGGCAGATGAAATGCAGGACGACTCATTAATTTCTGAGATAGAAGATGAGATAACTGTATTCGAGGAGAAAATGGACTCAATAAGGACAGAGACACTTCTTTCAGGAGAATATGATAAATGTAATGCAATACTTACATTACATGCCGGAGCAGGCGGAACAGAGAGCTGTGACTGGTGTCAGATGCTTTTTAGAATGTATACGCGATGGGCAGAAAAGCACGGCTATTCAACGCAGACAATTGATTATCTTGAAGGCGATGAGGCTGGAATAAAGTCTGTTACTATAGAGATTTCAGGAGATAATGCATATGGACATCTTAAGTCAGAACATGGGGTTCACAGGCTTGTAAGAATATCTCCATTTAATGCGGCCGGAAAGAGACAGACATCTTTCGTATCGTGTGATGTAATGCCTGATATAGATGAGGATATTGATATACAGATTAATGATGATGATTTAAGAATTGATACATATCGTTCAAGTGGAGCGGGTGGACAGCATATCAACAAGACATCATCAGCAATCAGAATTACACATCTTCCAACAGGAATAGTTGTACAGTGCCAGAATGAGAGATCACAGCACCAGAATAAAGATAAGGCAATGCAGATGTTAAAGGCAAAGCTTTATATGATGAAGCAGGAAGAAAATGCACAGAAGTCATCAGATATAAGAGGTGATGTTAAAGATATTAATTTTGGCAATCAGATAAGAAGTTATGTATTACAGCCATACACAATGGTAAAAGATCATAGAACTAATAAAGATATTGGTAATGCAGCAAGTGTGTTAGATGGCAATATAGATCCATTTATTAACGCATATCTTAACTGGATATCGACAGGAAAGAAAGCTGATGAAGAATAATGAGATAATTAATTTATAATAACTATAAAATGCAGTGGCATTAAGAAAGGAGTAATTATGGCAGATTATATCAGACCGGTAGTATTTACACTTGGAGGTCAGAAGTTTGGAGTGGATATTAACCTCGTTCAGTCAATTGAAAGACAGGTAGATGTTGTTCCAGTTCCTAATGCTATGAAGTACATAAGTGGAATTGTTAATCTTAGAGGAGAAGTAATACCAGTAATGAGTCTTAAGAAGAAGTTCTCTATGGATGATACCGCTGAATCTAAGGGTAATAATACAGTTATCGTTAATCTTCCGGATATGAAGATAGCACTTGAGGTTGATGAGGTTCTTGAAATTGGTGAACTTAACGCAGAGAAGATTGTTGATATGCCAAGACTTGCTAAGAATGAGGAAACAGAATACCTTGACAGAGTTGCAAGTGTAGATGGTGATTTAGTTATTCTTCTTGATATTAACAAGATATTATCAGAGGATGAAGCACAGGGCGTTAGGGAATTTGCTGAACAGATGAGCAGGAACGACTAATACAGTAACTGTTAATTAAGTGTATAGCGAGAAGGAGTGTATATGGGTAATAGCAATGTATTTAAAAGAAATGCAGGTATTCTTATGGCAATCAGTTCGCTTCCATCACCTTATGGAATAGGAACATTAGGAAAAGATGCCTATGAGTTTGTGGATTTTGTAAGGGACAGCAATCATAAATACTGGCAGGTACTTCCGGTAGGACCAACAACATACGGTGACAGTCCTTATCAGCCATATTCGGCGTTTGCGGGTAATCCTTATTTTGTCGATCTGGATATGCTGATAGAAGAAGGACTTCTTCTTAAATCAGAGGTTATAGCAGTTGACTGGGGAGATGGAATAATACCGGTTGAGGTGTCAGAAGATGATGCGGTCAATAACCGATATCCAGTCAACCATGACGGCTATCTTGGTGATGACCGATATGTAAGTTATGAGAAAATGTATAATGAAAGATTTAATGTACTTAGAAAAGCATATGAGCGTTTTAAGGGAAAATGTGTTTCAGCAAAGCTTACCCTTGATAAGGGACTTCCACTTTACAAGCGTTTTGATAATTTTGTTAAGGATAATGCATATTGGCTTAAGGATTACGCAATGTTTATGTCTTTGAAAGAGTATTTTAACCAGAAAGCATGGGGAGAATGGGACAGGGATATTAAGTTCAGAGAACCAGAGGCTATGCAAAGATATGAGGACGAACTTTCTGATGATATAGGATTTTGGAATTTTATCCAGTATGAGTTCTATACACAGTGGGGTAAGTTAAAGGCATATGCTAATTCTAACGGAATTGAGATAATTGGCGATATACCTATATATATGGGCTACGACAGTGTTGATGTATGGGCCAATCAGGCAGAATTCCAACTTGATGAGAATCTCACACCGGTAAAGGTAGCAGGAGTTCCACCAGATGCATTTTCAGATATGGGTCAGAAGTGGGGCAATCCATTATATGACTGGGCTAAGATGGAGAACAGTGATTTTGGATGGTGGAGAATGAGAATGGCTAATTCTGCACGCCTGTATGATATTATAAGAATAGACCATTTTCTTGGTATTATTAAATATTATACTATTCCATATGAAATGCCTGATGCAAGACAGGGCTCATATGAGCAGGGACCAGGGCAGAAGCTTCTTGATGCTATTAATGAATCAATCGGCGATAAGAAGATAATAGCAGAGGATCTTGGAGTATGTATGCCGGAGGTTGACCAGATATTAAAGGATAATAATTATCCGGGAATGAAGGTGCTTGAATTCGCATTTGGTGGCGACAGAAAGAATCCACATCTTCCATATAATTACACTAATAATTGTGTATGCTACGGTGGAACACACGACAATGAAACACTTCTTGGATTTTTTAATGACAGAAATGATGGCGAGTTAGGTTATGCATTTGATTATCTTGATACAAGGGATAAGTACAGAATGGTAGATATGGTGTTCAGAGCTGCATATTCAAGTGTTGCTGTGCTTACAATATTTGCTGTTCAAGATATATTAAAGCTTGATAATTCAGCAAGAATGAACTTCCCATCAAGCTTTGGTAATAACTGGAAATGGCGTATGCAGAAAGGGCAGCTTAACTGGGATCATCTTAATGCAATGAGATATCTGGCAAGTGTATTCGACAGAGAAAGAAACTGATGTGGTACTAAGGTACTATTTACAATTAAAAGTAAAATGTATATAGTCTACTTCATAAGTTAATATTTTAGCAAAGCAGTTGAAAAGCTGTGACGCAAAGCCAAAGGGTCCTCACCTTTATAGCAGTATTTATATGGCAGCCTGGTAACACCAGCAGGAATATTAATATTGCTTATGTTAAGGAAAGACAGCCGGTTGCACTGTTTATTCATTGAGTTATTATAATGGTTTAATTAACATTTGCCTGTAATATTATTAGCGTGGCTGATGTTAGTAAGGTCTGTTTGATATATTATGAAGTATACATTTAAAGCATCCGGTAACGGGTGCTTTTTGTTTTGCGTTTAATATCTGGTAAAGATGATGCATAAGCATTATTTTTATATACTAACCCTCGCATTCCTCTCCCGTTGTGCGAGGGTTATTTTTATTGTAACAGGAAATTCTTATAGAATTTCCTGTTACAATAAAGGCACTATGTGCTGGTGATGCACACTCGCGTGAAGATGCAATTTGGCGCAAGCGACCACGCTCGGCGCGGGAATGTGCAAAGCACATTCTTTTTTGTAATAGAAAATCTCTTGCAATTAAGTGTAATTTATGATACCATTCTTTGTGCGTAGCACAATTGTCTTTCTGAGATGAACAATTTGCTGCAGCAGGACTATATATATAAGGAGAAGTATGAAAGAGAATATTAAGTATTATGTTGTTAAGCAGAAAGCTCTTCCAGAGGTACTGTTGAAGGTAGCAGAAGCTAACAGACTTATAGAAAATCAGAATATCTCCATAGCAGATGCGACAGAAAAAGTGGGAATAAGCAGAAGCTCTTATTATAAGTATAAAGATGATATATTTCCATTCAGGGACAATTCTAAAGGTAAGACAATAACATTTGTATTATCAATGGAAGATGAACCGGGGCTTTTATCAGTTGTGCTTAAGAAAGTTGCAGAATTTAAGGCAAATATACTTACAATTCACCAGACGATTCCTGTTAATGGCATTGCTTCTCTTACGCTTAGTGTTGAGATACTTCCAACGACAGGTGATGCTTCTATGATGATAGAAGAGATTGAACAGCTTAACGGAGTAAGATATTTAAAGATATTAAGCAGTGATGCGTCACTTTAATATATTGGTGGGGAACTGATATATTAGTGAACATATTAGTTTCTTGAACCTGCATAATGAAGAACAATAAGATTAAATGGAGGATAGTATGGCAAAGATAGCAGTTTTAGGTTATGGTACTGTTGGATCAGGTGTTGTAGAGATACTTGATGCGAACGCAGAGTCAATATCAAAAAAGGCAGGCCAGCCTATTGAGGTAAAGAGTGTATTAGATTTAAGAGATTTCCCTGGTGATCCAATTCAGGAAAAGATTGTACACGATATAGACCTTGTTATTAATGATGATGAGATAGATGTAGTAGTAGAAGTTATGGGTGGTGTTGAACCGGCATTTACATTTGTTAAGAGAGCACTTGAAGCTGGGAAGAGTGTCTGTACATCTAACAAGGCGCTTGTTGCGGCACACGGAGCAGAGCTTCTTGCTATGGCTAAGGAACGCAGCCTTAACTTTATGTTCGAGGCATCAGTAGGCGGTGGAATTCCTATTATCAGACCACTTAATCAGGCACTTACAGCAGATGAGATAACTAAGATTACAGGTATTATGAATGGAACAACTAATTACATTCTTACAAAGATGAGTAATGATGGAAGTTCCTATGAAGAAGTGTTAAAGGAAGCACAGGCATTAGGTTATGCTGAAAGAAATCCGGAGGCAGACGTTGAAGGATATGATGCCTGTAGAAAGATAGCTATTCTTACTTCTTTAGCAGATGGCAGGACGGTTAATTTTGAGGAGATAACAACAGAGGGAATTACTAAGATTTCCAATGAAGATTTTGCATATGCCAGAAAACTTAATAGCGTTATAAAGCTTTTGGCAACAAGTTACAGAAAAGACGGAAAGGTATATGCTATTACAGCACCATTCCTTATTGATACAACACATCCGCTCTACAATGTAAATGGAGTTCTTAACGGAATATATGTTAATGGTAATATGGTAGGCGATGTTATGTTCTTTGGTGCTGGTGCAGGAAAGCTTCCAACAGCAAGTGCTGTAGTTGGAGATATAATAGATTGTGTTAAACATAAGGGAACTAATGTCTGTGTAATCTGGGATGATGAAAAGCTCGAACTTGCACCTACCAGAGATGAAGTCAGAAGCTTCTTTGTAAGAGTTAAAGGTAATGCTTCTGATACAGCTATGGTTAAAGAACAGTTCGGTGATGTAGAGATTATCACAGTTGATGGTCTTGATAATGAATTCGGCTTTATAACCGACAGGATGACAGAAGAAGCATTTGATAAAGCAGCATCTAATGTAGATATGATTTCAAGAATAAGAATAGACGATACAAAGCTTCAGTGATATCAATGGGTGTTAATATAGTCGGATGATAGATATATGAAAGAGCTGAATATATAAGAGTGCTAAAAGTATGAGAGTGCTGAATATATAAGAATGCTGAGATATTTAGAGTATAAATACTAAACAATTAAGATATAATTATAAGGGAGAATTAGTAATGGTTAAAGTAGTTAAATTCGGTGGAAGTTCACTTGCAAGTGCAGATCAGTTTAAGAAGGTTGGTAACATAATAAGAGCTGAGGAAAGCAGAAGATATGTAGTTCCATCTGCACCAGGAAAGAGATTTTCAGAGGACACCAAAGTAACAGATATGCTCTATAAGTGTTATGCAGAGGCAGAAGCTGGAAAGAATTTTGATAAGCAGTTAAAGGCTATTGAAGAAAGATACAATGAGATTATTAAAGGACTTGGCTTAAAACTTTCATTAAAGGAACAGTTTGAAACAATCAAGAAGAACTTTGAAAGTAAGGCGGGCAAGGACTATGCGGCTTCAAGAGGCGAATACCTCAATGGTATAATAATGGCTAATTATCTTGGTTATGAGTTTATAGATGCAGCAAGTGTTATCTGCTTTGACCCAGAAGGAGAATTTGATGGTGAGAAGACTAACAAAGTTATGGCTGACAGATTGGCTAATGTTGAGAAAGCTGTAATTCCAGGCTTCTATGGTGCTATGCCTAACGGAGAAGTTAAGACATTCTCAAGAGGTGGTTCAGATGTTACAGGTTCTATTGTTGCAAGGGCAATAAAGGCTGATGTATACGAGAACTGGACAGATGTATCAGGATTTCTTGCAGCAGACCCAAGAATAGTGGACAATCCAAGATCAATTGAAGTTATTACATACAAGGAATTAAGAGAACTTTCTTATATGGGTGCTACAGTTCTTCACGAATCAGCAATATTCCCGGTAAGAAAGGAAGGAATTCCAATCAATATCCGTAATACTAATGCACCACAGGATAAGGGTACAATGATTGTTGAGACAACTTGTAACAAGCCAGACTGCATAATTACAGGTATTGCAGGTAAGAAAGGTTTTGTATCAATCACAATTGATAAGGATATGATGAACTCGGAGATAGGATTTGGACGTAAGGTGCTTCAGGTGTTCGAGGACAATGGAATATCATTTGAGCATATGCCATCAGGAATTGATACAATGACTGTATTTGTACATCAGGATGAATTTGTTGAGAAGGAACAGAAGGTTCTTGCACAGCTACACAGAGCAGTTAATCCAGATAGCATTGAACTTGAATCAGATCTTTCGCTTATTGCTGTTGTTGGACGTGGTATGAGAAATAACTCAGGTCTTGCGGCTAATATATTCTCAGCTCTTGCAAAGGCAAAGATTAACATTAAGATGATTGATCAGGGTTCTAGTGAACTTAATATTATTATTGGTGTAAGAAACAGATACTTTGAAGATGCTATTAAGACTATTTATGATGTATTTGTTCCTAATAACAAATAATAAAAAACATAATATAAGGGGGTTTTACATATGAAGGAAGCAAAGAATGAATTAATGCAGTTTGTTGCAGGCATAATAATGCTTGTTGTAGGTTTGTATATATTCTCTCAGAAGGTAATTGTATTTTCAGGCTTTTTCTCATTCGGTGGAGGAAGATTTTCTTCCGGTTTAATAGTTGTGCCATTGATAATAGGCATAGTATGGATGTTTGTCAGCGGTGCGAATTTCGCCTCAAAGGTATTTACAGTATTAGCGGTGATTATAATAATTGCATCGGTTGTTATGACAACTAATATACATTTAAGTGCAATGACACTTTATGACTGGATACTTATACTTGTTCTTATATTCGGCGGTGCCGGACTTGTTGGAAAAGTGCTTTTTGCTGGCAATTTCTCAGATGACAAAGGCAGAAAAGGCGGAAATAAGAAAGCTGATGATGTTTCATCAAGCGTAAAGAATATTGATGATGAGCTTGAGCAGTTAAAAAAGAACATAAAGTAAATACAGGCTCACAACCAATATTGGTGGAATGATAAATATTTATTAAGGGATGATATATTCACAATAAAAAATGCCTCAAACGGCATAAAACAGCACTATATAAGCTGTATCTTAAATCATACTGTATACACGGTATAATAAGATATTGCTTATATGGTGCTTTTTCATTTAAGGCTTACAATTTAATGTGGCTTGATAATAGATTGCTCAATTGGTATAATTAATCGTTAGATAATTATTATAAATATATAGTTGAATGGAGTTTAATAATGGATATTATTAAGAAAATTGCGGAAGAACTTGAAGTTAAGACATCACAGGTAGATGCAGCAGTCAAGCTTATTGATGAGGGCTGCACAATACCATTTATTGCAAGATACCGAAAGGAAGTTACGGGTGCATTGAACGATGAACAGCTCCGTGCTCTTGATGACAGACTTAAATATCTTCGTAATCTTGAGGATAGAAAGACGCAGGTTATAGCAAGTATAGAGGAGCAAGGAAAGCTCACAGAGGAGTTAAAGGAACAGATTATAAAGGCTGAAACTATGGTTTTAGTCGAGGATTTATATAGACCATATAAGCAGAAGAGAAGAACAAGAGCAACTATTGCCAAGGAAAAAGGTCTTGAGCCATTAGCAGCTTATATTAAAGAACAGAATGCTGTTAAAGATATATTAACAGAAGCTGCTAAGTATATATCTGATGAAGAAGGTAAGGAAGTAAATTCGGCAGATGAAGCTGTTGCAGGAGCACTTGATATAATTGCAGAGCAGATATCAGATGTCGCTGATTACAGGACATATATAAGAGATATAACATTTAAAGAGGGCAAGCTTGTAGTAACTGCCAAGGACGAAAATGCAGACTCGGTATATGAGAATTACTATGATTACAATGAAGCTATAGCCTCTATTCCAGGACACAGAATACTTGCTATCAACAGAGGAGAGAGCGAGAAGTTCTTAACAGTAAAGGTCGAAGCACCTAAGGACAGAATATTAAGATATCTTGCCAAGCAGGAGATAACAGCAGATAATGAATTTACAACACCATATCTTACAGCATGTATAGAAGACTCTTACGACAGACTTATTGCACCAGCAATAGAAAGAGAGATAAGAAGCACATTGACAGATAATGCACAGGACGGGGCTATCAAGGTGTTCGGAAAGAACTTAGAGCAGCTTTTATTGCAGCCACCAATAGCAGGCAGGGTTGTGTTAGGCTGGGATCCGGGCTTTAGAAATGGCTGTAAACTTGCTATAGTTGATGCCACAGGAAAGGTGCTTGCAACTAAGGTTGTATATCCAACAGAGCCATTTAACAAGGTTGAGGAGACTAAGAAAATAGTAGCAGACCTTATTAAGAAATATGGTGTTACACTTATATCTTGTGGAAATGGTACTGCTTCAAGAGAGTCAGAACAGATAATCTCAGATATGATAAAGGAATATAATCTTGCAGGCGTAGATTATGTTATAACTAATGAGGCAGGAGCATCTGTATATTCGGCAAGTAAGCTTGCTACAGAAGAATTCCCTGATTTTGATGTGAACCAAAGAAGTGCCGTATCAATAGCAAGAAGAGTGCAGGATCCACTTGCAGAGCTTGTTAAAATTGATCCTAAATCAATAGGTGTAGGACAGTATCAGCACGATATGAACCAGAAGAAGTTAAGTGAGACGCTTGGAGGAGTAGTTGAAGACAGCGTTAATAAGGTTGGTGTAGATCTTAATACAGCTTCAGCTTCACTTCTTGAATACATTTCTGGAATATCTAAGTCAGTTGCCAAGAACATAATTGATTACAGGGAAACTAACGGAAGATTCACTAACAGAAAGCAGCTTTTAAAGGTTGCCAAGTTAGGACCTAAGGCATTTGAACAGTGTGCAGGATTTATGAGAATAACAGGCGGTGATAATCCTTTTGATGCAACAAGCGTTCACCCAGAAAGCTATGAAGCTGCTGCTAAGCTTTTAAAGGTTATGGGCTATGATATTAACCAGATAAGCTCAGGAGAACTTATCGGTCTTAAATCAAGAATTGAAGATATGAGTAAGCTTGCAGATGAACTTGGAATAGGAACTATGACATTAGAGGATATCGTTAAAGAGCTTGAAAAGCCGGGAAGAGATCCAAGAGATGAAATGCCAAAGCCAATACTTAGAAAAGATGTTCTTGATATGAAAGATCTTACACCGGGTATGATACTTAAAGGTACAGTAAGAAATGTTATAGATTTCGGTGCATTTGTCGATATCGGAGTACATCAGGACGGACTTGTACATATTTCACAGATGAGCGCAGAAAGAAGAATTGAACACCCTCTTGATATCGTGAGCGTTGGAGATATTGTAGATGTCAGGGTTATAGATGTTGATACTAACAAGGGTAGAATATCATTATCTATGATTTTAGATGAAAAGGAAGCTGCCAATAGAAGCTATAAGAACAATTCAGACAAGAATGGCGACAAGAAGAATAATAAGAATAATGGCAGCAGGAATAATAAAAATAATGCTGGCAGAAAGTCATCTAAACAGCAGGGGCTTAATTTAAGAGGCCTTGAGAAGTTTATGCACTAATTATCCTGCACTGACAGCAAAGAAAGTATACAGAAAGCCGTAAACAGGCTTATAGGCAGGTTGAAATTTAAGATGATTGGAATGCGTTTTGTTAAGGAGAAGGTGTATGGCTGATAATATTATGAATGATAATGCAAAAGATAATAATGCAGACAATAATGTAATAGAATTTGACAGCAAGGTCACAGAAAAGGATTTACTTAGATTTAAGTTTTATCATAAGTATCACACAATATCAGGTATGGCAGAGATAATGCTGGCCCTGATAATGATAGTTCTCTGTGTTATATCAATAGGCAGGGTTAACGCTTCATATTCACTTATGGTAGGTGTGTTTGGTGTATTCTTTCTTGTGTTCCCATCGGTTGATATGAAGCACAGGGCTAAAAGACAGATGGAAAAGGTTGTTACATTTAAGGAGCAGGTGCATTATAGAATAGATAATAAAGGCATAACTGTGAGTCTTAATGATGTAACAGAAACACTTGGCTGGGACAAGATTTACAAGATTAAATTTGATGGTGCTAATATCGATGTTTATATGACAACAGTCAATGCCAATATTATTCCTGTAAGGGATTTTAACGGCAGGGCAGATGAGTTTATAAGAATGGCACAGCAGCATCTGAAGCCATTCCAGATAAAAGTTGATGTTAAGAAAATGAATAAAGTAGCATAAAAGGAATTAAATATGATAATAGAGACATTTGATTCAAAGCAGACATATGAACTTGGCTATAAGCTTGGCTGTGAGGCAAAGGCAGGAGATATATATTGTCTTGACGGCGAGCTTGGAGTTGGTAAGACAGTATTTACACAAGGCTTTGCCAAGGGCCTTGGAATAGAAGAACCTATTAATAGTCCGACTTTCACAATAGTACAGGAATATACACAAGGACGTATTCCATTATACCATTTTGATGTATACAGAATAAGTGATGTGTCAGAAATGGACGAAATAGGATATGAAGAATACTTTTACTCAGACGGAGTGTGCCTTGTTGAATGGGGAAAGCTTATAGATGAGCTGTTTCCGGACAATACAACATATATCTCAATAAGTAAAGATTTATCAAAAGGTTTTGATTACAGAAAGGTAGAAGTAGCCACTAAAGAAATGGAGGATTAGTATGAAGGTTTTGGCAATTGAAAGTTCTGCTGTAACAGCTTCTGTTGCAATTATGACGGAAGATACGCTTATAGCAGAATATACAATTAATTATAAAAAGACACATTCCCAGACATTGCTTCCTATGATAGATGAAATATGCCGTATGACAGAAAATAATGCGGCGGACTGCGATATAATTGCAGTATCCAATGGTCCGGGTTCATTTACGGGTTTAAGAATTGGTGCGGCAACAGGGAAGGGTCTTGCACTTGCACTTGATAAACCAATGGTGGCAGTTCCTACGCTTGAAGCTATGGCATACAACTTTTATGGTGATGACAGGATTATATGTCCTGTTATGGATGCAAGAAGGGCACATCTGTATAGTGGTCTTTACCGTTTTGAGAATGGAAAGCTTATAACTGTCCACGAACAGTGCCTTATATCATATGGAGAGCTTGCAGGAATCCTTAATGAAGTAAAGGAAAAGGTTGTGTTCGTTGGAGATGGAATAGCGGCAGCTAAGGACTATTTTAAGGATAATCTTACCTGCAATTACACATTCAGCCCAGCCGGTTTAAGGACACAGAGGGCTTCATCGGTTGCCCTTGCAGCTATTGATATGGCTAATGAGGGAAAGACAATCGGATCAGATATGTTAAAGCCAGATTATCTTCGTCCATCACAGGCTGAAAGAGAACATAGTGGGAAGAGGGCATAATTATGGAATATCATATAAGACCAATGGAAGACAGAGATATTTCAACAGTTGAACAGATAGAAAAAAGTATATTTTCCCTTCCGTGGTCGGCTAAATCCTTTGCAGATGCAGCTAATACACCAGAAAATGTATATCTTGTATGTGAGTGTACAGGAGAGATAGCAGGTTACTGTGGTATGTGGACTGTGTTAGGAGAGGGCAACATAACCAATATTGCGGTTTCTCCTTCATATAGAAGAAGTGGTGTTGCAGAAGCACTTCTTAAGGAGCTTGAAAGACGGGCAAGATTAAAAGATGTGACTGTATTCTTTCTTGAAGTAAGACAGAGCAATGAAGCAGCCAAGAGGCTTTATGAGAAATTAGGTTATTCTCCAATCGGTGTAAGAAAGAGATTTTATGAAAAGCCGGTTGAAGATGCAATAGTTATGTCCAAATCATAATATTATTAACAAGATGGAAGGAGACGATATGTTAGATGTATGTTTATTAGGAACAAGCGGAATGCTTCCTTTGCCTGGAAGATGGCTTACATCTTTAATGACACGCTATAACGGCAGCAGTCTTTTAATAGACTGTGGTGAGGGAACACAGATAGCTATCAAAGAAAAAGGATGGAGCTATAATCCGATAGATGTTATATGCTTTACACATTACCACGCTGACCATATAAGCGGACTTCCGGGTCTGCTGCTTACAATAGGCAATTCTGACAGGAAAGAGCCATTGACGCTTGTAGGTCCTAAGGGACTTAACAGAGTAGTGTCAGCATTGAGAGTTATTGCACCGGAGCTTCCATTTGAAATAAAGACGATAGAACTGACAGGGCAGCAGGAACATTTATCAGTCAAGGGCTATGAGATTGATGCATTCCGTGTAAACCACGCAGTTACCTGTTATGGATACTCAATTAATATTCCGAGAATAGGCAAATTCAATGCTGATAAGGCGAAAGAGCTGGGTATTCCGTGCAGGGTCTGGAATAAGTTACAGCATGGTGAAGAAGTTACTATGGAAGGGGTTACATATACTCCGGATATGGTTATGGGAGCACCAAGAAAGGGTATTAAGCTTACTTACTGTACTGATACAAGACCTGTGCAGTCAATAGTAGATAATGCAGCAGGTTCAGATTTATTCATATGTGAAGGTATGTATGGAGAAAAAGATAAAGAGGCAAAGGCTAGGGAATATAAGCATATGACATTTTATGAGGCGGCAGATATAGCAAGGAAAGCAGAAGTTAAGGAAATGTGGCTTACACACTATAGTCCATCGCTTGTCCGTCCGTCAGATTATGTAAAGAATATCAAGTCTGTATATTCAAATGTATGTGCGGCTAAAGATGGACAGAGCGTGACACTTACGTTTGAAGATGAGGAGTAGCCTATGAAAAAACATTTAAGATGGATAATTGCGATTATTGTATTAGCGGTTATGGGTGTTGCGTACTATTATTATCTTGCCAATAAACCAGCAGATAAGGATGCAACAGAGTCTGTTGCAGATAGTAATAGTGAGTTGTCATATCTTGTATCCAGAAATATTGAAGATAACTATCCAGAGTCAGTAAGAGATGTTGTAAAATTGTATGCAAGAATAACAAAAGCTTATTATGAGTCTGATGTGTCAGAAGAGAATATAGAAAAGCTTGGCAGACAGGCACGCATATTATTTGATGACGAATTAAAGAATACCCAGACAGAAGATGAATTTTTAAGTGCTTTAAAAGAAGATATAAGCATTTACAGAAATAATAATGCCAAAATAAGCAGTTTTAATATACAGACGGCTAATAATACCAGATATACCAAATTTAACAACAGAGAGTATGCTTCTATAGAGCTTGTATACTATATTCGTGAAGGCACACAGCTAAGAACATCAGGCACTAAATTCACGCTTAGAAGAGATAACTCAGGTAAATGGAAGATACTTTACTGGGAATTAGTGGACTCAGTGGATTTAAGCTGATTTTAGTTAGACTTTAATGGATTAAGCTTGAAATTAATAAATTAGGTATAATCTTAATGGATTGAGTATGATTTTAATATATTTAAGTTCAATTTTAATGGTTATAAGCAGAATTTTGGACGATTCAATTATTGATTAATCAATATATAGAAGGTATTTTTGGGCAGATGAGAGGTAATTCAATGAAAAATGAGAAAGATGTACTGATACTGGCAATAGAGAGTTCTTGTGATGAAACTGCAGCGGCAGTAGTAAAGAACGGAAGAACAGTATTATCAAATGTAATAAATACTCAGATAGCAATTCATACTGAATATGGTGGAGTTGTGCCTGAAATAGCATCAAGAAAGCATATAGAGAATATTAATCCGGTAATACGAGAAGCTCTTAAAGAAGCAGATGTCACATTAGATGACATAACAGCTATAGGAGTAACATATGGACCGGGGCTTGTTGGTGCATTGCTTGTAGGTGTGGCGGAAGCTAAAGCTATAGCGTTTGCAACAGACAAGCCATTGGTAGGAGTTCATCATATAGAAGGACATATTGCGGCTAATTATATAGAGAATAAAGAGCTTAAACCACCATTTGTTGCACTTGTAGTATCAGGCGGACATACACATCTTGTAAAGGTTGTTGATTATGGCAGATACGAGATAATAGGAAGAACAAGAGATGATGCGGCAGGAGAAGCATTTGACAAGGTTGCAAGAGCAATAGGGCTTGGCTATCCTGGCGGACCAAAGATTGATAAAATAGCTAAAGAGGGCAATCCTGATGCTATAGTATTCCCAAGAGCACATGTTGATGATGCACCATATGATTTTTCGTTCAGTGGAATTAAATCGTCAGTGTTAAATTACATTAATTCAGCGGAGATGAAAGGTGAGACAATTAACAGGGCAGATGTGGCGGCTTCATTCCAGAAAGCTGTTGTAGAAGCACTTGTAACAAGAGCAATCAGTCTTGCTAAAGAAACAGGAATGAACCAGCTTGCAGTAGCAGGAGGAGTTGCGTCTAATTCTGCACTTAGAAAAGCATTATCAGAAGAGTGCGATAAGAACAATATCAAGTTCTATTCACCATCACCAATATTATGTACGGATAACGCAGCTATGATTGGTTGTGCAGCTTATTATGAGTATATGGCAGGTACAAGACATGGATATGACCTTAATGCAGTACCTAACCTTAAATTAGGAGAACGAATATGAATTGCGCTATAGTTCTTGCTGGTGGTAAGGGAACCAGAATGAATAGTGAGATACCAAAGCAGTTCCTTGTGGTTGGTGGAAAGCCTTTGATAAGCTACAGCCTTGATGTATTTGAGAAAAGTCCGTTTATAGATGCTATAATAATTGTCACATCCCAAGACTATACAGGTTATATGAAAGCCCTTGTTAAAGAAAATGGCTATAAAAAGATAGCAGGTATAGCCTTGGGCGGCAAAGAACGCTACGACTCTGTACATTCAGGACTTGAGCTTATTCAAACACTGATGAGCAGTGGGGCTGGGCAGTTATCAAGGGATGAAGAATGGTTATCAGGCGAGGACTATATATTTATCCACGATGGGGCAAGACCCTGCGTAACTGCACAGATAATATATAATTGTATGCAGGATGTAATGGAATATAAAGCGTGTGTGGCAGCAGTACCGGTAAAAGATACAATAAAGGTGGCTGATAAAGCTGGAATGTCTGTTAATACACCAGATAGGAGCACACTGTGGCAGATACAGACACCACAGGTGTTTGAAGCTGGTCTTATAAAAGAAGCATACGAAAGGCTGTATAATGATACGACAGCAGGCAACATAACAGATGATGCTATGGTTGTGGAGCACTATATGGATAGGACTGTGAAAATGACAATGGCAGACTATAAGAATATAAAAGTAACAACGCCAGAAGATATGGACATAGCAAGGATATTTTTAAAGGCATAGGCAAATTACCTGTGCCAGACAATATGTAGTGATATGGTAATATGTAGTGGTATAGTATTATGTATTGATTATTATGTGTTATATATTAATTATAATATATAGATTTATATTGTTTCACCAGCCTGCCTTCAGGATTTGCCTTAAGGTGTTTAGCAGATATATAGATTTATATTATTTTTATCAGTCTTTTTGCATTGGTATCTCTGAAAACAGATTGGAAAGCTGAAATGGAAATATTGGTCTGAAACCCAGTGAAATAGCCACTTTTGAAGCTCGTAAAATGGTATTGAAGATGAAAAACATAAAAAAGTTTAAAAAAGTTTGAAAAATGTGTTGACAAAACATAATACGAATGATAATATAACTAAGTCGTCAGCGAGACGAACAAAACACAGATGAATATGTGGAATATGGAGAGGTACCGAAGTGGTCATAACGGGGCGGTCTTGAAAACCGTTTGTCTTCACGGGCGCATGGGTTCGAATCCCATCCTCTCCGCTGAAAACCATCTATCATAACTTAGATGGTTTTTTTATGCCAAAGCTTGCAGGTAGCTGCTAGTGATGGAACGGATAACATAATTGATTATATATTGAAGGCATCTGATACAATGTGAGTACACGTTAGTACAATACCAACAATATAGAAACTAAAGTTAAAAAGTTTAAAAAACTTGTTGACAAACATCAAACAAAATGTTATTCTATCATAGCTGTCAGCGAGAAACGCTGGTTGCTAACAGATAAGAAGCAAACGCTTCTTGATAATGAACTTTGATAACTGAACAGAAAGACAACCTTGAAAATTCTTTTTAGAATTTCGAGATGAGTACAATAATTCATT